>SVJB01000022.1 GCA_015069185.1 Oscillospiraceae bacterium
TTTCGCTATTGCTTCTTCTCTCCCACACCTCACGATGTGAAACTTGCAAATTGCTTTGGGGTTCGTTGGCAACTACGCCCCTTGTGGACTTTCACCACAGACGAACGGCATGCCCGTCATACCAAAAGAGACGTCGCACCACCAAAGGATGCGACGTCTTTTATTTGTTGTAATGGATTACTTCTTTTCCTTGCTTGATTGCATTTGTAAATTCACATCAAAAAATCTTGCTATTCAAATTCCAATTTACAGCAAAGTTGACCATAATTCATTTGCTTTTGTCTCAAGCTCCACCAACGCATTGTCCAGACTAGCTTTGCCATTAATTACTTTTGCAAACAGGGATTGCATATTCGGAGCACTGAAAAGATCTGAAATCTCACTTGGCATTCTTACTATAGTATTTCCCTGAACAGTACACTCAGGATATTTAACGAAAACATCCCAGTTCTTTTTTGATAGAACTTCGTCATCAGGAAATCTCCAGAAATCTGCATCTGCAAGCGATCCAAGAGCCGGAACAGTACCACCCGTTTGAGTATGATATGCTTCCTGTCCTTCAGGTGTCAGGAAGAACAATGCCAAAGCTGCGGCAGTATCTTTATTCTGAGTTCTATTATATACAACATATCCTGTAGCTTCACTGCAAACTGTATGGTATGGAAGCTCCGGCCAATATGTAAAATCCCATTCAAGAGCAGCAGACTCATATTGATTCTGTAGCCTTGTGAGCCACTGCATATGACCCATCTGTTGGAATACATAGTTTATTTCCGATAAACCGCTGTATTTCGATCTATAATCATTGGAAAGCTGCGAAGCAAAATCAACAGGATACAACCAACCTTCCATACATGCATCCAGAAGCTCTTTGAAGCCTTGCATTACAAGAGGATCAGAAACAAGTGATATTTTCTTACTCTCAGCATCACACCATCTGCCACCCCAACCTTCGGCAAAAGAAATCCATGTTCTCTGCCAAGCTACTCTTAGCTGTGCTCCAACTTGAGTATAAGCAGCTCCTGTATCGGCTTCTTCTGTCAAATGCATACAGATCTCTTTAAACTCATCCCATGTCATTGCTCTATCAGACGGAATAGTAACACCGGCCTCCTCAAGGGCATCCTTGTTATAAATAAGCGCCTGTTGTGATAACTCTCTAGGAACCATAAACAGCCAACCATCAAACATTCCTGCGCCTTTGGATCCAATAAATATATCATTCCAGTTAATGCCGAGAGGCTTAATATAGTAGTCAAGTGGCATCAAAGCACTATGTTCTGTTTGATATCTGCAAGCATCATCTGAGTCACACCAAAAAACATCACCAATAGTGCCACCTACAATACGCGTCTCATATGTACTTCTTGATGATTCATCAATTACAACATTTGTGCCGGGATATTTTTCCATAAAAGTCTTGGCTAGCGCTCTCGGAGCCATTGCCTCAACTCTGGAACCCGATTCGTTACTTATAGTAAACGTAACCTCGCCTTTTATATTAAGATCCTCAAGCTTTATAGTCTCATCTAAATATCCATCCTGTACGGGCGGAAGAGTATTACAACCTATTGTGGATATCAGCAATAAAGATATCAGTAAAAAAACAATAACTTTCTTTACTCTCATTCTCATTTCACCTGCTTTTTATTATGTTTTGAACATTCTAGCATAAAATATTATTGAATGCAATATATTTATATATCATAGTTCTACAAATATTTTCATAAAATAATACTAAATTGTCATAAAAATAAAATTCCCGACGCGTAAAAGCATCGGGAATTTATTTCTCTCAGAGCAAAAGATTACTTAACTTCAACAGTCCAATTCATTGTATCATTTATCTTACCGCATTGAATTCCTGTAATAGTGTCGTAAATTTTTTGAGAAAGCTTTCCTATCTCGCCATTATTAATGACCATCTTACGACCTTCCCAATTTAATTCTCCTACGGGAGAGATTACAGCAGCAGTACCAGTACCAAAGATTTCCTGAAGTTTTCCTTCGTTGTATGCATCATATAACTCAACAATAGAAATCTTTCTTTCGTTTACTTTATATCCCCAACTCTTAAGAAGATTAATTGTAGAGTCTCTTGTAACACCGGCAAGGATACTACCATTGAGTGCAGGAGTAAGGATCTCACCATCAACAACAAAGAATACATTCATTGTGCCAACTTCTTCGATATATTTTTGATCAATACCATCAAGCCAAAGAACTTGTGTATATCCTAACTCGTATGCTTTTTCCTGTGCACGAATACTTGCTGCATAATTACCCGGGGTCTTCGCAAATCCAATACCACCTCTTACTGCACGTACATATTCATCCTCTACATATATTTTAACAGGATTGAGTCCCTCTGGGTAATAAGCACCTACCGGTGATAAAATAATCATAAACTTATATGTTGAGCTTGGTTTTACTCCAAGATATGGGTCTGTTGCAATTATAAATGGTCTAATATAAAGAGATGTGCCTGGTTCTGTAGGAATCCAGTCTTTTTCTATATCAATCAGTCTAATCAGCGCTTCAATTGCAAACGCCTCGTCTATCTGAGGAATACAAAGACGTTCATTAGATATGTTAGCACGTTTGAAATTCATATCAGGACGGAATAAAAGAATTCGTCCTTCCGGAGCTTTATACGCCTTGAGTCCTTCAAATATGCCTTGTCCGTAATGGAATATCATAGCAGAAGGGTCAAGTGAAATAGGAGCATATGGTTCAATTCTGGCATCATGCCAACCCTTTCCTGTCTCATAATCCATTACAAACATATAGTCTGTAAAAAGCTTACCAAATCCTAACTTAGACTGATCTGCCGGCTTATTTTTTAGATTTTCATTTTTTATAAATTTAATTTCCATTTAATAAAACCTCCCCAAATTTTGGTTCTTTTCAATATAGCACAAAGCAAAATACATTTCAAGAATTATATTATTTTTTCAGGACATACTATAAAAAAAGTATGGAGGATTACAACATGAAATACAGAACTGACCTTGCCCTGGAAGCAAGAGAAATGATAGATGAAAATAAATCAAAAAAAATGAGAGCCGATAATAATTTACCAGAAGGTATGCTTGTTGATACTTCAGAAAAAAATCATCTTATTGTTACTAAGATACGTCTCGTCTCACAAGAAGCTGCAGATGCCATCGGAAAGAAGCAAGGTGAATATATAACATTAGAGCTCAAATCATCAAATCTAAATACACTTAGTATCCACAAAGAAGTTGCAACTACATTAGCTGCCTGTTTGGAGCCTCTGCTATATCAATCGCAAAAAAAAGATCCATCTATAATGGTAGTTGGCCTGGGAAACAGAAATATCACACCTGATTCTTTGGGGCCTAAAGTTGTAGATAAAATTGTTGTAACCAGACATATTAAAACTAACAACGAATATAATAACAACTTAGATAAGCGTCTTGGAATGGTCAGCGCTGTAGCGCCAGGTGTTATGGGCACAACAGGCATAGAGACAGGCGAAATATTGAAAGGATTACTGGAAAAAGCAGGCCCAGATGTTGTTATAGTTATAGATGCGCTGTGTTCGCGTAAAATCAGTCGTGTTAATTCAACAATACAAATATCAACCACCGGTATTGTCCCGGGATCAGGTGTAGGCAATCACAGAATGGAATTATCTAAAGAAACACTTGGTATCCCTGTTATAGCAATCGGTGTACCCACTGTAGTAGACTGCGTGACTATTGTACGTGATATTATCGAACAGGTAGAGGGCGGAGAAATCGAAGATGATATAATAAAAAATATTTCTGACACCGGAGCTGGAAATATGGTTGTCACACCAAAAGATATTGATTCCAGTATCGATAGAATGAGTATTGCTGTATCAAATGGAATAAATCTTGCATTACACAAAGGCTTTGATTTTGGTGATATTAGTGAATATTTAATATAATTACTTTCTCCTGCTATTTAAAAAAATAATAACTACAACACCAAGAACAGCAGAGGTAATAGCTAAAGCTAGTAGCATTGCCTTTGTAAACCAAAAGCCTATAAAATCCATACTTGGATTTACTCTATCTATAATATACAGCACAATATATGCCAACGATATAATTAAGCAAACATGAGGTAGAACTTTTAAAATTATCTGAATCACTTTTTCAAGAATTTTATTAAACATATTCAAAAGTACCTCCTTACTCATATATGTCACAAATATATATCATGTCATTTACCGATCTACCACCATTATACGGAGAATTATAATATTTGCCCATAAATACCATCTGACTTGTCTGACCACCGTCAAGATTATATGCCATATTGCATCCTAAATTTTCTAGTAGTTGAGCAAAATCAGTAAAACGTATGCCTTCTGAATGGTCTTGTCTACCATCAACAGCAACAAAACAATAATGTCCCGGCTCATAATACCCTATTGCTGTACGTGGATTCTTTCCGGCAATAGCTGAATCAAATTCAGTAACAGCCTCCCCATTAAGTACCATAGCAGGGCCAAAACACCAAGCCTGATATGCTCCATTATCCAATTCACGTTCTCCGTCAAAAGCATCTTCAGTAAATATCTTCATCGTACCATCATTGTACAACACACAAACATCATCAAAAGGTTTATCTCTATAAAGATATCCATTACGGAGTACTACGCCATTTTTTCTTGCACCATACTGGTCTCCATTAATAGCAGCAATAGCGTTTTTAGAATTAGCAAAGCTAACTATCTTTTCTGTATTATATCCACTTACATACTGGTCCTTGGCAAAAGCCGTCTTAAAGCAACTCATATTACGTACATATATATCCTGTACATAATAAACAATCTTATCTGTTTTATATGTAGTGCACGTAACACTCACATATTTACTTTTATATGATTCCTCCGTCTGAATTATCTCACCAGTTGTGAAAATACCTCCCATAGTTATATCCGGAGTTGCCGTTGGTTGTGGCGGAACATCTGTAGCGCCCGGTTCTATGGTCCCACTTGGCACAATAGTAGCATTTGTACTGCCGGAAGTAGGTTCTGGAGTACGAAAAATTATGTCCTGCATAGGAGTAGCGCTGGCATTCAAAGATTGATCCTGCATTACTTCAGATGGAAGGACATGATGATAAAATGCAAGTACACAAAGCAGACATCCCGTAAGAATAATATCTGATAAAAAAAGTAAACATAATTTTATAACTTTAGCGTTAAATCTCATTTTGTATGCTTTTGTACTCCTTTTCACAAAAAAAAACCGCCGAAGCGGTTTAGTTATGCTGGTGATCGGACTTGAACCGATACGAGGTTGCCCCCGAAGGATTTTAAGTCCTTTGCGTCTGCCGATTCCGCCACACCAGCATGTATCGGAAACAGACGAAAGTATATCAAACTAACCGCTTCTTGTCAACTGTTTTTTATTATAATTATTAACCCGCAAGAGAGGCCAAATAATTATTTCTTAAGTTAATATATTCAGCCAGTGAAATATATCCTGTGCTATTTTCAGATGTTGATTTACCAATATTTACCAAATACTGCTCATATCCGTAAAATGCCTGGCTATCTTTCTCAATATAAGATCCAATCATAGTATGGATCTTATCAATCTCCGTAGGAAGATTTTGCAGAAATTCTGTAAGCTTTGCCACATATCCATCATACAATGTTTTATACTCAGGCACTGCTAACAGTTTAGATATAAGTGGTCGTTCTGAAATATCTACTCTATATACCGGAACTGACGGATCAACTGTTGCTGTAATACCATTATCTTTATTACCACATCCAAAAGATTCATTTAAATCCCACGGAACAACAAAGAATCTACCACTACCATCATTTGCCAAATAATAATCCTTTGCATTCTTACCAAGATATCCATCATAATTACCAACCACAGTATTTACTGCAATATATTGCAAAGCACTTTGTATATTCAATACTGTTTCAATATCACCTTTCTCACCATTTGGCATAGCAAGTAAAGTATTAATAAAATTAGTTAAGTCTGTCTTTGTTTCATCTTGTCCATTTTTCTGTGAAAATAGTGAGGTCGAAGCTGCAGATATCAAAGATGCACCTTCTGATGCTTTATAAAGATTGTTGTCATTGTTACCAACAACACGATTCAGATACGCATCCTCTACACACTCTATGCATAAATATAATCCGCAATCTTTACCGTTTATCTTCAGAGTAGCATAAGTAGCCAAAGGAGCATACTTACTATCCAAATACTCATATGCCAAATATGAAAGATACTCGCGCATATATGAAGGATCTTTGTAAAAATTAATCAAAACCATTTCATCAAGTTTCAGATACTTTTGCTTATCAACAAACTTATCAAAACGAACTTTGAATGAATACTTTTCTAAAGATGCTTCTGTAGTGCCAACAAAGTCAGTAGTACCATCAACTCTGAATCCCGAATTATATATGGTCTCCCCGCCTATTGTTATATCAGCAGAATAAAATGTTTCAGATTCAGGAGAAGCCATCATTTCGTTATAATACTCATTTTTTAATTCTACAGAAATCTCAATAACTTTATCCTGACTAAACACTTCACGATATGTTTTATTGTTATGAACATCCATTCCTTGCGGTGCCATCGTTTTTGATGGGTCTGTAGGACCCGATGGACTGCCGCAACCTGTAACTATCATTATCACCGTTAAGGATAATAAAAGTATTGCTAATAAATTTCTTTGTTTCTTCATACTTGCCTCCTATAATTATTTTTCATCTTCTGTATTTCCATTAAGAAAATCATCTGTTACATATCCTGAATAGTGTTTTCTTCTTGTAGTCACTGCCGCAGGATATGTCTCACCTTTTAAGTTTATCGTTGTTTTTTCAGTTCTGGCTGAATACATAGGCTGATAAGAAATTGCACTGGATGTACTTATATTACTAATACGATCTAATATGTCCAACCCTGAAACAATCTTTCCTATAGCGGCATATTTACCATCAAAATCATTACCGGCATCATCAGAAAGAATCACAAAGAAATCACCCATGGCAGAATCGTTGTCAATACCTTTCTCATCTTGATATAAGCAAAGTCCTACAGTACCACGTTCAAACTTAATATCATTACCCGTATATCCATTTTCCGCAAACTCCCCTGCAATAACACGGTCGTTCTTCTTAAGATACCACGGATCTCCAAATTCTACAAGATGTCCTGCCATAACTTTTGTGGCATAAAAATCATCATAAAAGCCTTTAAGTACTAATCCTATAAAATAATTTACAGAATTAGGTGCTTTATCAGGATACAGCTCTATCTGGAAAGACCCGGATATGCCTGATTTTCCTGTAGGATCCATCTCCATAGTAACAACAGGATTCTTATTTCCTGTATCTATACATGCACTCAACATGCTTGTAACAATACACAATATAGTACATAAAACTGTCAAAATTATGACTTTTTTAAATTTTCCTTTTTTCATTCTGTCCCTTCCGGCTTTGTCAATATTATTTGGTTTCCGTCAATTATCATTTTGATTTTCTCTTTTTCTTTTACATCAATCGCATTAAGATAACTCTCGGGAATAAACAGACGTCTGCGTCCATCTATAAAACCATATTCTACATGAGTACCGCTGTCATGTCCAGCTGTAGCATTCATAATATCTGAACTACTTAAATCCATTTCTTCACGTCGTATAAATTCCGTTCCAATACGTCCATCACTGATTGTCACAACTCTCGGCACCATGTGCGAGAGCTGTCTATCATGTGTAACAATAACGATTGTAACACCCATTTCACGATTTAATTTGTGAAAAAGATTCATTATCTGTGCTGTTGTCTTGGTATCTACTGCACCGGTGGGCTCATCTGCCAGCAGAATAGATGGATTATTAGCCAAAGCAATAGCTATAGCCACTCTCTGCTGTTCTCCTCCTGATAATTCATGCATTTTACTTTTCTTTCTATGGCTGAGACCTACTGTTTCCAAAAGCATATTTGCACGTTCTTCGTCTACCTTACCGGCCATATGCATTACCAATTTGATATTATCAATAGCATTCAAATAAGGGATCATATTCCGTGCAGTGTTCTGCCATACGAAGCCTACTGTCTCACGCATATATCGGCGCATCAGCTTATCATCAAGTTTAAGAAGATTAATACCATTAACATATATGCGTCCTGCAGTAGGTTTTGCAAGCCCTCCTATAATATTCATAAGTGTTGACTTACCACTACCGCTGTTGCCAATAATTGCAATCATTTCACCTTTTTTAACAGTAAGATCCAGGCCTTGCAACGCCATAACCTCTATCTCGCCAATTTTATACAGGCGGATTAGATTCTCGCAATAAATCATCACATCATCAGGCACCTTGAAGTCTGCCTGATAATCATCTTTACCATCAGTAAGTTCTGCCAGTGATAGTATTTTTCTTGACTTCATCTATAATCCTCCCATCTTCCATTGTGAAAATATTATCAGCAACATCCATGATATTAACGTCATGAGTTGTCATCACGATTGTAATTCCTTTTTTGTCCACAAGTTCACGAAACATATCAACAACAACAAATGATGTTTTTGTGTCAAGCTCTGAAGTCGGCTCGTCTGCCAGTAGTAATATAGGTTCATGAGCCAAAGCCCTGCCTATCGCAACTCTTGCCTGTTCTCCACCTGACATTTCTGCAGGCATATGGTTGCGACGTTCTTTTATCCCCATAATATCAAGCCAGTTAATAGCCTGGCGTTTGCGTTCCTGGCTCTTTATTCCAGCTATAGACAGAGCAAACTCTACATTTTCTATTGCTGACATATGAGCAATAAGCGCCGTATTCTGGAAAATAATACCAACTTGTGTACGTCTTATATTATCACGTCTATTATCTGTTACTTCAGTTACATTTTCTCCGTTAAAATACATAGTACCACTTGTGGGACGATCAATCATTGCTATCATATTGAGAAGCGTTGTTTTTCCGGATCCGGATTTGCCGCGCAGAATATTAAAAGAACCTCTTGTAATATTGAGACTCACACCGTCAACTGCATGGATTATTTCGCTCTTACGCTGAAATTCGCGTTTTATATTATCAAGTGTAATAATATAATCTGTTGACATACTCAATCCTCTCCAATCTTTACAGCTTCGTTTATTCTAAGCCTTCTTATGAATTCAGCAATGATAATAATACCAATTATGATCATTGCTATAACGATCACAAAGATTCGTATAGAATCCATAGCATTATATTCCATCTTAAGAGGAAGTAAACTGTCATACGATTTTTCAAGCACGGGCATAAAGAAACCGGTTGTCATCAATCCCACAAATATACCAACCAAAACAGCTGCCCCGGATGTCATAATATGCTCCCATAATAACATTAAGGTTAATTTGCCCTTTGTCATACCCATTGCTCTTAAAATACCAAATTGCAATTTTCGTTTTCTTATATTCATTATCCAGTAAAGCAGAAAACCTAACATGCTTATTATCATTGTAGCAACAAAGCCCAGAGAGAATGTACCATTAAGAGCTGTTACCATTGAATCGGAATGTTCATAATTCAATGCAACCTGTCGATCTGTGATACCTGTTAATGTATCAATCAATCCTGCATTTTCCAAGTTTACGTAAAACTCCTCTGATGTAATATCATCTTCAAGATCTACCCATATGTCAAATGTAACCATATCATATATGGATTGTAAATAGTCAAAATTCATTACTATAAGCTCATCCATATAGTCTGTATTTATCGCGCCATCATAAAATCTTGGCCAATAGTCAACAACTGCCAGTATATAACAATTCTGAATCGGATATCCTCCTACATCATCGTCTTCTACACTAAGAGGGTTGAAGTTTAGCTGTAAGGTATCACCTACTTCTACATCAAACCTGTCTGCCAAGCCTGAAGAAATTATAACAGAAGACGGGTGTTGCTCCAGTTGATTAATATACTCATACCAATGTTGGTCTTCAGAGAGAAGACTCGCTCTTAGCCACGCCACCTGTGAGAATTCGTAAGGTTCAATAGCCATCAGTCTGATACTTCTCAGCCATTCAGAAGAAAAATATCCTTTTGTCCTTACATACATACCATCTGATACTCTGGCAAGATTCTTAACTCCTTTTACTGCCTTATATTTATCAGTATCTATAGTTCTGTACTTAAGTGGCATATCTGCAACAGTTCCTGTAATAATACTGCCATCTTCTCCTATATGGTCGAGTGTAGCATCTAATTCCCATTCAGGAGTAAGAATAACATCAGCACCACTCTTATATAATCCTGTCTCCGTAGCATTTACATTAATAAGTCTTGCAGTACTGGAACTATACACTCCCACAGAAATAGTAAGCACCAGGAAAAGAATAAGAAATCTATTATCTCCACCGTCTCTGCCTACCTGAATAAATGAAGAATAAAGTGTAGGTGGCAGTTTTTTCTTAAATATAGCAAATATTAATTTAAGAATTAACGGATATATTCGCAAGAATACCAAACCACACGCAAGTATAAACACTGTTGACACAAAATATATAGATAAATCAACAGAACCCTCTGCAGTAAAAAGGTCTACTCTTTTATACATAAATAACAAATATATAGAAGCCGCTAACAAAATAATATCGAGAAAAGCTTTTTCCCAGAATGGTTTCTTTGTTTTTCTGGCTTTTTTAGCTTTATGCTGTACTATCGTATCCTTTGTTGCCTTTTTTGCCGGAATTAAAACCATCACAAGAAACAGTAAACCTGATATTGCGGCATACAAATAAGCTTCCGGCACTATATTCATTGTCATAGCACTTCTGTTCACAAATTCTAAGAAGCCATTGGCAGAACCAATCAATTGAGCAATAACATACCCTAATGGAGGCCCTAGCAACATTGATGTAGCTACTATCAGCAAACACTGAAGAACATATCGCATAAATATCTGCTTGCTTTCCGCTCCACGACTTTTAAGTGATGTTATTTCATCTTTGTCTTCCTCGATAATCAGTTTAGCCACCATATAGATATAAAACACAAGCATTACAAGTACCGGCGCATTTAATATCCACATAGAAATCTGCAAATCAGTAGCGTTATCAACATATTCTATTAAAGTTTTCTTAACTGGTATAGAAACAGAAAATGTACCTTCTCGGAAATTCTCCTGAAAATATGAATTAAGATTTTCATATAAATCAACGAAATTCTGTACATCATATAAAGGAGTATTATATAAATCTATATGATAATACCAACTTGCATCAGATATAAAGCCGGCATTATCAGGATTAAACATTACCTGTTCAAAACCACTTCTATCTACAATAAAAGTTCTGTACAAATGATTTTCAATTTGATACCAATACTCAGTATCTTCATACTTTGGCTCATATACACCAACTACAACAACACGAAAAGTTGGTGACCACTCTTCCGGAAGCCATCCTATTGTAAATGAGTATTCTTTGCCTAACATCATTGTGTTATTATTATACTCTTCGGAGGAAACAATAACCTCCATACATCCATTCATAAGTTCGTCAGAATACATACGTCCGGCAACAATGTCAATATGATCCTCGATTCCCGAAAAAGTTTCCAGACTGTAGTATGTATTATTTGCCAATAGATCATCAGGATTTGTTCTAAGATACTCAACAGAAAAAGAAGTATACTGATCAGATACCAGAATATCGCTTTCATCATATGTTTTTTTCATAAACGCATCAGTTTCTTCTATTGTTGAGATAATACCTTCACCGGAATATTCACTATTAAACCATACAGCCGTATACATCTGTCCCGGAGTGTCATATCCGTTATCAGAAGTAACAAACCGATCAAGATCATTATTGAGCATCTTCTTTAGTGCGCCATTTGTATAGATCGGTATACTTGACAAAATGGCAGCAATAAGCAATGAGCCTGCAGTGAGACATAAAAACAGCCAAATGTTATTTGCTATTTTATTAAGTACAGATTTAAACATGCTGTATTTCCCTTCCTGCTTACGCTTATGAGAGCACTATAAGATCTCCGGCTTCAAGGCCCTCTACAACCTCAACATACATTTCATTTCTATTACCTAATCTAATAGCCACTTCTTTTTTTAAGTTAGTATTTTCATCAAGCATATACACATAAGCCGTACCATCATATTCAAAATAAGCAGATGCCGGTATTTGCAATACATTGGGAATACTAAAAACAGTATAACTATATCTTATAGTATCTCCATATGAGACAGATTCAGGAATATTTTCCATTTTGCAATAATATGTAGCATCTGAAACATATCCAAGTCCTGTATCATTCATTATTTTATCTGTACCTACAATAGTACCATTGAAATATTCAATAGGAGTACCCTCTTCTGTAAACCATTCGTTTAAAGTAAGCTTAGCACCAATTCTGAATTGTTCCGGTGTATATTCTTTGCCCTCACTGTCATATTTCTTATCAAATACAAGATATGTATATTTGGGATCTTCAGAATCAATGGCAACTACCGGATCACCGGCAACAATTTCCTTTCCGCCGGCTGTTGTATAAGCAGTATTTATGTAAACTACCTTACCTGATACTTGTGCATATATAGTAGTGTTTTCATATGCTGTTTTATAATTCAAGTAAGTTTTTTCTACATTTTCAAAAGTCAATTCTGCAATTCTGTATTCTGTATCAGACAATTTTCCTGCATCATGATCATTTTTCTGTTGTGAAAATGTTTCCTTGGCTCTCTCATAATTAATAGTAGCCTGTAAATAATCCATTTCTATTGATGTATTATCAAGTTCAGCGAGCAAATCACCTTTGTTTACATATTGACCCAATGTAACATACAATCCTTTGATATGACCGCCACTTGTAGGAAAAGCATGGCTTGTATAATAAATAGAAGTTACCGTACCGGTACCCTCTATTTTACTTTCTAATGTGCCTGAGACAACTTCATAAAAAGAATATGAAATCGGTTTGGGAGTCTTAAGCGTTGGCATTGCAGGTTCATCCTGGCTAGGGAATAAAGCACAAGATGACAGTGCTGCAACTATCAGAACTGCAATCATCACAGTTATAAACATCTTACCGACTTTTATCGTTTTCATAAAAACGCCTCCAATTTATTGTTTTAGTAATTATTTTTTTAATCTTCTTTTTAATACTTCCGGAGAAGCAACTGAATATCCGTAAAAGCCGAGTACTTTTCCTAATGTGAAATATTCTCCATGGTTATATGCAACTAAATCAGCTTTACCAAGGTCGCATGCGCCTTTATTATCAAATAAAGATTCATCTGCGTATACACCTACAATACGAGCAATAAACATATCGTGTGAACCCAATTCTATTATTTGCTCAACTTCACATTCAATATTAGCAGGAGACTCTTTTATCATTGCTTCGCCCGTTTTACTTCCATATATTTTTGTGAAACCGCACTCTGTAAATTTATCTACATCCCGACCTGATTTGACACCACAATAATCTGTTTGTTTCGCAATATCCTGTGAAACCAGATTAACAACAAACTTCTTTCTCTCACAAAGAAGCTTATGTGTATATCTTTCTTTGCGCACTGATATAGAAAGCATTGGAGGATCTGAGCAAATCGTACCAGCCCAAGCCAAAGTTATAATATTATCTCCACACGTAACCATTACTACCGGTACCGGATTCAGAAAAGTTGAGGGATTTAATTCTCTCTTATCATTACTTTCTAACATATATGTCACCTACAGAAATCTTTTTATACAATTTATTCAATTATACATTGAAAGGACTTTATCGTCTATTAACAAACTATAAATAGTATGTTAACCACTTTTTAATAAAAAACAACCCTGACATTTCATATTTTCGGGTTGTTTTTTTTATGGTCATAGGATTAAATTGCAACGAATGATCGTATGCATAATGCCATCTTAAAAGCATATTAACGAGATTACTTATAAGATTAGACACAAATCAATATTGACCGTATTTATAAGCGCAATTGTACATAGCAATCACGTTTTCTACTGGTGTATTATCCTGAATCTGATGTGTCGGGGCAAAATGATAGCCTCGTGTAGGCATCATAATCTCAAGCGTATCTCTACATACCGCCTCGACCTGTTCCGGAGTGCCGCGTGACAGAGCACCAGCCGTTGAGATACAACCTCTGAAGTTAAGCCTGCCGCCGAAATGCTTTACAAGATATTCAGGTGACATATTTGTGGCTTCAGGTTGCAAAGTATCCACTCCCTTAACTCCTATTTCAATGAAGTCCTCATACACCCAGCTTGAGCTTCCGCAAGTATGGATCATTGTAGGAAAATTAAAGTAATTAGCAAGGTCAACAAACAGCTTGTGAACCGGCTTTATTTTTTCCCGGTAAAGATCTAGTGATATCATAGGGGCAATTTGTGTACCAAGATCCTCACCTAACCAAACAAAATCAATATAATCCTTACATTTAGAAATCAATCTTTCCATATAACCAAGTTGAAAATTTGATCTCCGTTTCATGAATCGAAGCGCCGCCTCGTCATCAAGTACTAAATGACACAATACATCCTCCATCCCCATAATTCGACCATTAGAATTGAGAATATCCGGAACTCCCGGATTACCGACATAAACAGCAATCCCTTTTTCCGCAATTGCTTTAGCCTGCTCTAGTGCAAAATCATAATCAAAATCATCTGGATTGGGCACAGGGAATTTATCAAACATTTCATCAGATGCATCTTTTAATGGAAAGTCGCAAAAATCCCAATACTCCCCACTTTGATGTTTTACCAAACGCATAATACAACCCTCAAGCGGATCTACTCTTCTGTTTTCGGGAGCACAAAATAATGGTTTACCAACATACGGCGCGTCTACCGATCTGTAATCAACACCGAGAGCTTCACGCAATGTTTCCAAATTAAAATCGTTAATATTCAAAGCAAGACAAAGCTTTTTGAAAATTTCCGGATTTGTATCAAACCCTATAGTTACTCTGTCGGTTTTTTCATACTGAAAAGTTCTTCTTACTCTTTCTTTAGACGACATTGTCTCTTTACATTTCTTGATCAAACCCATTTATGTCACTCCTTAAAGAAAACTATCTGTGCTAATTATATCATCGTTTTTCTCGCAAGCCAATAAAACTATAAACAATACTTTTTATAAACAGATGAATCATGACCTTCTGTTAAATTATATTTCGACTAATCGATATATACAAAAAGACCTCGTTCCTAAGAACGAGGTCTTAATGCAGTGAACGGGACTTGAACCCGTACGGTCTCCCACACGCCCCTCAAACGTGCGCGTATGCCAATTCCGCCACCACTGCAGGTGCTGTCTTTTAGACAGCTTCGTTATTATATGTTGAAAATTCGTTTCTGTCAACCCGTATTTTTATTTTTTTTGCAAATAAAACATCCGACAAATATACATGCCAATATCGAAAGATATTACACATTACTGAACAAGTACCACAAAAGTCCAACTGCTGTAATACCAAGAACAATAGCTATAGCAACTCTCAATGCAGATATCGGCGCCCGACCGCCTACATGTCCGTTCTGTCCATTAACAACAAAGCCATACACTTTATCTTTATATTTAAACGATGATATCCAAATTGGCAGAAGTAAATATTTAAACGTAATATCATTGTAATTCGTTTTAATCATAAGTCCTGCCACGTGATCTGCATGTCTTGTTATACGAATATGTCTGTCAATTTCGTATTCCAACCCTCTCCTTATTGCCTTCTTTGCATCATTCTCCCACGCATCCTTAAGGCCAATTGAGTAACGTTCAGATGCATACCCAGCCAGATACTCAGGCTTGTACTCCACATTACTTTCAGTATCAAAGGTCGCAATTTTACTAAGCAAATCAGTATCGTGTCTATCTGTAGCCCGAGCTAGCTGATCATTAATAAATTTATCATACATACCAGACGTAAAATGCCAATGTGTTCTGGTACGCACATTACCATTTCTATCCTTATAGTGAATATCAATTCCGTATCTTGCGGTATATGTAGAATGTGTATCCGTATCAAAAGTCCAATATGGCAGATAAATCCCCTTGAAAGCATCAGGTTTTGCCTGTTTTTTTGCCTTTCTCGGTGTGAAAAGACGTCCTTTGATCCATTTGATGAACTTCTCGCCAGCTTGTTTCTTGGTAATTTTAAAAGGAACAACACCGCCGGGCGCCATTGTCTTTGCATCCTGAGCTTCCATAACCTGGTTTGAACCACAATAGGGACACTCACCTGCTATTTCCAGAGCATCATAAACAGTCTCTGCTCCGCACGACTTACAAACAACAGTCTTCTTCTCTGCGCCCCAATCACAATTCTCATAATTTTCTGCATCTTCAAATCGTAATTCAGCAGCACTTCTTGTTTCTTCTTCAGATTCTACCGCCTCATGCCATCCACAATAAGGACAACCAAGATCCCCAGTAGCAGGATCAAAGTCCATTGTGCCACCGCAGCTTGGACACTTACGGTCTGTTTCGTTCATTGTATCCGCAACTTTATACTCATCCATATTAGTATTATCCGTTTATCTTATCTCACTTGCATCGAAACGATCGCCACATTCAGGGCAGAATTTAGGAGCCTTTTCAGGATTAACTGCTTGCCAACCACAGTTTGAACACGTATATGTTCTATTTTGGGACGGTCTTGGTGACGCACATTCTGTGCAGAATTTTCCTGTATTCTTAGTACCACAGGTACAGGTCCACTCATTACCGGTAGCAGCAGGAGCCGTTTGCGCCATTGCTTGCTGCTGCATAGCTTGTTGCTGCATCGCTTGCTGCTGAGCTCCTATATTATATAAGTCCTGAGCATTCATGCCGCCTGCCTGAGATGCCATATTCATACCCATGAATCCCATAACAGCGCCGTTCTTATTGGCTGCTGCCGCTCTCATTGCATCTCCTTGTGCCCCCACAAGAGATGCCGCGGCCATATTTGCGTTAGTAAACACAGCAGTACGCTGAAGTTCCTTAATCATAGCCTCATCTTCTTCAGAAGCTTTAACAGAACTAACCCCGAAGGACGCAACCTCTATACCACGCAATTGTCCCCATTTTGCTGACAAAACATCATTAAGAGCATCTGCTATTTGCTGAGTGTGTCCCGGTAAGCTGCTATATCTGATTCCCATTGCTGATATTTTAGCAAAAGCCGGTTGCAAAGCCGTCATTAACTCACTCTTAAGTTGACTATCAATAGTCTCTCTGGTGTATTCATCCTGAACATTGCCACAAACATTTGTGTAAAATAAAATAGGATCAGTGATTTTATATGAGTATTCGCCATGACACCTAATACTAATATCGATATCCAGACCAATTCTGGCATCTACAGTACGGAAAGGAACAGGATTAGGTGTGCCATACTTATTACCAATAATTTCCTTTGTATTAAAATAATACACTCTTTGATCCTTCGCTGCATCGCCACCATAAGTAAAACGCTTACCGATTGTTTTAAATGTATTTAAAATGCCCTGACCCATACCTCCGGTGAAAATACTGGGTTCGCTTGAAGTATCGTATACAAAAACACCCGGCTCAGCACAAACCTCAACAACTTTACCTTGTTCTACAATAATCATGCACTGACCATCGTTAACAGCAATAGCAGAACCATTTGATATTACGTTCTCATTGCCTTTTGTATTTGAACTTCTACCGGAAACCTTCTTTGCGCCTTTTCTAACCAAAACATCTCCGGACATTGAATCGCAATAAAAGTATTCTTTCCACTGATCAGCAAGAGTGCTATTAGTAGCACCAAAAAAAGCTTTTGTAAGACCCATTATTCCTTCGTCCTTTCTTTAATCCAACTTCTCATATAGTCAATTACTTCCTGAGCACGTTCAGGAGCAGGTCCGCCTACATGTGCCCTACCTGTAACACAAGCCTCCGGAGTAATTGCTTTATAAATATCTTCATCTACAGTGCAATAACCACTGCAAAATTCATTAAACACATCCAGTGATACGTCCTCTATGTTAATCCCCTTTTCTATACAATAAACTACAAGTTCTCCTGTAATTTTATGGGAAGCTCTAAATGGCACACCACGTTTTGTTATATAGTCAGCAAAGTCAGTACTGTTCAAATATCCTTCAAAAGCTGCCTTATACATTGCATCTTTATTAAAATTACATGTAGCGAGCATTTTAGCAAATACTTTAAGACACATATTAACTGTCTTTTCACTATCAAAAATGGCTTCTTTGTCTTCCTGCATGTCCTTATTATACGCAAGAGGCAGTGATTTCATAACAGTAAGCAGTGCCATCAGATTACCGTATACCCTACCTGTCTTGCCACGTACAAGCTCAGCAACGTCCGGATTCTTCTTCTGTGGCATTATAGATGAACCTGTTGAAAAGCCGTCATCCATTGTTACGAATCCAAACTCACTTGTAGACCATGTAATAAGTTCTTCGCAGAAGCGACTCAGATGCATCATAATAATTGAATAGCATGATGCAAGCTCAATAACAAAATCACGATCACTTACAGAATCCATACTGTTGAGGGTAACACCACCTGTCATACCAAGAGTATCTGCAACAAACTGTCTGTCAATAGGATATGTAGAGCCTGCCAGTGCGCCGCTACCCAAAGGAGATACGTCTGTACGTTTGTAACAATCAAACAGCCTCTCCACATCACGTTTAAACATCTGCGCATATGCATTCATATGATGAGCCAAAGTTACCGGCTGCGCATGTTGCATATGAGTAAACCCAGGCATTATTGTATTAAGATTTGCTTCTGCAATATCAAGAATAACGCTAATCAGATTAACCAAAGCGTCTCTGGTCTCAGTTATGGCACCGCAAAGATACAAACGAACATCTAAAGCAACCTGGTCGTTACGTGATCTTGCTGTATGAAGTCTCTTGCCAGCATCACCAATCCGCTTAGTAAGCAAACCTTCAATAAATGTATGAATATCCTCACTATCAGGATCTATCACTACTGCACCGGATTCAATCTCATTCTTTATATTATCAAGCTCCTCTGTAATCAGTTGAGCCTCCTCCTGGGTTATGATTCCTTGTTTTCCAAGCATCTGAGCATGTACTATGCTACCTAAAATATCAGCCTTATACATCTTCTGATCAAAGCTGATTGATGAATTAAATATATCTACATCGTTATCTGTAAGTCCTGTAAAACGGCCACCCCATAACTTCATAAAAGTCACTTCCCTAATCAATATATAATCTTATTAATTTTACCATCTTGTCACCTTTTTTACAATATGATAAAATGAACCAATAAAGCTAACAGAAAGCGGTAATTTATATGAATCTACATTGGCAGGATTATTGCGACAAAATATATGGCTGTTATACCGGTAAATGTGTTGCCGGCACCATCGGCGCACCGTTTGAAGGGTACAAAGGAAAGCTCCGCCTCAATTATGATCCAACCAGTTTTACAAAACCTTTGCCAAACGATGATCTTGACCTGCAGGTTTTATGGCTTGAGGTCGTAGAAAGATTCGGTGTTAATTTTACCTCGTCTGATTTAGCAAAAACATTTTACGAAAAATGTCCTTATGCGCCCGGAGAATATGCAACATTCAAGAAGAATTATGAATTGGGATTATTGCCACCTTTGACAGGAAAATTTAATAATAATTACTATATTGAGGGCATGGGTTGCCCTATACGTTCTGAAATCTGGGCATGCTTTTCACCGGGAAATCCGGAATTGGCCATATCGCTTGCATCCAAAGACGGTATACTTGATCATGACGGCGAGTCAGTCATCGCTCAGCAATACCTTGCGGCATTAGAGTCTCTTGCCTTCATTCACGATAACAAATCTCCGGAGGCTCTTATAATTCTTGCTCTAAAATATATTGATCCCAACAGCCGTTTTGCCCATTTAGTTAATGATGTTGTTGGTTGGTGTAGCGATTCAAAGGAACCTGACTACGTATTCGGTCGCGTTTTACGTGATTATGGACACCCTGACTGTACTAATATGTACCAGAATATGGGAATAATTATTTTGGCTCTGATACTTGGTAAGGGACATTTTATTCACTCTGTTATGCTGGCTCTCAACTGCGGATTTGACACTGATTGTACTTGCGCTACAGTAGGTGCTATCATCGGTTTGCTTGAAGGCGGTCGTAGTCTTATGAACAAATACAACATACCTGATCAGACTTTTATCTTAAGTGTTAATACAAACAGAATCTCTAATCGTGTGTTTGATCTGGCAAATGATATTGCACTGGCAGGGCTTTTCTTCCGTGATGTAAACAAGAAAGTAACAATAACAGACTATATAGAAGATCATATTCCTGCGGTAGACAATATTCGTTCTCTGCCTATTGAATTTAATGTGAAGTATGAAAATGATGATCCTACTATAGCTCCGGGAGAGACTAAGAAAGTATCCATATCCTTTTCTTCTCTTATGAAAATTAAAACATCGGGCTCTATAAAAATATCTGCGCCTCCCGGTTTTACAGTATATCCGGAAGAAAAAAAATTCAGAATTGGCGGTATATTTGCACAGAACCCGGATTTCTATATTACTGCTTCAAAAGATATGCCGGTCCTGATGGAAAAGAACATTTTCAGGCTACTTGTTACAATGGATAATAACGACTGTTACAGATATTCATTTGGTTTGGTAGGTGCTATTTTAGGAAAAGTTTACGGACCTTTCTGGGAAAACACAACTCGAATAGCTGCTCCGGGTAACGATGATTCATATTATAATTATTTTGGCAGATCAAGGAATGATAGCGAAGCAATGACAAAGATCCGAGAATTTCAGATTAATATGGAAGCTGACTGGGAATACGATTATCTCGAGGATCAGCTTCTTGGCGATAGTCTATTACCGGCAGGGCTTGTCCCTGATCCTGCATATAGAGGCTTTAATGTACTGCTTCGTAAAGATAAATTCTGTTTTGAAGATTTTATGTCAAATAAAATGCCTTGTGTTATATATTTTGTCAGAGATATATACGCTCCTGTTGATATGGATGTTTGTCTGCAGATAGGATATAGCGATGCTTTCAGGTTATGGAAAGACGGTGATTTGATTGCTTTTTCAGATCATACAAAGAATTGGACTCCAGAGAATATACATATATTAGGTCTCCCGTTAAACAAAGGCATTAACAGATTCGTTATGAAGCTTGCCCGTACAAACGGCACATCAGATTTTAGCCTTATGTTTACAAAAGACGGAGCATGCACTGACATGATTACTTGTCTTGGATCCTGCAAGCAGTAAATATCCTTATTGCAATACATTTCAACACAGCATATACCGGCACAGCTAACAGTATTCCGGCTATAGAAAAGAATTCTCCACCTATAAAGATTACAATTATTGTTGTTATCGGATGTATACCCAGATTTCCTTGTATAATTTTAGGTGATAGTATATTATTATCAAATTGCTGAGCCAGCACAAATACCATCAATGCCCATATTGCCTTTATTGGTGAAACAAACATTGCCGATATAACAGCAGGTACTGCCCCTATCACAGGACCAAAATATGGAATAAAATTAGAGATACCACCTATAATGCCAAGTAACACAGCATAAGGCACTCTTAATAACATTAATCCGATTGTTTCCAGTATTCCTATTATCAGAGCAATCAACAACTGTCCCTGTAGAAATTTAGATAAAATACGCCCAAGCTCATCACAGATTCCTTTGACTGTATCATGCCAGGAGAACGGAAACCATCCCAGAAAAGTATCAAATATTTTCTTTTTATCTTTCATAAGATACACAGTTAACACAAAAGTTGTAAGTATTCCTACAATTACTTCAATGATGCTACCTGCAACGGTGAAAATATACCCGGATACATTTTCACCTATAGTTGCTATATTATTTTGCAACTTATTATAAAAAGTATTAATAACACTCGTTAATTTTTCATTTATTTCGGGATTAGAAGTCAGATTCTTTATTTTGTTAGTTAGTTTTTCCATAACAGCCGGAATATTTGCAACAATTTCAGTAATATTCCGTGCCAGAATAGGTACCACAAAGATCAGAACTGCAGCTATTATCAGTATAAGTATACATATAACAATAAATATAGCCAGTCCTCGTTTGATTTTGTTTTTGCGTGTCAAGAAACATACTGCCGGCTCCAGCATGTAAGCTAGCAAGCTACCAAGCAGGAGCTCAAGCAATATATTTCTTACCTTAGCCCAAAAAACAACAATAAGAACTAATATTAATATTGGTATCAGGAATAACAGTCTGCTGCGTTTCAAAACATACTCTTCATCTGATTCATTTTCTTGCCGGCTTTGATAAGCATGGATCCTGTTTTACAGGCGCCTCCACAGCACATGCTCTTAACCGCACATGCTGCCATAGCTCCTGCCACACCGCCACATATAACACCCAGCATTACAGCCGGTAAACTTCTACCTGTATTCATTCTTTATTTCCCCTCGCAATTATAAACTCTTCGCCGAATTCCACTCCGTCTTTCAGGTTAATGCTGTTCCTGCCCTCTACAATATCTTCCATAAAACCACGTGATAATTCTATTTCTTCAATAATGCCGCTTTCCATGTCAAACATACAGTCACTGACAACACCCATTGACTGTCCGCCCTCAGACAGAACATTCTTGCCTATTACACTTTCATAGAATCCGTTTTTCTTAAGTGCACCACTACGTGCATACTTATTAAGTGAATTTTCGTCATAAATTACACATGAAGTTTTATCCAATTTTAAGATATCCTCCAAACGAATATACTTCCGACCAAAACCCGGTGCACCGTCTACAATAAATCCCGCTACATTATCTTTACTGTCATACAGTGCATCTCCTACATAACCTGCTCTTGTATCGTTCTTCATACAAATAACCGGCACACCTCTTGCCTCAATAATCTTGACCATGGAAAACGCCTCCAAATCTTTTTGTTGTATATTTTGCAAATTACTGTAAAATATACATCGTTGCTTTTATTACAAATTAAAGGAGTTTTTATAATGTCAACAAATAATTCTGTTTTATCTGCCGCAATTCTGGCTCCCGACATATTATTACCTACTAAAGGTCATGATATGCAAAAATGGGCAACGATTGCATGCGATCAATTTACGTCGAATCCCGGATACTGGGAAAAAGTGGAAAAATTTGTATCCGATAGCCAATCTACATATAATTTGATGCTTCCTGAGATCTATCTAGAAGGCGGCGATGAAGATGCACGTATTAATAAGATTAATAATACAATGAAAGAGTACTTAGAAGGCAATGTTTTCACGGAGTATAAGGATTCTTTTATCTATGTAGAGCGTACAGTTCCCTCCGGTGTTCGTCGTGGCTTGATCGCTGCAATTGACCTGGAGCAATACGACTACGCCCCAGGCTCTACAACCTTGATAAGAGCCTCAGAGGCCACAGTTACGTCTCGTATTCCTCCTCGTGTGAAAATCCGCAAAGGTGCGCCTCTTGAGATGCCACATATTCTGATTCTTATAAACGATCCTGATAAGACTGTCATCGAGCCACTGGCAGATATTTGTGCAAAGAAAGCGCCTGTATATGACTTTGACCTGATGTTAGGCGGTGGCCATGTACGTTCTTTTGTTATCAACAATGATAACGAGAAGGCTGCCATCGTGGACAGTCTTGTTTCGTTAAAAAACAGTGATGCCGGTGAAAATCCCCTGCTGTTTGCTGTCGGCGATGGTAACCACTCTCTTGCCTCCGCCAAGTGTCATTATGAAGACCTTAAGAAAGCAGGACTTGCGGACTCTGATTCACCTGCCCGTTATGCTTTAGTTGAGATTGAGAATATTTTTGACTATGCAATTATTTTTGAGCCTATTCACAGAGTTCTTTTCAATGTTAATTGTGATGATTTTATTGATTTCTGTAATGACATGTGTGCAAGCGCAAACGATGGTAACCACTTTGAGATACCTTATGTTGCAGGAAGCACAAATAAAGGTGTACTTTGTTTACCAAAATCACTGCATACTCTGGCAGTCGGGGCTCTGCAGCAACTGATGGATAAATATATGCTATCTCATAAAGATGTACGTATAGACTATATTCATGAAGCAGAAACTGTTGAGTCTCTTGGTTCCTCTGAAGGAAATATGGGATTCTTCTTGCCTGCTATGGACAAGTATGATTTCTTCCCAACAATTGTGAAAAATGGTTCTCTCCCACGAAAAACATTTTCCATGGGAGAGTCTACAGAAAAAAGATATTATATTGAATGTAGAAAAATATAATTAATTATATTTCGGCAGCCAGTCGCCGTGAGCCTCGATAAGATCATCACACAGAGCTATTGTTTCGTCAATAGTAAGCTGACTGGATGTATGAGGATCAAGCAACGCTGCATGATAAATATGTTCTTTCTTACCCGTAAGTGCTGCCTCAATGGCCAGTAACTGCGGGTTAATGTTTGTTCTGTTGATAGCGGCACACTGTGGTGGCAGATCACCCACCTTGATACTCTGAATTCCCGAAGCATCAATGATACAAGGAACCTCAACACACGCATTATCGGGAAGGTTTGTAATAAGTCCGTTGTTAAGAACATTTCCTCCGAATTTATATGGCTTATTAGTAATCATAGCTTCAATCATATAAGAAGCATACTCACCTGATCTTACGTGTTCAAGCTTATCTACCTCAGTAAGATTCTTGCGCATTTCTTCCCAACTATTTATCTGATGAATACAACGTCTTGGATACTCGTCCAATGGAATATTATACCGTTCAATAAGCTCCGGATGATCCGGTTTAATAAAGTACGGCATGTATTCTGATGAATGTTCACTTGATTCTGTTACATAATATCCGAACTTATGCATTATCTCATGGCGAACTCTATCCCAATCAGGAGCACCTCTTTCCAGAGATCTTCTCTTAATCTCAGGATATAAGTCCTGACCGTCTTTTGTTACCTCTAAGAGCCATGCCTGATGGTTGATACCGGCAATCTTCCATTGAACAGTAGGATCATATTCCATACCTACCATGGCCATCAATGTAGGCACACACGTCTGTACGCTATGGCACAAACCAACAGATTTGATAGATGATGCTCTTTGCATAGCACCTGTCAGCATTGCCATAGGATTTGTATAGTTAATGAACAAAGCATTAGGACATACCTCTTCCATATCATGCAAGAAATCAAGCACTACAGGTATTGTTCTCAGAGCTCTGAAAATACCGCCTATACCAAGTGTATCTGCAATTGTTTGTCTCAAGCCATACTTTTTAGGAACCTCAAAATCTATAATAGTACAAGGATCATATCCACCTACTTGAATTGCGTTAACTACAAAATCAGCACTTCTTAATGCTTTTTTTCTATTATTTACGCCGAGATATGATTTGATTTTCACCTTTGCTTTTGAAAACTTTTTGATCGCCTCAAGCATTTTATGAGATTCATTAAGCCTCTTTTCATCAATATCGTATAAGGCAATCTCAAAATTTGTTATGTTTTTGTTTATCATACAGTCGCCAAGTACATTCTTAGCAAACACGGTACTACCGGCGCCCATAAATGTTATTTTCATATAAAAACCCTCCCTCTATTTTGTTATATGATCTCGGGTAATACTACATTACATTCCGGATTGTGTCAAGGGATATGTTGTCATTGCTACTTGTTCATATCGCTTTATAAACTGTTCAAACAGCTCCTTTATAATACTGTTTGCATCAGAAGCTTTAAATGTTTCTGCTCTGTTATAAAAATCAACATACTCTACATCAGAAATGCAATTATTCAATATTGTATTCAAATCACAGCCTGATTTTCTATAATTATTAAACATTGATAGTATTTTTTCATATTTTGTTCCGGAACAATATGAAATAAATAAATAGTTCAATCCAAACCTTATGTTTTTATCGTCGTTATGCCCAAACTTAATATCATTCAATGCGTTAAAGAAACCTCTTTCATCTCCGTAACTAATGTACATACTTGATAATGCATAACAGAAAAAATTGTAAACTTTAATCTCCCTTTCCAAATCTTTTTTATAGTATTTTCTTTTATACCGTTCAAATCGCTTTATCATCTTCAAACTATAGACGCCACGACGATATCTTAGCATTGATACTATCATTATGATGAACGGAACAAAAATAATCATAAGTACAATGATAACGATTGCCAAAGTATAAGGCCATACAGTAATCTCAATATGAGTCCCGTCAAGTGTATTAATTTCTAACATTTTTACCAACTCCTCCTCTACTTTGACGTAATCTTATAATGCAAAAGATTATTACGCTAATAAATACTAATGATTCTACAATCACTGCAATAATCAGATATAAAAATGTGCGATCAAAAAATCTAACATAATCATCAACAGAAAATATATTTGCATAATCTGTACTTAAAGAATAAATCGGAATAACAACCGCGGTGTATATATCTTCTTTGAAAATATCCAAGGTGCAAAAATATATCTTGTCTCCTCGTTTTATTTCTTTAAGTTTTTCTAAATCTATATAACTTGTAAAACTTGAATCTATAGACAACACAGCATACTCTTCTGTAAAGATTGAAACCCTTGTAGATTTACCTCCATCATTAATCATCACTACATCAACAGTTCCCGAAAACTCCGTTACATATTGAAACCCATGCTCTTTTATAGCACCAACAATAAATGTTGCAACAATGGTACTTAATAAAAGAAATGCAGATATACCGAGTATTATACTGTATATTATTTTTTTCTTCTGACGCTTTTCCATACCAGTCCATTTGTGACAGATGTTACATCTGCTACTCAACTATCCCCATTAAGTATAAGTCATTTTGTCTAATATGTTTCAAATATGACTCAGAATATATTTCATCTTTATTTATTTCTTCAATCTTTCTAATAACAAGATCATTTCTTGAAGTAATTTCTTTCCGATCTTCATATGTAATTTTTAAAAAATTTCCATTCTTTAATAGAGTGTATGATTCTACACTCCCATATTTCATAAATCTAACCTCCATTGCTGTATCGATAGCTGCCACATCTGCAGCAGTATTTGTTCCAGGAGTCAAACATTCAAAATCCTGTATATCATGCAATATTGAAATATATACACTGTATACCGGTACAAACTTTTGTTGATAAGGTTCCCAAAAAACATAATATAATCCGCCTTCTTTTACCCTGAAAATCGAATAATACATATCATTAACTTTTCTTATACATTGTATATCGAAGAAAACATTTGCCGCATTAAAAGTATTAATACACTCAAATTGCCAATCATCACCAGGCATAGTCGAGGGGAAATATATTATTTTTTCATTTTGTGGATGTTCACCAAAGAAATTCTTTAGTTGACTTAAAGAGTACTCTTTTGTAATATTTATTTTATTTTCATTATCAACTATTTTTTCTGTATTTTTGTGAAATGAATTCTTTAAACTATCGTTTCTATAAAACTTTATTTCCTCTCCCACTTCAAAAAAATAGGCTTTTTCAAAAACAGTTGCAGTAAAAGATTTTCTATTAAAAAAACCATACTCTATATGCCAATATTCATAAATATCATAGGTCTCAATAAACGCCTTGTTAAGAAAGTCCCCAGGCATAACTGACATATGTCCAGTAGCATAAGATCCCTCAAAATAAACTTTATATGTAATATTATTTACTGTTATTTCACCTATGGCGATACCTTCTTCTGTAACATAAAACCATATATTTTTATCTTCCGATTGCCAATACGTACCTATTTCTAGCCATTCGTCATGATGACAACCAAAGATATTGCAGGAAGGCAAAAGCATTAAAACTAAAACCAAAGCTAACACAAATAATAATTTTTTCATATTGTCATCACTCCTTGCAATAAGCCTTTAAATCCATTTCATATACATGAGCTAAATATGAATCTGAATATACCTCATCCTTACTAATTACTTCCATTTCTTCTATGACTAAATCTTTTCTTGATTCTAATTCATCTCTACTTTCATACGTAATTTTCAAAAAATCGCCATTGTCAAGTAAACTATATGAATATGGTCTACCAAACTCCATAAAATGTAATTCAAAAGCACTATTTACAGCATATACATCCTCCGCTGTGCTCTTTCCTATTATAAGCGACTCATAATCCTCCATGCCTTTTAATTCACGAATATATATTATATACTCAGGGACATGGTCTTTATTATCAACACCTGACTTTTCCCAAAATACATAATAATATCCACCTTGCTGCACATTGAAAATAGAATAATATCTGTCTTCTGCTTTTCTTAGACATTCTATGTCAAATAAAACGCTGGCAAGTTTGAATGTATTATCATAATGACTATGTAAATTCAAAGCCGTGAAATAGTAATTGTCAACAGTACCGAAGAACTTATTAAGGTCGTTTAGATCATATTGTCTTTTTAACAAACTATCTATATCATCCTTATTATTAACAACAGAATCAAGGTCCTTTACCCCATGTATTTTTGATTTATCAACTTCAATTAGTGTTTTTTCCTTAGAACTATGGGCAAAAGTACTTTTCTGAATTGTTAATGTATAATTGTCGTTTTGCGATAAGTCTATTTCCCAAGATTCGCACAAATATTTTTCCCTTTTCATTTCAGAAAG
This sequence comes from Oscillospiraceae bacterium, assembly GCA_015069185.1. Taxonomy (GTDB): domain Bacteria; phylum Bacillota; class Clostridia; order UBA1212; family UBA1255; genus SIG424. Next base: position 28,645 of record SVJB01000022.1, read on the forward strand.
AACATCCCATGAGTATACTAAGTATGTTTTTTTCCATGTATGATATTCAATATATACAAGATGACTAACACCCGAAACATCTATTCTTCCTGCTGCTTTATCATTCTCATAGACATAAAAACATATGGTTTTGTCTTCTGTTTGCCAGTATGTATCAACTTCCTCAAGTAGACTTCGATTTTTTACAGAATAGTCGATACAGGATGTTAACACAATAAAAAAAGATAATATTAAAATTATAAAAGTTGTCCTCTTCATTATTGAATTCTCCCTTTTCCACAACATTCCACTTCCAGTTTATTTTAAGTAGAAATCAACCTTTTTGCATTTTAGTGTGGACTGGTCGTCAAAACGTTAGTCTTTTTTATGTTAGCATCATACTAAACACCTCTCTCAAAATCAAGCACTTTTTCTTGCCTTGTTTGAATATATAGAAGGATTCTATAATACAAAAAGGCCCCATACAACACTTAATATGCTCACGCCTAATGAAGCAGAAGCTCTATATTGGAGATGATATATTTAAAATAATTTTTACGTTTTTTTGTGTCTACTTACTTGACTATAGTTCAAATCCCTTTTTCTTCCGCATATGTAGGCATCCCGTGTTTTCTTCTGTAATCTCTCACCCATCTACAGACGGTATTTACATCTATTCCCAATTCCTCTGCCACTGATGTTGCAGATCTGCCATTTTCCAATATGAATTTGGCTGTTTCTTCTCTCATCTCTTGTGAATACTTACTATTATTACTTGGAATGGTTTCTTTCCTTTTGTATGCATATGACTTATATTTTACCTACTCGCACTTTTCCATACCAGTCCAATTTGAGCAAAGCACATTAAATGTCTGTGCTCTTCAACTGTAGAATAAAAAGGAAGCAGCACTTTAAGATCTGCATCTTCTCTTATTAAGCCCCAGACAAAAGAGTCCATACGCTTTTGCTTGTTTCTGTATAATGTTGCTTTCTGCTGATATTAAAAGAATTTTATTATTGAATTTCTATAAGCACTGTTTGTTTTTTCTCAAGAAAATCAGAATCACCATTAATCTCAGTTATAACTTCATACACTCCGCAAATTTTATCATTGTAAATAACAAATTTTTTCGAATCGATTTGACAATTAACAAGGTCCGTGTTCTCTGGCAGGCATTCGGACAGATGTGCTTTGATATCTGGTAATACTTTTTTGTTCTCTGGGAAATCATTATAGGCGCTTAATCTTGCGTCTGCTTTTAAAAACCATACGCCAATAAATATTCCTTCTTTTGTAAATCGAAACTCAATAAAATCGAAGATATCTTTGTCCTTATAATTAATGTTACTCGCTCTTAAAAAATAAGTTCCCCTATCCATTTGTGTTAATTTAAGCAATTGATATTCATCGCCAATATCATATCCAAATAAATTTCCCACTTTTTCATTATATATTTTCTTTGCCTGTTCAAAAATTGTAATATTGTCAGCAGTAACATCTACTTTACAGTTTGAAAAAAAATCAATATAACGTGATGAAGCAACACAATATATTTGTCCGTCTTCAAAAAATCTTATTTGCAGATCACTTATTGGTTTATCATTTTCCCATGGTACCGGACTACCATTAATATGAGTAGCACTATAATAGTCGATTAATTGCAGTGTTAATATATCGAATTGTGAATTTTCATACTCAAATGTAACAATATCTTCACCAATTGAATATGTAATCGGTTCGCCCTTATCTTTTTTATAAATAATCCCCTTATCTATAATATTTTTAGTATTATCAGACCTTATTGTTTCCCATGTAGAATGCACACTATAAACATTATATCCAGCGCTCACCTCATCTGCTGTATCACAACCTAAAAAGGAAATTATTAATATGCAAATTAATAAATATAATGTAATTGTAATCTTGTTTTTCATAAAAAACCTCCTAATTCTAATTAAATATAATTAAATTTTCATTACCACATATATATGGATTACTTACAGTACAGGGACTTGGATCTAATCCCAAAGGATTAAACATATCTTCCATGCACGACACAATAAAAGATATCGTGTTGTTGTAATTCACTCAAAAACGTTTGTTTGTTCATTTGCTGATAACTAAAAACATAGGCGCTTTTTTGTATAATATTTCTTGTTAAGTTCTCTATCTTTTCAGGTTGGTCATCGCTAGATTCGTCTATTCCAGTATATAGAAAAACACATGAATCAAAATATATATCCCACTCATCTGAATATACATTATCATTTGTATATCCCCTTTGCTGTACATCTACTCCTTCTGCACTATTATTTTCTAAAGCAGCAGACGCCATAACAAAATCAGCGCTTTGGACCGGTCGCTAAAACGTTAGTCTTTTTTATGTTATCATCATACTAAACACCTCTCTCAAAATCAAGCACTTTTTCCTTTATTTGCTATTCTATACTCCACCGGACTCAT
>SVJB01000005.1 GCA_015069185.1 Oscillospiraceae bacterium
TAGTACTGAATATGTAGGATTCAGCCAGGCTGTAACAACAACTCAGCTTCGTTTCTTGTTTACAGACGGAGAGACCGTGTCTGAAACAGTTTCTATTTGGGAAATTAATTTGTATAACTGATTTCAACTAGATAGTATAAAAAGTAAGCAGGCAGTATTAAACTGCCTGCTTTTTTGTAAATATGCATTAAAAAAACGGTATCGTGCATTTAACACAATCTGATATTTATTTTATAATCTACTTAGGTTTTCCTAAGGAGTCGATTATATATGTGTTTCAAGAAGTATAGATTTATCATCGTTTTTCAGTTATTCCTGGCAAGCTTAGTATTTTTAATTATAGGTATCTCTGCTCATAAGGTTATGGCAACAGAGGATTCCTATGAGTGGGTAACATTTCCGTATAGTGCAGAGACATCAGAAACATATGAATATTTGTATGTTGTAGTATGAAAACAATGCTACAATCATCGCTACATCTATACGGAGCATATGAAGGAAACAAACAATGCGTATTCAAGGTGAAAATACAAAATAAACCCATACAGAATATTATCATAGCTTCGGCGTGTATAGTAGTCGCTGCTGCTGTAACAACAGTTATTATCATCAGAAAGAAAGGCGCTAAAGAAAACGCATAACAGCATACATTCCGTCTCTGAACGATGAATTTATCATAAATGTGTTGAAATCAAAGTAAAAACGTGTTATAAACGTATAAGAATTGGGTAATTTGTTTATGAGACCACATTCACAATCCGGTGAAAGGAATTTTAATGTTTATGAGTTCAGAAAAGAGTAATAAGAGTTTTATACTTTGGTTGATTTGGCTCTTTGAGGGTATATTTGTTGGCTTTGGCGCTATTCTGCCTGGTATCAGCGGAGGAACATTGTGTGTTGCCTTTGGTATGTATCGTCCGCTTATAGAGACAATATCACATCCTAAGACCGGATTAAAGAAATACTGGCTGATGTTAGGCTTCTTTATGCTGGGTATTGCAGTTGGTTTTGTCGGCTTATCAGGAGTTGCAGCTATTCTATTAGAAAAGAATACAATACTTGTTACATGCGCCTTTGCCGGATTTATTGCAGGAACATTTCCTGATTTGTGGCAAGATGCAGGTAGTCAGGGACGGAACAAATTTTCAATAATCTCACTTATTGTTGGCTTTGTGGCCATGATAGGTATTTTATTGCTTTTTAAAACAAAGATTTCTGTTGATGTAGCTCCCGGTATATGGGGATATCTCCTTTGCGGATTGCTATGGGGCTTTAGTTTTATTATTCCGGGTCTTAGTTCTTCTTCACTTCTTTTATTTTTTGGCTTATATCAGCCTATGCTGGAGGGTATATCAGGTTTGGACTTCAAAGTTCTTATACCAATGGGAATAGGAATGGCAGCTTGTGTATTACTGTTATCTAAAGTGATGGGCTTGGCATATAAAAAATTCTTTTCAACTATCTCACACGCAGTTCTTGGTATAGTTGCAGCAACTACTGTGATGATTCTGCCTGCATGGAATTGTAATTTGCAGCAAGGTTTGATCAGAGTGCTGTTTATTGTGTGCGGTGCAGCTGTATCCTATTTATTCACATGTCTCTGTAATAAATTAAAGGAAAAGGTAAAGACGGAATAATATTGAATATATTTGCCGGTATATATGGCTCGGGCTGTGAGATATATCGGCATCTGGCAATTGTGGTATGCAGAATTTCTTAATATCATTTAATGTAGTATTTCCGATTTTTCTTATGATGGTACTTGGTTTTTCGTTAAAAAAATTAAGTATTATGAATGATACTACAGTTAAACAAATGAATAATGTTATCTTCAGAGTGTTTCTACCTGTAATGATATTTAAGAATATATATGAAAGCGAATTTTCACAGGCTTTTAATCCAAAACTTATTGTTTTCGCAGTATCTGCCGTAATAATTTGTATTGGGATATTATTTGTTATAATCCCAATAACTGTAAAGGAAAATACTAAACGCGGGGTGCTGATACAAGCTATATTCCGCTCAAATTTTGTTATCTTTGGTCTGCCTGTTACAGAGGCTTTGTGTGCAGGCGCAGCTATCGGCAGTGCGTCTGTGCTAATTGCAATTATTGTGCCGATATTCAATTTTGCTGCAGTTATTACCCTGGAAGTATTTAATAACAGAAAGCCAAATATTTTTAAAATATTAAAAGGCATAGTTACCAATCCCCTTATAATCAGTTCTGTTTTAGGTCTTATAATATGTTTCTGTAACATAAGCTTTCCTACTGTGATAGAGAAAGCTATTGGCAGCATATCATCTATTACGACACCACTTGCTCTTATCATGTTGGGCGCTTCAATACATTTTAAAACAGTAGGCAGTAATTTGAAATATCTGGTAATTGGACTTATCTCACGTCTGATACTGATTCCGGCAATATGTCTTGGCTTTGCAGCATATGTATTTAACTTCCGCGGTGCAGAGCTTGCTATAATATTATCTTTGTTTGCTTCACCTACAGCAGTATCATCTTTTACTATGGCACAGCAAATGGGTGGAGACGATGAGCTGGCAGGACAGTTAGTTATGTTTGGTACGTGTGCCAGTGTGGTGACAGTATTCATGTGGATACTGATTACTGTACAGCTGGGCTTATTATGACAGTAAATCATACTATGCGATTTTTGCATACTTTCTCCCTTAAATTGAAGAGATAAGCAAGGTTAGATTTATTGACATGGCATAGGATACATGATATTCTTTGGACAAAATATATATAAATATTTAGGAAGAAAGAGACAAGTATGAATAGATATAACCACTTTTTTACGGTGAAAATAAAGCAGATTTTATCAGTTTTCTTTGCACTGATTCTTTTCTGTGCGTCAGGCTGTACAGATGATGACGGCAGTAATCCAACGCCTACTGCATCACCGACGCCTTTTAATCCACCGAAGAAGGTTGCACAGGAGGACGGGCCTATCGAATATGGTACAATAATAGAAGTAACAGCGAGCGATGATATTAATCAGGTTATGGCGCAGGCAGGAGCTATGCTTGACAAGGCTACATATAGTAATCCGGTCATCGTAACAATTGTAATGGAAGACGGCGTATATATTCTGGATGAGACTGTTTCCATATCAGCAAAATCTGAATTTGCCACGCTTAATATCGTAGCAAAGGACGGAGCTAAGCCAATTATCTCCGGATTGCAGAACATAGATCCTGCAGGCTTTAGCAAGGTAGAGGGACAGGAATATTATCTATACCAATTTACGCAAGATGAAAACGGCAAATATCCTGTATTTCGTGACTTGTATGTAGATGGTAACAGAGCACAAATCAGCAAATCAGAGACATATGTATCTCAGGAGCATTTCACAAGCACTGACGCAGCCGTGCAACAGGGCATATATATAGATCCCACATTAGCAGCTCAGCTACCTATAGATGATATGGCAGATTGTCAGCTCTATATGAGCGCAGATTGGGAATATTATATTGTACACGTTGATTCTGTTGATATGAATAATACAAAGAACTATAACGGAAATGAACATGTGATGCTCAAACTGGATCAGACTCAGCTACAGGAATGGATGAGCAGACACAATCGTGTTCTGCAAATGAACAACCGTGGATATTATTTGATGAATCACCCTGTGCTTATAAATGAAGACGGTGAATATGCATACGATAGCACAACAGGACGTTTATGGTACAGACCTGCAAATGGCAAATCAATTGAGAATATCAATTTTAGCTATAGCACAATTGAGACTCTGTTTAGCTTTACAGACATGCATAATGTAGTCATTAGCGGACTTACTTTCACAGGTACAACCTGTAAACAGATTCCTGAAAATGGTTATTTGTCTGCGCAGGCAAACGGCGAGAGTCGCAAAGGAGGACCACTGCATATTGCCGCAATTTATATAATGAATGGCGACAATATTTCTATACGCAACTGTACTTTTGACAATATTGGCAATAACGGTGTTATGTTCAGAAAGAAGACCACGAATGCCTCAATAACAGGATGCGACTTTAAGAACATTGCCATGTCAGCTATTACAATAGGTGAGCACGGCTGGACATGGAGTGATAGTAACTGTGCCACCGATATCAAAATATATAATAACTATCTGGAACATATTGGTTATGAGTATCCATCCGCTGTAGCTATATTTATAAGCCTGGTTAAGGACGCAAAGATACTTAATAATACGATTATAGACACAGCATATACAGGCATCAATGTTGGCTGGGGTTGGGGATATGCTACATTCAAATATGAGGAATCATATTGCGTAAACAATGTAGAGGTGGCGTATAACCGCATTGAGAAATATATGCAGGTAACACGGGATGGTGGCGCTGTGTATATTTTAGGTTCCAGTGCAGAGGAAACATATCGTGAGAACTTTAATTTCCTTCACGATAACTACGCATACAACGAAAATGCCGATCCAAAGCAGATTGCATATTACCTTGATGAAGCAAGTGCCAACTGGCATGTATATGACAACGTATCAATTGGTGCACTACGTTCACTTTTCGTACAGCATGAAGCAGGTAATTTTGCCAGAAATATACTTGTTGAGAGATTGTATGCAGATGAATATATATCACCTAAGAACGCAAACGAAGAACGTCATGTTATTGTTAAAGATATAAAACTTGCCAAGCAAGATGAAATGTATACGAAATATCCTGAAGCACGCCTGATAGAATATATGTCGGGCTGTATACGGGATGCACAATGAAACAGGAGAGTATTAAAATGAAAAGATACGCCAAATTTACTATTATTCTTATTTGTTTTATTCTTATGATTGCACTGCTTATTTCATGTGAGGGAGGTGGCACTGTGAACCCTACACAAAAGCCAGAGAGTACATATGCACCGATAAACAGAGAAGATAATCCGGATTTATACGAAACTAAAGGAATTTTTCTTAATATTGATATAAATTCAGTAACTTTCCCTTTCTTAAATAAAGTGCAGGAGGACGGCTCCGTAACAGAAGAGGATTTATATCCGTTTGTGGACCAATATGTAGGTACACAGATTACAGATATCGCTTTTAATGTTAATACTCAAATATCGGTTACAAGATCAGAAGTACTTACTGATGTTGTTGAGCGTTATAACACTAAAGAAGTAAATGGAAAAACGGTGAACTTTACGGAAGCTCTCAAAAGTATGTACGGCATTTACGAGATTTACAATATTGATCCATATGATGTTTGGATTAGTCGTACACGAGAGAAAGGAATTAACGCGTGGCTGTCAATACGTATGAATGATTGTCATGAATATGACGTAGAGACCTCATGGCTACATGGTAGTATATATTACGAGGCGTTGAAAAATGGCTGGACAGTAAACGGTAGCGGCACCTTTAAAAATAACCTTGATTATGCAGTTTCTGAAGTGCGTCAGACTATGTTAGACTATATCAGAGAACAGATTTTAAGATATGATGTAGATGGATTAGAGCTGGACTTTTCACGTGAGATGTGGTGCTTCAAGACAAACGACGGTAAGGATCATCTGTCTATTATGAATGATTTTATGCGTCAGGTAAATTCGATTGTGGAGGCAGCTGAGACAAAATGGGGACACGATATTAAAATCAACCTGCGCCTGATGCGTGACATAGAGCAAACAAAGGCATTTGGATTTGACGTAGATACAATGGTAAGCGAGAATCTCTTAGACGCTATTACAGTATGTCCCAGATGGGCAAGTAATGATAGCGATATGCCAATAGATGAATGGAAAGCACGTTATCCGTCTGTTGAGATTTACGGTGGCTTTACTGATCTGACATATAACCTAGGTAACCATTTACAGATTGCGACAGCATATGCGGCTCAGTTTATACAACAGGGTGCAGATAAGGTTTACTTATATAACACATTCAATAATCCATATGCGCCTAATCCTAATTATACACAGATGTACAATATTTGTGGCGATCTTGATACTATTGTGCAGCAGGGACAATGGTATGTTGTTACATATCAGGATATAGCACCGGAGGGATATACTGCATGGGATCCGCTACCGGCACTGGCAGCTAACTTTAAGATTGGCATCACAACGGGACCTATTGCATCAAGTGATGAAGTATTGATTTTTGTTAGCTTTGATAAGGAGATAACGAAAGAAGATATGAAGCTTCTTGTTAATGGAAAAGAAGCAACCTTTGTGGATGGTGAGATAGCGAACAGATATTATGACAAAAACGCAAATGAGACTCATCTTTATTGCTATAGTATATCTGCAGAATACTGTAACAATGGTGGAGAGCAGCTGATTGAGCTGGTACCCGCGTCTCATAAATACAGGGTTCATTATCTTGAACTTACTGTAACACCAAAAGCACAATAATACGAGGAGGAAATACACATGAAATTTACAAGAAAGGTACTTATATTGACGCTTACTTTCATACTGCTTGCAATGCCGTTTATGAATGCAACTGCTGCAGAGATTCTGTTAGAAGATGAGGCATATGAATCTGTTTGTTGGGAGCCTTTACATCGCTGGGATTTTGACGGCGACCTTGAAGATTCTATAGGTGACGCAGTAGCGAGGCCTGTTACGCATGAGTATTTTACAAAACCATCATATAAAGGTGGGAAGATTATCCTTGACGGCACTCAGGCATACACTTTTGAAGAAGAATTGCTGTTTGTCGGAGAAGATAATAAGAAAGTTGATATTAGAATTGATATTAAATGTAAATTTGATTTTAATACTTTCCAGGGAATTCACTATATATTCGGACAGAATACAGATAATAAGACATCAGGTCTTAAATTTATAAATCTTACAGGCGATACATATCAGGGTTGTGCTATGATGCTTGCACGCAGTCACACAAAGACTACATCATTTACATTACTTCCTGATATAAGTGCTTTTGACCCTGACACAGAGAACCTTTACACCTTTATTGCCATGGATAAAACTTTGTATTTCTACGCTAATGGTAATCTGATTGCATCTACCGAGAAGGCAAGCAAGAGCGGCCAGTGGTGCTTTACTGATTTCCTTGGTAACAGCTCACTTGATATTCCGTATATCGAGAATTTTATTGGCGAGATTGACTACATTCAGATATCACAATATAACGAAGCTTATAATTCAGAAAGCTTTATGAATAAGCTCAAAGCTAATATGGATACTATTATCCTTGTTGGTATTATTGCAGTTGTAGCTATCGTAGTTGTTATATTTGTAATAATAATTGTGAAAAAATTAAAGACAAAATCTAAGGCGGCATAACACGCAGTCGATAAATATTATGTAAAAATGGCTTTCATAAAAGAAAGCCATTTTTTTATGGAAGATTTTTCAAGTCAAATGATTCATCAGATAAGGACTCCATAATACAAGTCCCTTTATATGTCTTTCTATACTCCGCAGGAGTCATATTGTGTTTTTCCTCAAAGGCCTTATAAAAGTTCTTAGAATCCTGATATCCTACGTAATGTATTATCTCGCGTACATTCATAGTAGTAGTCAATAAATAGCATGCAGCATACTGCAATCTTATATCACGTATAAATTCAGACAGATTAACACCAACTTCTTTCTTGAAAATGCGACTCAAACTGTCAGGATGAATGTTTATTCTTCCGGCAATATCTTCACGGCGGATTTTCTTAAAAGATGATGATGGCTTCATATAATCGTAAACAGCATCGATCAGCTCCTGTCTCGATGTTTTCTTTTCGGTAGGCGTCTGTTGCAGATAACATCTTGCGATCCTCAACAGAATGATTTCTAATATATTTTTACAAATATCAAGATATCCTTGCTTAGCATTGTAATATTCCAGAAGACCATCTGACAGTAAATTCCCAAAACTTTTATTTGTTTGGTACAAATGAATGTAGGGCACATTATAATCAGGAAAACCTATTTTATTTTCAAAGTATGGAAGTGAAAATAGTAGATTAAGGGTACTACAATACTGGCTGTCTGCTCCAAATAACTGTGGCAGAAAAAGAACATTCATATAAGAGAAATCAGAAGATCCTTTCTCAAATGTGTGCTGACAATCATTTGCCAGCAAAAAAAGATCGCCGGCATTTATTGAAACTTTATTTCCGTTGACTATATGTGTAGCACAGCCTTTAGTTATATAGCTTAATTCTATAAAATCATGTGTATGTAACGCTATGGGCGGATCTGATAGAACAGATTCATTAAGACAAAGCATTTCTGATGATTCTTTTCTAGCGTATTTTTCAAATTTTTCTATCATAGGATTGCCTTCTTCTAATTTATTTTGCTATATCATATCATAGATTATCAGGTAGCACCAGAAGAAAATCAGAAAAGACTACAAAAAATATAGTCTTTTCCTATATACAAATACAGCAAATAAATATATACTTCTGATTATAAAGAAAAAGTATGTGAAAATATTGTGAAAGAGAGGGATCATATATGAAGAAAATAATTTTTTGTTTCCTGATTGCTGTGATTATGTTGGTAAGTTGCTTACCTATAATGACTGTAAGTGCAGCCTCCTTTGATACCAACATGACAGGTTGGCAGGGGATGGAATCAACATGGACATCTTCAGATATAGGGTATAAAGATGGTGCAGAGCAGACAGTACTGGATATGGCGCTGTCGGATATTTCTGTAGATGGTACAAAAGATTTTATGTATACTGTTGAGGTAGAGAAAGAAAGTGGTTATGGTGCAGGGCTGGTTATTGGTGTGAAAGATAATTCAAGCAGACAGGCGGCTATTACTAATTTTGTTTACTTTATAGCAGATTCATCTGATAATGTTTATTATCGCATATATACAAATTCAGAAGACGGATCACCTCACGGACGTAAGTTAACAGATACAGAAAATGCATCTTCCTACACCCTCACAGTTCGCTATAGTGCAGTATCTGCTACTGCTACTTTCTTACTTGATGGTACACAGGTATCTACTCTGGCCGGTAAGGATGTTATTTCAGGATATGTTGGGTTGATATCACATGATGCATCCGTTTCTTTTAAGTCTGCAAAGCTTGATGTAGTAGAACCTGTTGCTAAGGATCCTGTTGTTTTTACAACAAATATGACAGGATGGCATGGGGTTGGCAGTACATGGACAAATACTGATACAATGGGATATATGGACGATGAGCTTCATGCCCTGCATGACTTTGCTTTTTCGGATATAAAAGTAGATAGCAATAAATCATTCCTGTATAAATGTGAGATGCAGCGCCTGGGTGGTTACGGTGTTGGCCTGATGTTTGGTGTGCCGGATATATCAAGTGCTGACGCAGTACAGACGCAGTATGTTAGATTCCTGGTAGATCCCATCAGTGTTACATATAGTGTGAATGGTGAGACGCCTGCCGGAAGACGTCTTACAGATGATGAACTTGATCCTGCTGTAAATGATCCAAACGAGGAGCCTATGACATATGTATTAGAACTGGAATATTATGCAGATGAAGGCACAGCGTATCTGTATATAAATGAAAATATTGTAGAAACTTTTTATGCGGAGGAGCTGATTGGAGGATATCTGGGATTAATAGCACATGATGCAAGAATTAGTGTTATTAGTGCTGATTTCCAATATATTGAGGAGGCAACTCCTGCTCCTACACAGGAGTCTACTGAGGCACCAAACACACAAGCACCCGATGTAACCCAGGAGCCTACGCCGTTAGAAACTCCTACATGCGATATGGGGCCCGAGGGCACAACTGAGTCGGATAAAGGTTGCGGTTCTTCATCTGCTATCGCACAAGTAATGTTAGTTTTAGGTATTGCTTTGGTTATAAAAAAGAAAAAATAAAAATAGGAGGAGTAATAATGTTTAATTACATTAAGAAAAGTTTATGTATTTTATTTGTAGTTGCTATTGCCGTATCAGGTTTTGTTACTGTAAATGCGGCAGACGGATTTACTACAAACATGACAGGCTGGAAGGGTCTGGATTCTAACTGGACACTTACAGAAGATGGCTACAAAGACGGCCCGGAGCAAGGAGTTAACGATTTTGCTGTATCTGACGTAACGGTAGACGGAAACCATGATTTTACTTATACTGTTCGCATAGATAAACAGGGTGGATACGGTACAGGTATTGCTTTTGGTATTAAGGATGCAACTAACCAGGGTACAGCTTTACAAAACTTTGTTTACTTCATGGCTGATCCGGGAAGTGTATATTATCAGGTGTTTAAAGATGGAGTAGGACAAGGAGTAAATGGACGTCAGCTTACAGAGGCAGAGAAAGCAATGACTGACCTTACATTTACTATGAAATATGATGCAGACAGTGCTACAATCGGATTGTATTTTAATGGTCAGTATATCAAATACCTTGTTAATGCAAAGGATGTTGTTGCAGGAAACCTTGGTCTGTTTGCTCATGATGCAGCTATCTACGTGACTGAAGCAAATTATGAAAGCAAATGCGAGACGCTTGTAACTAACCTGCCCGGATGGAAAGGCTTAGATTCAAATTGGTACTTATCAGCTGTCGGATACAAAGATGGCGGAGAACAGGGTGTTCACGATTTGGCTGTTTCAGGATATGAGATAGACGGCACTGCAAACTTTACTTATACTGCTACTGTTACTAAAGACGGTGGTTGGGCTGCCGGATTAGTATTAGGCGTTAAGGACATCTCAAGTCGTGATGCAGCGCTGAAGAATTTTGTATGTTTCGCGGTAGATCCGGGCAATGCATACTATCAAGTATTTGTTGATGGTAATTTGGTGACAACACCTCTCAGAGCTTTGACTGATGCTGAGAAGGCCTTGTCAACATACACCTTGAAGGTTGTATATGATGCAGCTACAGGAAAGACTGCATTCTACTTAAATGATGTCATTGTTGCAGAGAGCGATAATCCGGAATATATCAAAGGATATATAGGCTTGTATGCTCACGATGCCAGCGTGCTTGCAACCCAAGCTGTTCTTGAAGTTGAAGGTGTAGCTGCGTTTGAGAGCAATCTCACAGGTTGGAGAGGTCTCGAATCCAGTTGGGCAAACTATATAGATGGTTTCCATGATGGTGCTGAGAAGACAGTAGAGGACATTGCTGTGTCAGAGGGTATCGCAGATACAACAAAGAACTTTACATACACTGTTACATTTAAAAAGTTTGGTGGTTATGGTGCCGGCTTGATATTAGGTGTCAAGGATACATCAAGCAGAAATGCAGCTTTGGCAAATTATGTGTATTTCATTGCTGATCCGGACAATGCATATTATAAAATTCATGAGAATGGTCAGGCAGGCAGTCCTATTGCAAGACAACTTACCGATGAGGAAAAGGCTCTTACAGAAATGACACTTAAAGTTGTATATGATGCTAAGACTCAAAATGCGAAGTTCTATCTTAACGATTCTCTGGTATCAGAACTTAATGATGCAAAGGATATTCTTTCCGGAAATCTTGGTGTGATATCACATGATGCAAGCATTGCCGTGCTAAGCAGTAATTATTCTGAATCTACTCCTGAGCCGGATCCAACAGTAAAGCCTGCTGATCCAACAGAGACTCCTGACAATCCTCAGAATCCTGAATCAGGAGACGGAATAAGTTTTATAATTCCTGTCGTAATTGCTATGTTAGGTATGGTTGCAGTATCAATAATTACTAATATTAAAAAGAAGTCAACACAAAACTGATTTCTATCCTTTCTAAAAATTAGTAAGACTTCTATTTTACTATAGACAAACACACGTCAGAACTTATAGTCTGACGTGTATTTGTTTAATAAACACTTGGATATACTAAAAAATGAAAATATGTCAATTTATTTGGTTAAGATTTGTAATAGACTGTTAACAAATCAGGTTTTATAATATAGACATAAATTAACTAAATATGGAGGGTATTGTTTATGAAGAAAATAGTATTTTTTATATGTATTGTTTTAGCATTGGTAATGTGTTCAGTGTCTGTATTTGCAGATGACGCAGCTACAGGAGAAACTCCATTATGGAATACCAATATGAAATGGGTTCCTAAGAGTACTTCAAATGTGTCTACGGAATTTTCTGAAAATGAATCAGGCCTTTCCGGTAATAAGAATATGCATGATATTTGTTTTGCTGTTTCTGATAAATATGTAGATGGAAATACATCGTTTATTCTCGAATACGAGGTTACTATAGGAGAGATGACAAACGATAGCACAGTAAGAAACGAAGGATGGATTCAATATATATTTGGTTTCGGATTTCCTTCTTCAGATGATTTTACTGATACTGACAGCGTTAAGCAGAATTTTGTACGTTCGTCCTTTGGTATTTTCCCTGTACATGATAATGGAACACCGCATTATCAGTTCGACGGAAAACACCTTGCTTTAGAGGAAGAGGTTGCAAATGCAGAGACATTGTCTGTAAGATTTGAGTATATTTCATCCCACGAAGAGATTGATATATATGTTAATGATGAATATTTAGAAACTATGTATTTTGATGCATCAATCCATGAAGGTTATATCGGTGTTGCATCTGCCTGGATGGATTGGACTATTACTAAAGCTATCATCACAGAATATCCTGATGGACTTCCTTCAGAGCAGGCTACTCCGGTACCGGAAGCTACTACAGCTCCAGAGATAACAAATGCACCTGAGGCTACAGAAGCACCGGAAGCTACTACAGCTCCTACAAGTGGCACTACAGGTACAGATGATACTCCCGAGAAGAAGGATAAGGGTTGTGGATCCTCTTCTGCTATCGCACAAGTAATGTTGATTCTCGGTGCAGCTTTAATTTTAAAAAAGAGAAAATAATCGTTATCGTATAACTGATTTTATCCTTTCTTATACAATCCCCGACTTTATAAAAGTCGGGGATTTGTAGATTTTCAATATAAATAACATGTATTTGTAAATTGTAAATTATAATAGTGCGCTGCACACAGGTTTATTTACGGTTTTGTGCATTTATTTTACTATTTTGTGCATTTGTTTTTTATTAAATCTATGCTACTATCACAACAAATATAAGACTCTAGTATTGGAGGTTTATCAAATGAAAAAGATTATTAAGAGGACAATTGTATTATTAATTGTGACTTTGACCATCTTAGGTATGGTTGCTTGTACTCAGGCACCAATTGTTAGTGTAGACCATGTAGATGATAGCTATGAGCCTAATGTTTCCGGTGAGATCACATGGACTTTTTATACAAACAATGCTTTTGAGAAAAAAGCCGCAACTTCTTTCATTAAAGCATTCGAGAGTGCATATCCTAATGCGTCAGTAAAGCATGACTCGTCACCAGCTGATGTAAATCGTGTTGCAGGTGGTACAATTGGTGATGTGTTCTATTTCCTTGAGACTGAGACCTACAAATATGGTGTTGTAAATAATGGTCTTATGCCGCTCGAGGGTTATGTTTCTGCTTTTGATATGGATTTATCTGATGTTTACATAGGTGTGTATGAGGTAGGCAAAGTTGATGGACACCTCTACTATGTAGCAAGAGACTATAACTCAATTTGTTTTGACTATAACCTTTCTAAATTAAGAGAATTGAACCTGGATACCAGAGTTACTAATGACTGGACATGGGGTACATTACGTGATATTTCTAAGATCGTTACAGAGGCTACTGCTGATGAAAATGAGAAATATTATGGTGCTAATATTGATCTTACATATTCTCCTGTATATGTAACATTCTTTGAATCCGGAGTAGGTTCTACCTGGTGTGACACAGAAGAGAAAAAAATCACTTTTAATGATGAAAATGGACAGACTCTTAAGGCTATTAAGGAATGTATTGAAGATGCTCTTGCAGGATATATCAATCCGGGAACAAGCAGTCGTACACAAGGAGATTCTATTTTTAAATATTTAGTTCATCCTAATGTTCTGGACCATGGTAAGAGATATGATTCAGCCGGTATTGATTGGGATATGGTAGCTTTCCCCGGTTTCGGTGAGAATGGTGAGAATAGAAGATTTGGCTGTGGTTCTTCAGGATTTGGTGTTTATAACCGTACACAGAATCAGGACACAGCTGCTGCTTTTGCACTTTACTTCTTTACAGAAGAAGGACAGCTTGCTTATAATGGTCAGCCTGGTGCGTCTGTACCTTTGGTAGGTGCTTTGAAGGATTCTGATTCCTGGAGATATCCTAATGAAACTAATTGGGTAGACAAGAACTGGGATGCATTCGTATACGAAGCTCATACTGCAAGTATTGTAGGTGAGGTCGTAAATCGTATGCCGTATGAAGTTGCTGAGATAATAGATACTGAAATGCGTTTTATTATCGATAACGTAATGAATGGCAGAACATCAATTGACGATGCATTCATGAAGCTTGAGACAAAATGTAATGAAAAATGGTCTACTCTTATTGATTATTAATAATTAAAGAGTATCTATAAAAACATTATATTAAGAACCAAAGATAGATATTTCTTTACATAATGTATTTATCCTTTCTGATAATTTCCCTGACTTTACTTAAGTCGGGGATTTTACTTTATTAACTAAAATATATGTGATATAATCTTGAAAATACAGCATATGAGGTGTTTATTCATGGCAAATAAAATGTATTCAGCTTTTATATCGTCTGCCTACGAGAGTCTACGTGATGAGAGATCTCTTGTTATAGAGAGTTTGCTGGATTATCGTGTGTTTCCTATTTGTATGGAACATTTCACAGCATCATCCAGTGGCAGATTCAGTGATATTGAGGAGCTCATAGATGATTCTGATTTCTTTATATTACTTCTTGGTAGCAGGTATGGCTCTTGTGATGAAAATGGCATAAGCTGGACAGAACGTGAATATGACTACGCAGTAGATACAGGTAAGATGACCCTTGCTCTTATTTGCGATGAGCTTTCGGAACTTATAAAATTAGATGATCGTAGTAGTTTATCAGAAGATCAACTAAGACAGATTGCATTTTGTGAGAAGATTTCATTTGCCCGTACTATAACAAAAGATTTGCCGATTCCCAGAATAATCGGACAGTTCTTCTCGCCGGTTAACTTTGAACGTTGTGCCGGGTGGGTACGAACTGAAAATGAGGTACGTTCTCAATGTAAACTGGAAAAATGGCAACAAGAGCATATGGCATATAATCTGGCCGGTACATGGTATCATGTACATTTAAGTGCAGGAGATCCAAACTACATACGTACAGGAAAGATACAGATATCACAGCAGTTTGACCCCGATAATTATAAGAAGCTTCGCTTTGAGGGCCTTAACTATAATGTAAAATACGACAAGATCGGGGACAAGCTTAACCAGAATATGCTCAAGCGTACTCGTTGGACTGGTGAGTATGATATTAATGAAGCCGGTGAAATGTTTGGTTTGTTCCATTCGAAAAGGGAATTTTCTGACAAGTTTAACGAACAAGTTGTAGAGCAGGGCACGAGACGAGGGATACATGACTTTACTGTAGATGTAAGTGAGAACAATCTTGTGGAGTTTTTTCACGGAGAGTTCCATGATGAGGCTCCGTCGCCAAAGTTTGGTTTTATATATGCTTTCCGTAGCGAACAGGCAAGACTTGATTTCCTTAAAGAAAATTTTGCGGAAACACTTGAGAATATTATATAAGTGAGGTATTTATGAATTACGATTTAATTATAGATTTAGTAAAAAAAGCAGGTAAGCTGGCCCTGGACAGTAAACTTCGCTTACATGTAGAGATGAAGGGCGCTGCAGATTTTGTCACAGAGGTAGACCTTAAAATCAGTGATTATCTAAAAAAAGAATTAGCCGTGCTTACTCCTGATATCGGCTTTATGAGTGAAGAAGAGAAAAGTGAGATACAACCGCGGAGATGGATTCTGGATCCGATAGATGGCACTACCAATCTTGTGTACAACTATAATATGAGTTCTGTATCATTGGCATTATTTGATACTGACAAAGTGGTTTTTGGTGTCGTACATAATCCCTTTAATGGTGAGACGTTTACAGCTATAAGAGGTCAGGGCGCATGGCTCAATGGTGAGAAGCTGGGAAACGCTCCGGATCGACAGATAACAGATAGTATTATTGAGTTTGGCGCTGGATCTACTCATAAGGACCAGGCAGAGCAGACATTTATGCTTGCCAAAGAGGTATTTGAAGAATGCCTTGATCTTCGTAGAATCTGTTCCTCGGCCCTGGCAATTTGTTATATTGCAGCAGGACGACTTAATGGATATTTTGAGAAGGTATTAAAACCATGGGATTATGCGGCTGCCGTATTGCTCCTGGAAGAATGTGGAGGAAAAGCATGTGACTGGCAAGGAAATCTACTTCAGTACGAAAATCCTACGTCGATTATATGCGGCATGCCCAAAGTGGCGGAGTTCTTATTAAAAAAGGTGAGTAAGTATATGTAATCGTTTTGCATGCCCTGTACGAAGATGATCACAGGGTTGATTTTTGTAGAAAGAGGTTATTATGTCCCAGATACTGGAGACTATTATAAAAGAAAAGAAACTTTATTTAGAGACACAACCGGAACTGTTTTCACCAAAAAAAATTGACAAGGGTACTCTTGCCATGTTGTCCCATGTTGAGTTTGGCAGTGAAGATAAAGTATTGGACCTTGGTTGTGGATATGGAGTAGTTGGTATACTTGCGGCAAAGCTTATCGGAGAGACAAATGTTGTTATGTGTGATGTTGACGAAAGAGCAGTTGATATTGCAAAGAAAAATGCGGTAGCAAATAATGTTTCACATATAGCAATACTCCAATCTGACTGTCTTGATAATATAGAGGACAGAGATTTTACATTGGTTTTATCTAATCCACCTTACCACACTGACTTCAGTGTGGCCAAAAGATTTATTGAAGACAGCTTCAAAAGACTTAAAATTGGTGGTAAAATGCTAATGGTTACCAAGCGCCTTGATTGGTACAAGAATAAATTGACTTCTGTATTCGGTGGTGCTATGGTATATCAGGAGGATGGCTATTTCGTATTTATAGCAGAAAAGAGACAGCCGTACATGGCAAAGAAAAGTAAAAGGAGATAGATATTAATGGAATGTTCACATGATTGCTCTAGCTGTTCTAAGAATTGTTCTTCAAGAAAAGCTGACAAGAACGAGTTCAGAGCAGAACTTAATAAGAAAAGTAGTGTTAAGAAGGTAATCGGTATTGTTAGTGGTAAAGGCGGCGTTGGTAAGTCAATGGTTACGTCTTTGCTAGCTTGCACTATGAATAAAAAAGGATATAAAACAGCTGTACTTGACGCAGATATTACAGGTCCATCTATACCTAAAGCCTTTGGCCTTACAGACAAGGCAACAGGTAGCGATGATGGCATTATTCCTGTTAAGAGTAAAGGTGGCATTGATGTAATGTCAGTTAATCTGCTACTTGCAGATGATACAGATCCTGTTGTATGGAGAGGTCCTGTTATAGCAGGCACAGTGAAACAATTCTGGACAGACGTTGTCTGGGGTGATGTTGATTTTATGTTCATAGACATGCCTCCGGGAACAGGTGACGTACCCCTTACTGTATTCCAATCAATTGAGCTGGATGGCATTATAATTGTAACCTCGCCACAAGAGCTGGTATCTATGATTGTTACTAAAGCTGTGAAAATGGCAGAGCTTATGAATATACCGATTTTTGGTATAGTTGAGAATATGTCTTACTTCACATGTCCTGATAATGGAAAGAATTATAAAATTTTCGGAGATAGCCATATTGATGAGATTGCAAAGGAACATAAGCTTTCTGTTATTGCAAAGCTTCCTATTAATCCAGAACTTGCAAATGCATGCGACAGAGGTGCTATTGAGGAAATCGACGGCAATTGGTTTGACGGATTTGCTGCAGGCTTAGAGGTAGGTATTAAATGAGTGTTCATTCTGAAAAGGCAAAGGATTTATTTTTGGATGGATATAATTGCGCTCAGGCCGTATTTTGCGCATTCTCTGATGTTGTAGGTATAGATTTTGCCACAGCATCTAAATTGTCTTCTTCGTTTGGAGGCGGTATGGGACGTATGCGTGAAGTATGCGGCGCTGTTAGTGGTATGTTTATGGTAGCAGGTATTCTGTACGGACCGGCATATCCTGATGATCAGGATGCAAAGATGGAACATTATGCACGTATTCAGGAGCTGGCACGGAGATTTAAAGCAGAAAACGGCAGTATTATTTGCCGGGAGCTCCTTAGTGGTATTCCGGCAGGCGCATCTACTGATGCCAAGCCTGAAGCCCGTACTCAAGCGTACTATAAGAAGCGTCCTTGTGGCGAATATGTAGAGTGTGCTGCCAGAATAATGGACGAATATATAAAAGAAAATCCGATATGAAGTGTAACTTATGTCCACGTAAATGTAATGTAGATAGGAGTATTCAGCAAGGGTATTGCCGGGTAGGCGATACCCTTAAGGTTTCTCGCGCTGCAAAGCATATGTGGGAAGAGCCTTGCATATCAGGCACAGAAGGATCCGGTACTGTTTTCTTTTCTGGATGTAATCTGGCATGTGTTTACTGCCAGAATGCAGAAATATCCAGAGGACACGCAGGTAAGGAAATCAGTGTAGACAGATTGTCTGAGATCTTCATCGAGCTTCAGAATGCCGGATGTCATAACATTAATCTTGTAACCCCCACACATTATGTCGATCTCATTTGCCGTGCTTTGGATATAGCTCGCAAAGCCGGGCTGAAAATACCAGTAGTTTACAATTGCGGTGGATATGAGAGTGTGGAGACTCTTCGTAAATTAAAAGGGTATATTGATGTTTATATGCCTGATTTTAAATATTTTGACAATAAATTAGCTCTTAAGTATTCAAAATGTCCTGATTACGCAGGACTAGCTATGGCAGCAATAGAAGAAATGTTTTCACAGGTAGGGGAGCCGGTATTTGACAATAATGGCATGATGTTGCGAGGCTTGATAGTAAGACATATGATACTGCCATCTTGTAGTGAAGATTCAAAATGTGTGATTAAATATTTATATGACACATATGGTGATAGTATTTATATCAGCCTCATGAGTCAGTACACGCCCATGAGGCAGTTTGATGAATTCCCGGAACTAAATCGCCGTATATACAGCAAGGAATATAACAGGGTGGTGGATTATGCCATAGAGCTTGGTATAGAAAATGCCTTCATCCAAGAGGGGAAGGCATCTGTGAAAAGTTTTATTCCGCAGTTTGATAATTCCGGTGTATGAATAATAGTAAGTATTCACAAGAGATGAGAGAAGAAACAGCTAAATTCATATTTGAAAATGGCAGATATGCAACATCAGTGGCAGAGGAAGCCAATATACGAGTAAAAGATAACAAAAAAAACCACTAACGTTTTAGCGACCAGTCCAAATATTATTTGAATTAGTCATAATTAAAACAGCGCAGGGTATAAGAACCCCACGCTGTTTTTTTGACTTTTCGATATATACAAATTATCTTAAAACATAGAACAATATACTGAAGAATTGAAGTAAACTACCAAACAAAACAAAAATATGAAATACACTATGAATATATTTCTTTTTCTTTCCGATTCCGTATAGTATAGCTCCGATGGAGTACATTATGCCGCCTGACAGTACTAGCATAAATCCGGGCTTGGTCAGAGCCGCCATTGTTGGCTTTACAAAGAAAACAACAAGCCAACCCATAACAATATAGCACGTCATAGATAATACACTGTATTTTTTCATGTCAATAGCAGTAAGTACCAGACACAAAGTGCAAAGCCCCCATTGAAGTCCGAAAACAGTCCAACCTACAGCGGGATTTACTTCTCTTATAGCACATAGAGATATAGGAGTATACGTGCCTGCAATCAGTAGATAAATAGTACAGTGATCCAGCACCCTGAAAACTTTTTTTGCATTAATGTGGACAAGTCCGTGATAAATACTGGACATAGTATACAGCAAAATCATTGTAGCTCCGTATATAGAAGCTGACACTATTGCGATGGCTGTTTTGTTTACTGCTGCCTGTATTATGCACAAAACAAGTACTGCTATACCTATTGCGCCACCTACAATATGTGTTACCATGTTGAAAATTTCTTCACCTTTTGAGTAGTTGGGGAGTTTGATGTTCTTTAGTGAATTTGCCAATTTAGTAGGGCACCTCCTTAAGAAAAATATGAAAGCAAGAATACACTAAAATCTGTAAAAAGTCAAAGTTTAAAGAAAAATATATTTAATGGAGAAGGCTTATAATGCCTAAAAGAAAAATATGCTTAACAGGTTATTGACTTTTAAACTTTAATGGACTATTCTTAGAGTGTAAAAGAATATTTAATAATTTTATAAATAGAAGCTGTGCAAAATGAAGAAAAATGAGTTGCAAAAACTGAACAGGAAACAGCTTTTGGAGTTACTTTTGAAACAAACGCAAAGAGCTGATGAGCTGGAGCGCAGGTTAGAAGAAACAGAAAAGAAACTCCAGGAGAGGTTATTAAAAGAATCCCAGGCAGGATCTATTGCAGAGGCTGCTTTGAAGGTAAATTGTGTATTTGAGGCTGCTCAGGCTGCTGCGGATCAATATCTGGAAAATATAAAAAGACTTCATGACATGGCATTGGAAGAAGTAAAAGATGGCGATACAAATTAACATTGAGGATTTACCATCGTCTGGTGCGATAGAACAAGAATTAAAAAGAGAAAGAAATAAAATAAGATATCGGCGCATTATAAAAAGTTCTATATATGCGCTGGTTTTAGTTGCTGCTGTCGCAGTTTTGATTGCGACACTTATTCTTCCTGTTCTACAAATCTCAGGAACAAGCATGGAGCCGACTTTAAATAATGGTGAGATAGTAGTTTTACTTAAAACTAATAAACTACAGAGAGGAGATTTGTGTGGTTTTTCATACTCTAATAAGATTCTTATTAAGAGAGTAATTGGTTTGCCGGGTGATACGATTATTATTGATGAAGCAGGTACGGTCTTTGTGAATGGAGAAGAACTGGATGAACCATATGTATCAGATAAAAGTCTTGGAGAATGTGATATAGAATTTCCGTATGAAGTTCCTGAAGGTACATATTTCCTTCTGGGAGATCATCGGGAGACATCTATAGACAGTCGTAACACTGTTATAGGGTGTATAGAAAAAGAACAGATTGTTGGAAAACTGTTTTTAAGAATCTGGCCTTTGTCTGAATTGAAATTTTTGAACTGATTTATGTGGAGGATAAGAGATGAATCGTGTAACAGATAATATATCTTCTATAACACGTGCGCAACGCTTCAGAATGCGTATCTCTTCTATCCTGCCTATTTTTTGCATTGTTGTTATACTCATAGTGTTCTGGTGGCTTAAACTGACAGGGATTACTATGGCGGGTGAGGCTTTTTGTGGTATTACTGAACATGTTCATGATGTATCTTGTAACCAAGGTGTTGATTGTGCCTTAGAAGAACATACTCATGTTGCTTCTTGCTATTCAAATAAATCAGCTGACTTGGAGACAAAAGATGATTGGGAACATACATTGCTTGGTATATATCCGGAGTCATCATTTCTTGAAAAAGTAGTTGCTATTGCTGAATCGCAGATCGGATACGAGGAGAGTACACTTAATTTTGAGGTTGATACCAACGGCGACAGAAGAGGATATACCAGATATGGTCAGTGGTATGGAAACCCATATGGTGATTGGTCTACAATGTTTACTTCTTTCTGCTTGGTGTATGCAGGGGGAGATATGCCCATAAGTGCAGGTGCCAATACACTACTCCTTGCTTGGCAAGACGCAGGTTTATACCAATCTATTGCTACACACACACCGGTTCCGGGAGAGATTCTTTTCTTAGATAAGAACAATAATGGTAGCGCAGATGCAACCGCTATTGTTATTGATAAAAATGCAGATATTCTTACTGTAATAGAGGGAGATTTAGATAATAAAGTAGCAGAGACAACATATTCCATAACATCATCGGAAGTGATGGGATATGGAGTTTCTAATCCAAAAGGAAATATTATGTTACTTGCTGATACACAGCAATCATCTACTGCAATAGCGAAGACCATATCATACAGTTCGGGAATTTTCACCAATTCCAGGAGTTTTGTAATATATACCGAAAAAAATGGAGTAAATTATGCTTTTGATGGTAATGGAAATTCGGTAGTAATAAATATTGATAGTGATGGTAATATAACTACGGAATCAGAAAATTCAGATATGATTTTATGGACTGTAACTGCATCAGGTGGTACCAACTCATATTTGATACAGAATCTGGCAACAGGAAGATATATGCATGCATATCCCAATAATGGAACAGGAGTTACTACAAGTGGTGCGTATACAAGTACAATGATACAATCCGGAGCTGGAGTAAAGATAAGAAGTAATACAGAATATGCTTATTTGGATGAGGATGCAGGTGCTTTCCGTATGACGCAATCCCAATCTACAGCCGCAACTTATTATTTTGGTTACACTACAAAATATTGCATATGGTTGGATGGAACTAATGGTGGCCTTATGACATATGGCGGTTCTCCTAATTTATGTTATACATTTAATGGAGATAGTGTTGTAAAACTACCTGAAGAATGGCAGACTCCTGAAAAATACAGATATAAGCTACAAGGATGGTACGATGTTATCAATTGTAAATATTATGCTCCCGGTAGTGAAATAACTGTAAGTGAAAACATGGTGTTTTACGCGGATTGGATTGCAGAAACGTACGATATAGGTGTGTTTAATGCACAAACATCTGATACTGTAAGCACAAGTGAATTCATAACTACTAAGATTTTTGATTATAATTTTCTCTTTAATGTATTATCGGTCAAGGCGGATGTGTCAGTTACCGCGTCAGGACATACTGAAAGATGGACACATATGCAAACAGGAACAGCTCCTTATAGCAATAATCCAACTCTTAACTATATTTTCAGAGATTGGGACGGAAACGGTAAGATTTCTTATCCTGCAAGTACAAATTCCGCTAACACAAGTGGTGGAGTATACAGTGGATTGCTTACAGATGAGTTAACAGATATACTATTTGCAACTGATAATTCCTTTGATCCAGCTACGGGTTCTGGAATAATTGGTAAAACATATCTGGGTACAGGTGACTATCTTTTCCAATTGGAAGAGAATCCGGAAAGTAAATATTACGGTTATTACTATTATGATTCTTCTTTACATGCGGCATCTTATAACAAGAGTGAACAACGTTTTTATGTTTATGACTATCTGGTGAGGACTTCTGATTCAGCAAATAGTAATTCTTCAGAACGATATTCTGACTTCTTACCTTTGAATTCTCCCTACAGAAATACTAATAACAAGAACCTGGTAACGTATACATACGATGGAGTGAATGGTGAATATAATGGCGTCAATCACATTCAGTACGATGCAAAATACAATACAAGCGGATCTTCAGCAAATAATGTAGCAGCAAATCTTTGGTTTGGAATAAGTATGGAAATGGAATTCTATTTGCCGGATACACCTGGAACAGTTAAAGAAAATGGTCAATCAGGTAATCGTGATATATATGGTAAGGAAATGGTGTACAACTTTTCCGGCGACGACGATGTATGGGTATTAGTTGATGGAGAAGTGGTATTAGACCTTGGTGGTATACATGGCGCAGAGGCAGGAGAAATTAATTTCTCAACCGGTATTGTAACTATAAATGGCGTTCAGACTAAGATGCAGGGAATTGAAGCAGGCGAGCATGTTATGACTGTATATTACTTGGAAAGAGGAGGATCTTCTTCTAACTGCTCTATGTTCTTTAATGTGGCTCCACGATTTAGTCTTACTATACAGAAAGAAGATGTATTATCGCAGGAATTATTAAATGGTGCAGAATTTACAATTTTTACAGATAAGGATTGTACCGTGCCTGCCGAGCTCTGGGAGAATAAAGAAGCTTTTGATAATGGAGAAGAACCTACCAATTCATTTGTGGTTGTTTCCGGTATGGCAAAATTATGGGGCCTTAGTAGTGGTATGAACTACTATATAAAAGAAACTGTTCCTCCGGAGGAAGAGGGATATAGTCTTGCCTGCGGAGTAATATGTTTGAGTATGGACAACAAAGGTATCGCTTCGTTTACAGTTGAAATATTGCCTGAAACAGATGAACTTGATAATCCTATAGAGCCATCTAATGGTTTTACAGTTCATGGGTTTAAGATAGACGAAGATTTACAGGAAGTATTTATGATAATCACCAACGCTCAGGATTGGGCTACAGAAGCTACAAC
Source organism: Oscillospiraceae bacterium (assembly GCA_015069185.1). Classification (GTDB taxonomy): domain Bacteria; phylum Bacillota; class Clostridia; order UBA1212; family UBA1255; genus SIG424. The sequence continues at coordinate 24,229 of SVJB01000005.1, forward strand.
TGTGCAAGTTATCAAAAAATGGGACGATACAGAGCTACATTCGACTGATTATGTTACAGTATATTTAACTGTAACTGATCCGGATGGAACAGTGCGTAGAATAAGAGAAATAGTTTTGGGCGAGGAAAACCAGTGGAAATATACATGGACAAGTTTACCCAAGTATTATGAAGATGGAGTGACGGAAGTTCAATATTCTGTAGAAGAAGCATATAAGGCAGGTTATACATCTCAAATTCAAAAATTAGATGAAATTATTATAGAAACTTTTACTTGGGCCGAGGCATATACTTTCACCAATGGATGGGAATATATTTTGAAAACATCGAGAGGATGTTTATCTTCTGTGTCTGCCGGCACCAATACTTTGAAATGGGTAGATGAGGAAACAGCCAAAGATTCTCCTCTTGCTTTGTGGACCGCAACTGTAAGTGGTAATCAGGTTAAGTTTATAAATCAAGCTGGGCAAATACTAAGTTTTAACTATTCTTCATCTTCTTCTAATAGATATTATTATGTTACTACACAATCAGCATCGTATCAGAATCTTGTTCCTGTGGAGTCGGGAAGTGGAATTAAATTCTATTGTACCAGAAGCTACAGAAATTATTATATTGGTAATATTAATTCTAATTCATATGCTCAGGCAAGTACATCTTCCAGTTCTGGTTTGGTATTTACTCCGATGACTAAAATAACAGATGAAATTACGGAAAAAGTAGAAGATCTGGCATATGAAATAACCAACACTCCTCTTGAAAACGAAACCCAATTGACCGTTTATAAGAAATGGGATGTTGGTACAGGAAATAGTTCATTATATGAGCAGGAACTGGTGACTGTAAAGTTACTTGCAAATGGAAAAGATACCGGAAGAACAGTTACCCTAAGACTTAAAAACAATTGGCAGGAAACATTCCAGGGTCTTCCATATGCAGATGAGAATGGAGATGTAATTGTTTATTCTATAGAAGAGAGCTGGGATACAGAAGACTGGTATCCGATATACGGAGAAGTGATTACTGTTGATGGAGAAATCCCTACATATGAAACATCAGTTACTAATGTTTATAGATGGGGACATGGCATTGAACTGCCTGCAACAGGCGGACATGGCCTATTATTATGGATACTAAGCGGAATAGCACTGGTGCTCGTTTCGCTTGTAGGTGGGTGTGTATTGCGATGCAGACGCAAGAAAACATTCTGATATATAGATAAAAAGAAAGGAAAATGATTATGAAAAAAATTATTGCAATTGTGATTACAATCATTATGTCATTGACACTGGTTGTTCCTGTTATGGCAGCACCTGGCGATGAAGGTTCAGTTACAATTAACGGAATAAGCACAAATAATACATACGAATTGTATAAGTTGCTTGACCTGGAGAGTTACAATGTAACATCAGGAGCTTATTCTTACAAGGTTAATTCTGCGTGGAATGCATTCTTTGCTACACCTGAGGCTCAGGACTATATTGTTATAGACGGAGCTGGGTATGTAACATGGAAAGCTGCAGAAGATGATGATACAATAGCTGCTTTTGCTAAAATTGCATTAGCATATGCAAAAGTTAATTCTATCGCTCCTGTTAAGTCTTCTAAAAATCCCGGGGATTTTGTTATTACCGGAGATTCAGGTAAATTTTCAGGCCTTGAGCTTGGCTATTATTTAGTTGACTCTACAGTAGGTGCTCTGTGTGGTCTTACAACAACAAATCCTGATGCATATATTGTTGCTAAAAATGTAATACCTACAATTGACAAGCAGGTAGAAGAAGATCTTACTCATCAATGGGGCGATGTTTCTACAGCAGATATCGGACAAGTTATTAATTTCCGAGTAACAATCAATGTACATGCAGGTGCAGAAAATTACGTGTTATATGATAAGTTTCCTACTGGACTTACATTCCAGGAAATAAGTACTATCGAACATATTAAGTCAGGCGGCAGTAGCAGTTCTTTGACATTAGATACAGATTATACTATTGAAACAGGCGCAGGATTACCAGATGGCGCTTCTATGCGTATTCTTTTCAGCAAGGATTTCTGTGATAGTCTGGATACAAACGATAAAGTAATAGTTTACTATACTGCTATGCTTAATCGTAACGCTGTTATCGCAGGCGCTGGCAATGTAAATACAGCGTGGCTTACTTTTGGTGAAGGCAATAAATCTGCAGAAGACTTTACTACTACATATACATACGCTATAGATATCGTTAAGACTGATTCTCAAAACATTCTTATAGACGGTGCTGAATTTAAGATTTATGACGCGCTTACAGGTGGAAGCGAAGTAAAAGTGGTTCTCATGGATGATGGCGTTACATATCGCAGAGCCAGAGATGACGAATCCGGAATTTCGATTGTTGTTAAAGATGGTAAAGTAAGAGTTGTTGGTTTTGATAATGGTATCTATTATCTGGAAGAAACAGTTGCTCCTTCTGGTTACAATAAGCTTACATCAAGACATAAATTTACAATATCTGATGCAAACTTAGATTCTGTTTTCACTGATGGAATTTATTCAACAGGTTCCGGTGTACAAGTAATTAACAAGACAGGTTCTATGCTTCCGGAAACAGGTGGATTAGGTACAACTCTCTTCATCGTAGTTGGTGGTATGGCAGTTCTCTGTGCAGGTGTATTACTCTTTGCAAAGAAGAGAATGTCACAAATAGCTGAATAATCATTAGGTCTTTAAGAAGGGTATGATTAATACTCATACCCTTCAGGTATTGGCGTATGAAAAAGAAACATAAATGGTCAACGTTTATACTTTTGTTGATTTTCTTTGTAGGGTTATCAACAATGCTATATCCTGCGATTAGTAGTTATTGGAATTCAAAAACACAATCGCAGGCTATCGTTGACTATGAAAAAATGCTTCAAAATATGCCAAAAGAAGACTATACAAAATTATTTGATGAAGCAGACGAATATAACGCGCAACTTGCATCATTGAATTCTCCACTGCTTGATTACAAGCAGTTAGATGGATACTATGATATTCTGAATTTGAGTGGGAATGGAATGATGGGATATATTATAATAGATAGCATAGGGGTAGAACTTCCACTGTATCATGGTACAGGAGATGATGTCCTGAGTGTTGCGGCAGGACATATGCAGGGATCCGCATTTCCTATTGGTGACGAGAGCGTGCACAGTGTTATATCTGCACACAGAGGGCTTCCCTCTGCGACACTTTTCACCCACTTAGACCGATTAGAAGAAGGCGATATATTTAAAGTAAAGATCCTTGATAGAACGATAACATATCAGGTAGATCAGATTAAAGTAATTAATCCTAACGACGCAAGCGCTCTTAAAATAGAAGATGGGAAAGATTATTGTACTTTACTAACGTGTACGCCCTACGGAATTAATACACACCGATTGCTTGTTAGAGGTCAAAGAATAGATACCATAAGTGAACAGAAAATTTATGTAATATCAGATGCGTATCAAATCGATTCTTTGATAGTAACACCGATAGTGGCACTGCCTATATTATTTACTCTCATGGTAATTGTGCTTTTCAAACCGGTGAAAAAAGATGACTTGGGAGATGAAATTCTGTGAAAAAATATTTAGCAAAAACATTTATATTTATTTTAATATTGTGTTTAATTATGGGAAACACAGTGTTTATTCATGCTGCTAATCCTATCGATCCACAAAGACCATCTTCTTTGACTATTCAATATAAATATTCACAAAAAACTTATAGCGATCTTAGTGTAAAAATATATCGTATTGCAGAAGTGTTTGAAAATGGTACATATTCCTTAACCGGCATTTTCAAGAGTTATCCTGTGAATATTTATGGAATTACATCTCAGGCGGAATGGAAAAAAATAGCAGTCACACTTGCTGCATATATAGCTGCTGATGATATCCCTGCGACTTGTGAGGGCGCGACAGATAACGAAGGAAAGGTGATGTTTGAAAATCTTTCTCCAGGCATGTATTTAACATTATCTGTACGTAGTCAACAAGACGGAGAAATTATTGTTTTTGAAGATTTTCTCACAGTGCTACTTTATCCATCTGAAGAAGGTGAGCATCAATATGATGTATCTGTATATCCAAAATGTGAATCTTATACACCTGCTCCGGAGCATAAAGAACATAAAGTTGTTAAGCAGTGGCAGGATGGCGGCTATGCAGATATAAGACCACAAAAAGTTGATGTGGATATATATAAAAATGGTGTATTACAGTTTTCACAGACACTTTCTTCTGATAATGGTTGGGTATATCGATGGGAAGCTATGGATGATGGCAGCAGATGGCAGGCTGTAGAACGAAATGTTCCGGCAGAGTATACCGTGACTGTTGCTGAAAATGGTGAAACAATAATTATAACAAATGTATATAATCATGGAATTATTGAGCCGCCACCTACCGGGGAGACCGGTGTAATATGGCCGTATATATTAAGTCTTAGCGTATCGGGAATATTAATAATAGCGTTTTCAATTTGGAGCAAGAGGAAAGCAACATGAAAAAGCATATGAAAGAACGAATAGCACAGATTGCATTAATTATAGGGATTGTTATTGTTCTGTGCGCAGTGGTGCTTGTGATTAATACCGAATTTTCAAGCAAGAGCTCCATTCGTAAGAATAAAGAAATAGTTCAAGAACTTTATTCCTTAATGCCGGAAATATCCGGTGGTTTTCTCGATGACCGTATTGATACCACTATGCCTCTGTTAGAAATAAATGGTGAAAATTTTGCCGGTGTTATTGAGATTCCTAAATTTAATAGAACTTTGCCAATTTGTGGTGTATGGGACAGATCAAAAATAAAACAATTCCCCTGTGTTTATACCGGAAGTATTTATGACAACAGCCTTATAATTGGAGGCTGCGACGAGACAGGACATTTTGATTTTATGAAAACAATATCAGAGGGTGATATTGTTTTTGTTACTGACACAACCGGGGCAAGATTTTCATATACTATTCAGAAAATTGAAGTAACAAAAGATGTATCCAGTAACAATCTGATATCAGGAAATTACAATTTGGTATTGTTTGCACGAAATACAAGATCATTAGATTACACGGTTATTAGGCTGATGTAATTTACAACACTTTGATTAATTCATCTAATTCTAAAATTGTAGAATACAAGTCAACTTTTATGTATACAACTGAAACTTTTTTTGCTGTGGTGGTGAAGTATTCCTATTGTCTTGCACTGCTAAACTTGTTAAAATACAAATAAGCACATAAACGCACCTTGCGATAGCGCAAAACGATACTCTATATAGAAAGAAACAGGAATACAATATGAAAAAAATAACAGCTTTTATACTTGCATGTATTATTGCAATCGGATTGCTCAGCACTGATTTTCTTGCCGAAGACGAAATATCTTGGGGCGGATATTTTCTTATGAAGAATGCTGTGAGAAACCAAACTACCGGTATTAATTATAAGATAGGAACAACTTTGTCAACTAACAAATCCGGTACGACTGAGGAAGGTGTTAAGCTTGTCCCGAAGAAAACAGCACCATACCTTACTTTTAATTTTACAGAAGGTGATGGAATATACGGTACGGATGCAGATTATTTTCCTTATTTAGTTATAAAAGTTAAGTTGAGTAGAGTACCTTATGCTACAGAAATTAATAATATTGGCGTGAATATTAATGGCAATAAAATCGGCGAGAGTAACTATGTAGGTGTTTCATATGCAGATACTACCGATTGGCAGATTGTTGTTATTGACCTTTCAAATGCGGATTTTATAGGCTGTGTTGAATCTATTAAGATATATTTAATGGAAAGTGCCAGTCTGGATACACCTATAACATTTATATATGAATATTTTGCGTTTTTAAGATCAGAAGAGGCAGTTGCTTCACTGAAGAATCAGTATAACGGAGATATTGTTTCATATGTAAACAGTGTTCCGAAAGGAGAAATACCTGGTAATTATCCTACAAAAACACCTATACCCGCGGCAACAAGGAGACCGGGTCCGGATACTCCATGGCCATGGCAGAACGAACTTGATATATCCGGAGATAGAACAACATCGCCCGGTCAATCCAGCATATTGGTTGAGAACGCTTCGTATACATGGTGGAATAATAAACAGGCTATAAGATATGTAGATAAAAAAGATCAAACATATATATCACATGCAACCGAGTCGGGCGGTATTTGTATCACAAGTTACGATCATAATACAGGCAATATTCAGACTTCCGTACTCGCGCAATTCAACCTAGTTGATGATCATAATTCTCCGGGTCTTGCAATATTGCCCGATGGAAGAATTCTTGCAGTGTACAGTAGACATAATGCTGATACAAAATTAAGATGGAAAGTATCTACTAATGCAGAAGATATAACAAGCTTTAGCGAAGAAAAATACGTGGAATGTAACAAGAAGGTTACGTATGCCCAAATATATAGAATTAGTTATGAAGAATATAGAGTTTTCTACCGCGCAGTGACTGGTTGGGCTACAAGAGTATATAATTGGGTATATGATGAATGGTCTGACGAGGTCAGATGGATAGAGGAGAAGAAGGGCTCTCAATATTACTTATGGGTACAGGAGGATGTTGCAGAAGGAAGGCTTAATATATTTATGACTGGCCATCCTAAGGGCGGCTATGATCAGAATATTCGTTTTGGATATTTTGACGCTGATAGTAATATTTGTAAATTGGACGGTACTGTAATCGGTAATCTTGATGTACAGGCAAGTAAGATCCTCACACCAAGAGATTTTACAGATATTGTATATGAAGCCTCAGAAAATGAGCATACTAGACTATATGACATGACATATATGAGTGATAAGATGGGCGTACTATACGGCGTAGGTGTAGGCACGGAGGATACCAGCAAATATTACTATGCTTATTATGATCAAGAAACAAATACCTGGATAAAGAATTTAATTTGTGATAGTGGTAAGTGGTTAGTTGCAGGCAATATGTACTTCGGTGGTATTAGTTATGACAGAAAAGACATGCAAACAATATACGTATCCAGACGCGAGGGCGATGTGTGCCGACTTGAGAAATGGCACACAGATGATTATGGCGCAACATGGAAAATTGTAGATATTATAGATGAAGCTGCCTCTGAAGACATTGTTGTAATGAGACCCATATCTCCGTATAATGCCCATGATGATATCGATGTCATATACATCAAAGGAACATATCCATCATATTCAACTTTTAATACAGAACTAATGATATATGGCGATGAAGCACCGGCAACTCCGACTCAAAAACCGACACCTAATAATACGCCTGCGCCGGCAACTCCGACTCAGAAGCCGACACCTGACAATACGCCTGCGCCGGCAACTCCGACTCAAAAGCCGACACCTGACAATACACCTGTGCCGGCAACTCCGACTCAAAAGCCGACACCTGATAATACACCTGTGCCGACAACCAAAGAGCCGGTTACCACTAAGGCTCCAAAAAACAATAAGAACTGTGGCGCATCATCTGCAATAGCACAAATAATGTTTGTTTTAGGAGCAACACTGATAATTAAAAGAAAAGGAGTTCTCTGATATTAAGGATAGAGAGAAAATTTTTAATCTGATGAAAACCAAAATGTATGTTGCAATAGATCTCAAGTCATTTTATGCTTCCGTTGAATGTATTGAGCGTGGACTCAATCCGATGACTACGAATTTAGTGGTGGCAGATGCATCACGGACGCAGAAAACCATATGTCTAGCTGTAACACCGGCGCTTAAAGCTCGTGGTATACCGGGCCGTCCCAGATTATTTGAAGTAGTGCAGAAGGTTAGTGAGATAAATTCTATGCGTCTTGCGACGGCGCCCGGGCATATTTTCACAGGTAGCTCTATAGACGATGAACTTCTGAATCGAGATCCTGGGCTGTCTGTTGACTATATTGCCGCTCCGCCAAGAATGGCATATTATATTGAATATAGTACTCGTATTTATAATGTTTATCTAAAATATATCGCCCCTGAGGATATTCATGTGTATTCCATAGATGAAGTGTTTATGGATGTAACTGCATACCTGAATACGTATAAAATGACACCTCATGAATTTACATCTATGGTAATCAAGGATGTTATGACAACGACAGGCATCACAGCGACTGCAGGTATCGGGCCAAATATGTATTTGTGTAAAGTGGCATTGGATATTGCTGCAAAACACACAGAGCCTGATGAAAATGGTGTACGTATTGCGGAACTTGATGAGATGTCTTACAGAAAACAGCTGTGGCATCACAGGCCGCTTACTGATTTCTGGCGAGTAGGTAAAGGATATGCAAAGAAACTGGAAACTCATGGATTGTACACAATGGGAGATGTTGCCAGGTGCTCTATTGGTAAGGAAAATGAGTACTATAATGAGGATTTGTTATATAAATTGTTTGGAGTGAATGCCCAGCTTCTAATAGATCATGCCTGGGGTTGGGAGCCATGTACTATTGCTGATATTAAGGCATACAAGCCTGATAATCATAGCTTGGTGTCCGGGCAGGTACTTCACTCTCCATATACATTTGATAAGGCCGGCCTTGTTGTACGCGAGATGGCAGATATGCTTGTGCTTGATCTTGTTGACAAAAGAATGGTAACAAAACAAATCATCCTCACAATTGGATATGATATTGACAATCTTACTGATCCGGAGAAGGCAAAGAATTATACAGGAGAGATAACTATTGACGCATACGGACGCAAAGTGCCAAAACATGCTCACGGCACTATAAATCTGGAACAATTTACATCTTCGTCCAAAATTATAATCAATGCAGTAAATGAACTGTATAACAGGATCACAAATCCTGATTTGCTAGTGAGGCGTATATCTCTTGCTGCCGGCCTGGTTATTACTGAGCAACAGGCGCAAGAGAATAAGGGGGTTGAACAATACGATCTTTTTACAGATTATGAGGAACAACAAAAGAAACGTGAAGAGGAAGAAAGAGCATTAATGCGTGAAAAGAATATGCAAAAGGCAATGCTTGATATAAAGAAAAAATACGGTAAAAATGCAGTTTTAAAGGGTATGAATCTAGAAGAAGGAGCTACCGCAAAGGGTAGAAATTCTCAGATAGGAGGACATCGGGCATGAATGAATCGTACAAAGATGAACTGGGACGCAGACGCTCGTATGAAGATATAATTAATCTGCCACATCATGTGTCCTACAAACATGTTCCTATGTCTATATCAGAAAGAGCAGCCCAGTTTGCGCCTTTCTCTGCGCTTACAGGCTATGAAGACGCCATTAGTGAGACTATAGCAGAGAATCAAAGAAGAATGTTGGCAGGAAATCCCAAATGGGAAGAGGATTAGAATTATAATGCGCGCCAAGTGAGAAATATTACAAAAAAATCACGGAATCGTCCATTTACCTATGACGCATTACGACATAAAATGTTCATAAAATACAAATATATTTTTAAATTGTTATATAAGCTATCACGGAGGGGATACGTTAATGCGATATAGAATATGGATTTGCAGTTTACTACTTATAGCAGCTGTCATGACTGGCGTTTTTTGTCTGACAGTTCAACATAGCAGTATGGCTGATTCTACTGATGTAACTCTTTGGACTTCATCGTCTTCTTCAGGTGAATCTGTCAAATACATATATATTGTTGGCGGTTACCATGATCCGGATAATGGCGGTACATGGCCCTGGGGTGATACAGGCTATCCGATATCTCGTTTTATTGGTAATAACATGGGTGATATTGAGATACAATATGCAGATGGCAGTAAAGATACAATACCGCTAATATATGGATATACCCTGTGGTGGTACGATAATTGGCGCGCCGCACCGCTTCCCTTCAAAGGAAAGGGTGCTGATGAGACATTATCTCAATTGCTTCAGGATACACTCCACGTGTATGGCGCGTATAACGGTAATCCGTATTGTGCTATCAGAATCAAACCTGATCAGACAAAAGCTCTTAAGGACATCGTCTTTGTAGATAATCCTGAGAAGGAAGGTAAAGCAGTAATACATGATGTACATGTATTTGACAGTGAACCGTCAGGTACTATACGCGGTACAAGTAATGGCAATGCATATAAGATCAGAGCGACTGATGAGTACTTTCTGTCTCATACAATAGATAGTACAGATCCTTTCCCGGAAAGAATTTCTGAAGCTCTTGACACTCTGTGTCTTGGAGTTGCTACATCTTCTCAGGACTGGCTTAATGCTCCTGAATACACATATTCTGATAAATATACTGGGCCAAAGATATATTTCACAGGTACGCCGTATGCAAATATTGCTAATGGTGTTATTGACTTTTCACTGACAGATATTGCGACCCGCGCAGATGATACGGGATTCTTTGGAGAGTCATTAAAATATACAGAACAGTATTTTTATGGTGGTATCGGAACATATACAATGGGCGGTGCCTATTCTACAAGAATGTATTCCAGAAACAAAACTATGCTGGTTCTCAATGGATACGGTTATACAGACCGTGCGGAGCATACACTTGGATATATTAATAGACAGTTAATGTATTATCCTGAACACAATTTAAAAATCTTTGGCATAGATATTCCCGGACATTTCACAATGGATATTGCAGATCCGCTCAACTACAAGAAGACTAACTTTGGCTTAACAAAGTATAATGATCCGGTAAAATATGGTAAAGATAATTGGAATCTTGCCAATATGGAACAGGATGGACATGGTATGATGATGCTCTCTAACTGGAGCGTATGGAAGAGCAATGGATCCAGTAAACAGTGGGTTGAGGATAATTGGCAGTATATCAACGAAGCTGCTACATGGATCGTATGGTGTTTTGAGAATGCTGATCTTACATATTGTACCAATAATGTATTGTATGCTGAGTCAGAGGGTGTAGTAGGTTGGATGGGATATTCTTTATATTGCAATGAGCCATGCTACCTTGGCTTATTAGCGTATATAGAGATGGCAGAGGTTGCCGGAAAGACAGAAGAAGCTGCTCTATGGCGAGAATGTGCTGAAAAATTTGGACAGGGAATACTTGATTTCTTCACAAACGAGGATGGCACATGGAATTTTGAATACGAAGGTAAGGACAGAGATCCTTCTCTTGCATATATGAGATATTTGTATGGCTATGATACTGCAGATATGAACCAGGATTGGTTAGAACGTGCTAAGAAATCATACGCTGGTGATTTGCAGGAGATGCTGGATAAGAATGACGGTTACTGGGGCCCTTGGGGTGTAGGATATGATCATGCAACAATATTACAAAGCGCATTACTCTTGGATAAGATGTCAGATGCTACAATTCTTATGAATAATCTGTCAAAGGTTTGCTATGATCCTGATGCACCGGATGTTTACGGTGTTGCCGAGGCCTTTGCAGTGGATACTAAGAGGGAGTATGTGCGCAGAGTAGGAGATTTTGAGAATCAGATACATACAACAGAAGTTTTATCTGTTTACTTATTATCTATGGGTGTGTCGCCTGTAACATCGGATAATACTACTGTGAAAATCATGCCTCGCCTTGCAGCAGATTGGAATGTTGCTGTGGAGGATTTCCAGGTAGAACACACAAATGCAAGACTGGCTCTTGAGGTAAAATCACCAAAGAATGGAATTCAGACTGCAAGTATTAAGTTCCACGAATTAGATACTCTCAAGACTGTACAATATCGTTTCGGACCTTTTGATATAAATACAGAGTCTGCTACAATTACTGTTAACGGAGAAAATATTGAATCTGACCTGATTACTTCCGGAGATAGCAAATGGGCATGGATAACATTAGAACCAACAGTCAATACACAGTATGACCTGGTTGCTACTACTGTTGTATCAGATGTAGAGACAAATAATGAATCATCTTTCCCTATGTATATAATTGTTATTATTGCTTGTGTATGTGTAGGTATAGCTGTATGTGTAGCTGTAATAGTTATTAGGAAAAAGAAGCAGGAGGTAGGCATCAATGGATAATGCATCTACTGCGAATCGCCAGAATATTTGGTCTGCACAAAATCAAACAGGAGATAAAGCGAAATATGTATATATTATAGGAGGATACTATTTTCCGGATAATGGTGGCACATGGCCATGGGGAGATACTGCATATAGTAAAGTTCGCTTTATAGGTAATAAAATGGCAGGTATCCAGCTGGAGTATTCAGATGGCACTATTGATAATGTACCTCTTATATATGGATATACTCTGTGGTGGTATGATAATTGGAAAGTAGCTCCGAGACCTTTCAAGGGTGAGGGATCAGATCCAGAGTTATCAGAGTTGTTACAAAAGACTCTTTTCCTGTATGGAGCATGGGAAGCAAATGAACATTGTGCACTCAGAATAGAGACAGATAGTTCTAAACAACTAAAGGCAGTGTATTTGATTCATAATAGTGAGAAAGAAGGTAACGCAGTAATACATGGAGTTCATGTATTCGCGGACATACCTGATGACGATTATATTATGTCCGGTATATCCGGTGATAAAATATATTCCATAAAGGCTATTGATGAGTTTTATGACACACATACAATTTTGAGCAGCAATCCGATTACAGATAAAATAATAAATGATCTTGACCGTCTTTGTCTCGCTACGGCTACTTGTGAGAAAGACTGGCTGAATGCACCTGAGTACACATATTCAGATACATACAAAGGACCTCAAATATATTTCACCGGAACACCATATGCAAATATTGCCAACGGAGTTATTGATTTCTCATTAACTGATTTGGCCACAAGAGCAGACGACAGAGGCTTTTTAGGAGAATCACTTAGTTATACAGAACAGTATTTTTACGGTGGTATTGGTACATATACTATGGGCGGGGCCTATGGTCATAGAATGTATTCACGAAACAAGACTATGTTGGTGTTGAATGCATATGGTCTTATTGACAGGGCGGAGTTGTCTGTGAATTTTGAAAATAGATCAATGATGTTTTATCCGGAAAATAACTTGACAGTCTTTGGTATTCCTATTCCCGGACATCTTGCTATGGATGTTGCAGATCCACGTAGCTACAAGAAGGATAATTTTCACCTGACAAAATATAATAATCCGGAAGTCTACGGTGATGAGAACTGGAATCTGGCAAATGCAGAACAAGACGGACATGGTATGATGATGCTGTCTAACTGGAATGTATGGAAGAGCCGTGGCGGCACCAAAGAATGGGTGGATAATAATTGGAAGTATATAAACGAAGCGGCAGAATGGATACTGTGGTGTTTTGAACATGAAGATATAACTTATTGTACCAATAATGTATTGTATGCAGAATCAGAAGGTGTTGTCGGATGGATGGGTTATTCTCTATATTGCAACGAGCCTTGTTATCTTGGCTTGCTTGCGTATATTGAAATGGCTGAGGCTGCAGGGAAACATGATGTAGCTACCAGATGGAAAGCTTGTGCTGAGAGATTTGATAAAGGCATTCTTGATTTCTTTACAAATAGTGATGGTACATGGAATTTTGAATATGAGGGCAAAGACAGAGATCCGGCGCTTGGATTTATGAGATATTTATATGGCTATGATACCGCTGATATGTATCAGCCTTGGGTAGAGCGCACTATGAAGTCTTACGATGCTGACCTTGGAGAGATGATAGCCAAAGATGACGGATATTGGGGCCCTTGGGGAACTGGTTACGATCATGCTACTATACTGCAGAATGCTATGATGTTGGATAAAATGCAAGATGTAACGATTTTAATGAATAATTTATCGAAGATTTGTTATTCGCCGTATGCACCTGATAAGTATGGTGTACCTGAGGCTTTTGCTGTAGATACAAGTAGAGAGTATATTCGAAGAGTGGGAGACTTCGAGAATCAGATTCATACCAGTGAGGTTCTTTCTGTATATTTACTATCAATGGGTATATCACCGGTGCTTGGGGATAAGACTCAGTTGAAAATAATACCGCGTCTTGCGGAGAATTGGAATGTATCGGTAAAGAAATTTAAAGTAGAGCATACGGATGCTGTAGTAGATTTTGCTATATCATACCCTGAGTCAGGGGTACAAAAGGCGAAAATACACTTTGATAACATAGATACTATCAGACAGGTGAAAATGCGTTTTGGGCCTTTTGATTCAGATATATCAGAAGCAGCAGTTATGATTAATGGCGCTAAAGCAGAAAATACTATTGAATTATCGGGAGATAGTAAATGGGTATGGACTACGTTTGCACCCCGTGAGAAAACAGAGTATAATTTTGTTATAACGTATAATTGATATATAAAAGAAAGGTAATATGAAAGGAGATTTTTGTATGAAAAGAAAATCAGTTTTGGCTATAGTAATAGCTATAGTATGTATGGTGACTATGTTGTCGTCTGTTCTCGCAGTTAATGCTGAGGAAGCAAATGACACTATTGTAATATCACAGAAGAACAATATTGCAATAGCAGAAGCCCAGGAGTATCACTGGTCAGGCACATGGGGACATCAGGAATATGATTGTGAGGAAGGTGACCCCGGCTTCAACGTATTCGATGGTAATTTTGGCAATAAATGGGGTAGTGCTACTGTAGCTGAAGGTCACGATCAGTGGGTATCTGTCACTTTTGCTGCTGCACAGAATGTTGGCGGAGTTAAAGTTTGGCAAAGCGTACAAGGTTATTCCAATATCGGAAAGTTTACTATTCAGTATCAGAATGGTGGCGAGGAATGGATCGATCTGAAGGTTGTTGGCGAAGAAGATCTGGAATTTGATACTAATGTCAAAGGTGGCAGCATTGTTGATGCAATGCTTTGGGATACTTATGAATATCTTTTAGATACTCCTATATCAGTAACAGCTATGAGATTCTATATTGCTGCAACAGATGTTATTCCTACTGCTACAGCAGCCGAATTTGCTGAAATTGAGATCTACGATGATAAAGCGTCAGTTTCACAAGTTTTTGATGGTGGTGCAGGTAACACAGGTATCGTGCCCAACCTGACACGTGAGATTGAGTTTGATCCTGATAGCACAACAATTCTTTGCTCATCACAAGCTCAGCCTGTTAAGAACGCTATTGACTATGACTTCGCAACAAAATGGGGTAGTGCTCAGCACTCAATTCCTCAGTGGTTTACGATTTGTCTTGATGAGGATACAAACCTGGCAGGTTTTGCTCTGTATCAGGATACAACCTGGTCAGATGTTACAGGCATGAATGTAGAGGTACTGGTTCAAGGTAAGTGGGAGACTGTTTATACATTACCTGAAGGTGAACCTATGGGACCTGTATTGGAAGTTGATTTTGATACATTATGGAACACAGATGCTATTAGATTCAACTTCACTGCAGTAGGTGATGGTTGTAGCAGAGATTCTGGCATAACAGGCGATACAGCACACTCATCTGTTGATATTAATGAGGTATTCATATATTCAGGTAAGTATGTAGAAGTTACAGCAGCTCCTACAGAGGATCCTAACAAGACACCTGCTCCGACTAAGGCTCCTGTAACAAATCCTCCGGCTGCAACAGAAGCTCCAAAGAGCGAGGATGGCGGATGTGGATCATCAAGTGCTATCGCACAGGTAATGTTGATTTTAGGTGCAGCTCTTGTAATTAAGAAGAAAAAGTAAAATTTTATTTCGGTATTGATTTTTATGTGGTGATTATTATATAATCAAACACGTAAATTGCCCGGTTACTGACGGAAAAATAGGATAACCTATGGGAAGCCGGAGCATAACAAGCCGACCGTCTGGGCAGTTTTGTTTTAACGTAACAAAACTGCCCTTTTTTGTTATCGGTGCGATGGTATTTTTATTAAGGAGAGAAAATTGATTATGAATAATAACTTTTCACAGTGGCATGGATTTATTCAAGGTAAATGGTGTGATGATATAAATGTAAGAGAGTTTATACAGAAGAATTACACTCCATATATAGGAGACGAGAGCTTCCTTGAGGGACCTACAGATAGAACTAAGAGACTCTTTAATGCATACAGTGAGAAGCTAGACGAAGAGAAGGCTGCGGGCGGAGTACTGTCAATTGACACAAGAACAGTATCATCTCTTACCAGTTATCCTGCAGCATACCTTAAGAAAGAAGACGAGCTCATTGTCGGTTTGCAGACAGGTGCTCCTCTTGAGAGAGGTGTAAATCCGTTTGGTGGTATTAGAATGGCCAGGAGTGCTTGTAAAGCTTATGGCTATGAACTATCGCAGGAAATAGAACAAGAATTCTTTTATCGCACTACTCATAACGATGGTGTTTTTAGAGTGTATACTGATACTATGAAAGCTATGAGACATGCCGGTATACTTACAGGTTTGCCGGATGCATACGGTAGAGGCCGTGTTATAGGTGACTATCGTAGGGTAGCACTATACGGTGTAGACTATATTATTGAGAGGAAGAAAGAAGATAAAATAGAACTTGGCAGAAAACGTATGACAGAAGAAAATATACGTCTGTCTGAAGAATTATATAAGCAGATCTCTTTCCTTGAGAAGCTCAAAGAGATGGCTACAATGTATGGTTGTGATATATCAAAGCCGGCTGTTAATGCCAGAGAAGCTGTACAATGGCTGTATTTTGGCTACCTTGCAGCTAATAAGGAGCAAAATGGTGCGGCTATGTCGCTGGGGCGTGTAGGTACTTTTCTCGATATATATATTGAGAGAGACATGCGACTAGGTTTGTTAGATGAGGCCGGTGCTCAAGAATTAATTGACCAATTGGTTATGAAGCTTCGTATGATACGTCACTTGCGTACACCTGAGTACAATGAGCTGTTTGGTGGAGATCCTGTTTGGATTACAGAGGCCGTTGGCGGTATGGGCGAAGATGGCAGGACACTGGTAACTAAGAATTCATTTAGATTTCTGCATACATTATATAATTTAGGATCAGCACCGGAACCGAATCTTACAATTCTTTGGTCTGAGAGTCTGCCTGAAGACTTTAAGCGTTATTGTGCCAGAGTATCTATAGAGACTGATTCAATTCAATATGAAAATGATGATCTGATGCGTCCTGTGTATGGAGATGATTATGCTATTGCATGCTGTGTCAGTGCAATGAAAATAGGTAAACAAACCCAGTTCTTTGGCGCTAGATGTAACTTACCTAAGACTTTACTGATGGCTCTTAATGGTGGACGCGATGAGAAATACAATATGCAAATCGGACCGGTTATGCCACCGATGCAGGATAATGTGTTAGATTATACAGAGGTAAGACATCGTCTTGATTACTATATGAGCTGGCTTGCCGGTGAATATGTTGACACCATGAATGTTATTCATTTTATGCATGACAAATACGCATATGAGAGATTGCAACTGGCGCTCCATGATACTGATGTAGAGCGTGTTATGGCATTTGGTGTGGCAGGACTTTCCGTTATTGCAGATAGCTTATCCGCAATCAAGTATGCAAAGGTTAGACCGGTATTCGGTGAGAATGGCCTTATTACTGACTTTGAGATTGAAGGAGATTTCCCAAAATATGGTAATGATGATGATAGAGTTGACTCTATTGCAACAGAACTACTGGACAGATTCATTACAGAACTCAGAAAGAATCCTACATATAAGGGTGCAAAACATACTTTGTCAGTACTTACAATTACAAGTAATGTAGTGTACGGAAAGAAAACAGGCTCTACTCCTGATGGCAGAAAAGCCGGAGAACCTTTTGCTCCCGGAGCTAACCCAATGCATAACCGCGAAGCAAATGGCGCTATTGCTTCTCTTAATTCTGTGGCAAAGCTGTGTTATGACTCTTGTAGAGATGGAATATCTAATACTTTCTCAATTGTTCCGGCTGCTCTTGGTAAAACAGATAATGACAGAATTAATAATCTTGTATCCATTCTGGATGGTTATTTTATGCAACATGCTCATCATATTAATGTTAATGTACTTGACAGACAGAAGCTGATAGATGCTATGGAAAACCCGGAATTATATCCGAATCTTACAATCAGAGTATCAGGATATGCAGTTAATTTCCATAAACTATCTAAGGAGCAGCAGAAGGAAGTCATTAGTCGTACTTTCCATGAATCGGTATAAAATATGACAGGTCGGATTCACAGTATACAATCTATGGGTACCGTTGATGGGCCGGGCGTTAGGGCTGTAGTCTTTATGTCCGGTTGTCCTTTAAGATGCATATACTGCCACAATCCGGATACATGGGATTTTCACAGCGGGGAAGAATATACAGTAAATGATTTGGCCGCTAAGATACTTCGTTATAAGCCTTATATAAAGGATGGCGGTGTGACATTTTCAGGTGGAGAGCCATGTATGCAGGCTGATTATCTATATGAAGTTGCTACGATTTTAAAAGAAAACGGACTGCATATTGCAATTGATACAAGCGGTGTGGTGCTAAATGATTCTGTGAAAAAGCTTCTGGGAGTTGTTGACCTAGTGCTACTTGACATCAAAATGACAACAGAGGATGAGTATATAAGATATACACGACAGTCCTTAAAGTCTGCTATAAGTTTTCTTGATGAGTTGGAGAATATGCACAAGGATACATGGATACGACATGTGGTTGTTCCTGGGATTAATGACAGCATTGATGATATCAAGAAACTAGGTCAACTGTTGAGCGGATATGGTTGTATAAAAAAGATTGAATTGCTTCCGTTTAAGAAGCTTTGTCTGGAGAAGTATAAGAAACTTGACATTCCTTTTCAGCTTGAGAATACTCCTCAAATGTCTGAAGAAAGGTTGAACAAACTATATAAGGCGTTATAATTAGATTTATTGCATTTTATATCATATGTATGTATAATATCAGTAAAAGAACGTTTGGAGGTGGCAGAATATGTTGTGGATTGTATGGGTAGCGATATTTATAATTTGTTTGCTGGCTGAAGCAATTACGCCGCAACTTACTACTGTATGGTTTTCGTTAGGTAGTTTGGTTGCATTGATAGTGTATTTTATTGTTCCTGAGATGATATGGCTTCAGATCGTTTGTTTTATCGTTGTTACTGCAATTGCGATTATTTTCACACGTAAGGCGGCCAGAAGATTTCTTAGGGGACGTGTACAGCCTACTAATGCTGACAGATGTCTTGGCGCGGAAGCTGTAGTTATAGAGGATATTAATAATATTCAGGGTCTTGGTCAGGTTAAGGTCAAGGGAGAAGTATGGTCGGCGAAGTCCCAGAATAATGAAATAATTGAAAAAGATTCAATTGTACGCATCGAGAAAATCGAGGGCGTTAAGGTTATAGTTGCTAAAATATAATTATTTAGAAAGAGAGGAAAGAAGTATGATTCCATACATTATTGCAGGAGGCATCGTTTTTATTATTCTTATTATCATTGCGGCAAACATTAAAATTGTACCGCAGTCAAAGGCTTATGTTATTGAACGTCTTGGCGTTTACAGTGAAACATGGCAGACAGGTTTTCACTTTAAGAAACCTCTGTTTGAAAAGGTATCAAAAATTGTTTCTCTCAAAGAACAGGTTGTAGACTTCAGACCTCAGCCGGTTATTACTAAGGATAACGTAACAATGCAAATTGATACTGTTGTATTCTTCCAGATTACTGACCCTAAGTTGTATGCTTACGGTGTTGAGATGCCTATGCAGGCAATTGAGAACCTTACTGCTACAACACTTCGTAATATTATTGGTGAATTGGAATTAGACCATACTCTTACTTCCCGTGATACTATCAATGCTAAAATCAGAACAATTCTTGATGAGGCTACAGATCCCTGGGGTATTAAGGTTAACCGTGTAGAGCTTAAGAACATTATCCCACCGTCAGAGATTCAGGATGCTATGGAAAAGCAAATGAAGGCAGAACGTCAGAGAAGAGAAGCAATTCTTCGCGCAGAGGGTGAGAAAGCAAGTAAGATTCTTGTAGCAGAAGGTAATAAGGAAAGTATGATTCTTGCAGCTGAGGCTGAGAAACAATCTGCAATTCTTCATGCTGAAGCTGTACGCGAACAGAAAATTCGCGAGGCAGAGGGTGAAGCAGAGGCTATCCTGGCCGTACAGAAGGCTATTGCAGAGGGTATTGCAATGATTAATGAAGCAAATCCAAGTGAAGGATATTTGCTTATGAAGAAGCTTGAAGCCTTTGAAAAGGCAGCTGATGGTAAGGCTACAAAGATTATTATACCAAGTGAGATACAAGGCTTAGCAGGGCTTGCGTCGAGCTTACAAGGAATAGTTGAAAAAGAAACTGCATCAGAGGTAAAGAGTGCTGATTGATATAACTCTTAAGCTTACACCTGAAATGGTACAAAATGATTCTGCACAGGGCAACAAGGCTCTTACAGGACATCTTGGCACACATTTCGATGTAATGGATAGAGAGTTTCCCCTGGAATATACAAGTCGTAAGGCGGTTGTATTCGATGTTTCTTCTGTAAATACAGATGAAATAAATATTTGTGATATTGACCTGAATAAAGTGCATGCGAATATGTTTGTTGCATTTTATTCAGGATACATTGAAGATCATATATATGGAACGAAAGAGTATTATGCCGGAAATCGTCCGTTATCGTATGAACTAATCGATGCACTATTAGACAAGGGTGTTTCTATAATAGGTGTGGATTTTGGCGGTATACGCCTGGGTAAGGAGCATGTGCCTATTGACCGTAAGTGCGCCGATAGAGGAACATTTGTTATAGAGAATCTATGTAACCTCAAGACAGTTGTAGATAATGGTGGTGTTTTTCAAGCACATACATATCCTATGAATTATGTGGGCAGTTCCGGCATTCCATGCAGGGTTATCGCAGAGGTGGATACGTAAGGGAACAGGAGGAGACCTGATATGTTGTGTAGACATAGGCCTGGATTTTTTAAATGTTTCAAATACCCTTATAAGCCGGAAAAATATAAAAATTCTATTTATGTTTGTAAAAAATGCGGAGAGAAAGTAAAAGTAGCCGCACAATCTTGGTTTGCTAGGCATGCTTATTTACCTTTTATTCCTGTTATATGGGTAGTAAACTGGTTTGCTCCTGATATTGACTGGTATTTTAATCGTGAATATCACTGGCTTATTATGACTATGGTACTGTTTATAGACAGTATAGTGTTTTTTTTATCATATTTATTACGATATGCAATCATAAAGTTTGAGAAGGTAGAGTCATCTGATATATTTGAAAATTAATATTGAAAAGATAGCTTCACGGTAAAAAGACGGGGTTGCCCACATTTTTACTATGTGCAATTAATTGAGTAAGCCCAAAACTGATTATAAATAAAACTTCAAACAAAACCACCGAGGTAATCAAGAACCTCGGTGGTAAATGCTTTATTAATATAAAATAATTATTGAGCGTTTTCTTCGCTGTTTTCTTCCTCTAATTCATCTGTACCTTTCTTAGAAAGAATTACATTGACGAGGATACCAAGGATAAGCGCTGTTGCAATAGCTGTAATTGTAATCTTACCGAAGTTAAGAGTAAGACCACCGATACCTGCAATAAGGATTGCTGACACAACGAATAAGTTACGGTTCTTATTAAGGTCAACTCGCTGTACCATCTTAAGACCACTAACAGCAATGAATCCATACAGAGCCATACATACACCACCCATTACGCAAGAAGGTATTGAGTTAACGAAAGCGATGAATGGTGATACGAATGAAATTATAATAGCCATTGCAGCTGCTGTCATAATTGTAACTACAGAAGCATTACGAGTGATAGCAACACAAGCAACAGATTCTCCGTATGTAGTATTAGGACATCCGCCCAGAACAGCACCAGCCATTGAACCTACGCCATCACCAAGAAGTGTACGTGACAGGCCGGGCTTCTCAAGAAGATCTCTTTCAATAATAGAGGAAATATTCTTATGATCTGCAATATGCTCAGCAAATACAACGAATGCTACAGGAATATATGCTAATGCAATAGTTCCGATATATGAAGCGTTAATATCGCTAAAGCCTTTAACTGCTGTTAAGAAAGTAAAGTCAGGTGCCTGAAGGAAAGTATTTATTGTAATACCACCATCAGTAAGAGCTTTAAAAGAATCAAAGCTAAGAACTTTTAGTGCATCAATATCAGCTGCATTACCGATAACAGTAAAGATAAGAGATACTGCATATCCTGCAAGGATACCAATGATGAAAGGAATGAGTCTTGACATCTTCTTTCCATATGTTGAACAAAGAACTACTGTTACAAGAGTAACAAGTCCACAAAGAAGAGCGATAAGCGGAGATGCAACAGATACCATTTTGGTATTTTCTACAATTTGAGGGATACCATCAGCTGTGTCAACAAGATATTCAGTTACAGGAGTCTTTACACCACCGGAAACGATATCACCAACTGCATTTCCTGCCAGTGATAAACCGATAATTGCAACTGTAGGTCCAATAACAGCTGCCGGCATTAATTTGTTAATCCAGCCAACACCAACAAATTTAACAATAACAGCGATAACAACATAAACAAGACCTGCAAAGATAGCACCAAGAATAAGTCCCAGGTAACCAAGTGTAACAGATCCTGCAGCACCTGCAAATGCAGCTGTCATAGAGCCGATGAAAGCAAAGGATGAACCTAAGAAAACAGGGCTCTTAAATTTTGTGAAAAGTAAGTAAACAAATGTACCTACGCCAGCACCAAAGAGAGCTGCTGCTGTGCTCATGGCGTTATCGCCTTCGAGTCCTGCGTTACCATTGATAATAACAGGTACTACTAAAGTTGCTGCCATGATTGCCAATAACTGTTGAAGACCAAAGATTAAACATTGTAAGAACTTAGGCTTGTCTTCAACATTATAAATCATTTTCATATAATATTTCCTCCTTATATGGTAATTACTGGTTATGTATTTTAATGCATAAAGGAGAATAAATCAACTGGAAAGTAGTGATATTAGACTTTCTTTTTGTATTTCATTATATGTAAGTATACAGGGATACCAATTAATGGGAACATCATACCTACTAACATTCCGATTTTCATGCCCAATTGATCAGCACTAAGGCTTATACTCTCTGCAAAGGCAGCTATCTTGTCGTTAGCAATTGCAAAGTCTGTTATAACACCTACCAATTGAGGTCCTACTGAAGCGCCAAGGTCTCCGCCTGCCGCCATCATTGCATATATAAATACGCCGCCTTCAGGAAATCTGTCTGAAGCCACAATAAGGTTACCGGGCCATAACATAGACACGCAGAAGCCTGTTAATGCGCATGCAATCAAACCAATAATAGCAATATTGGATATTGCAGCAGTAAGATAGCAAATAACTGCACCTGTGGCACCTAAAACTAATACGCGACCAATATTCTTACCATATTTTGAATACAATGTCCGGCCAAGACCAAGTGCTACTGCAAAGAGCGCTACTCCAAAAATATCTCCCCAGATTTTAGGAATATTTAAGGCTTTCTCAATATATCCGGAACTCCATTGTGCCATTGTACATTCTGCTGCTCCTCCTAAAAAAATAGCGAAGAAACAAAGCCATAAGCCTTTGTTTTTCAAATAGTGTAATACACCTGATGTCTTTGTGCTGGTGTTCATCGGAGGTAAAGTGGCTTTTGAAAATAAAAGAGCTGCAACAATAGGCACTACAGTAAAAGCTAATGCCAAAATATACCAGTATTTATTATCAACAAAAAATAAAAATAAAGTGGCAATTATTATTACAAATACAACACCCCAAGCGTAAATCGAATGGAGCTTACTCATTTCTCTGTCAGGATCTTTTGCGGGAAGTGCTGCGATAACAGGGCTGATAAGCACCTCTGCAAGTCCTCCTGATACAGAGAATATAACAGTGCCGATTGCAAGACCTA
Organism: Oscillospiraceae bacterium; assembly: GCA_015069185.1. Lineage (GTDB taxonomy): Bacteria > Bacillota > Clostridia > UBA1212 > UBA1255 > SIG424. The sequence goes on from SVJB01000005.1 coordinate 48,047, forward strand.
CATAGGCATATGATGGGAAAAATACCGGCCACAATGAAAATACAAGAAGACCTGCTGCTGATAATACAGGGGTTATTTTCACCGTAAGACTTATATTGAATTTATGTGAAAAGAAGGAAAAAATCAAGTCAATAAGTAGCTGTGTTGAGAAGTTTATCAACACTAACAAACCTAATAGAGAGTAAGAAATACCATATATATTTCTGAAAGTTAAAAATAAAACAGGGGAAAGATTTCCAATAACTGACATTGAGATATTTGTTGCATAACATGCTAGCTTAACACGTTTGTTGTTTAATTCTATTTTACTGTCCATAATAAAACCTCCGTAAAATATAGCGCATATTGTAACATGAAGTAGTAAATAAAACAATAAAACCATATTGAATAACAGAATAAAACATGATATGCTTACGTTCGTAAACAGCGTTTTGGTTCTGATACAAATCAGATAAGAGGGAAGTTCGGTGCAAATCCGTCGCAACCATCATTACCGTAATTGAAGACAACCTTCATAAGTCGGAATACTCACCATAAATACGCTCAAGGTATCGGCAGTAAAGAAAACTGCCGTAGCATTTTTGGATATGAAAAGTGTAGCCGTTATTGTTTGCGATGCAATGGAAAGAGTACCTATTTACTATACATCGCGCAGAAGGTTGCTACGTTTTCTTATCAAAATCGGATAAGGAAACGTTTTTTGTTTTACGAAAGGATTATTTATGACGGAAAACAAATTAAGCAAAGAGGATTGTGTCACACTTCTTCAGGACAAGTACAGATCGCTAATTGCTGAGGGTGAGACAAGGTACCCAAGAAGATCTGACTTTGACGAGAAGGAGGTAGTTGCCATCAAGGCATTCTTAGGCCCATGGCCAAGAGCATTGGAGGTGGCCGATATCAAACCTCCGCGTAGCGATGACAAGCTGCAACAGAAGATAGAAAAGAGGATACGTGCCAAGCGCCGACGCACTCAAGAGAAAATCAGACGAGCTGAGTCCGGCAATGCGGAAACAGAATGTACACCTGCCATATCTGCAGATGCTAAGAAGTAATTTAAGGAAAGAGGTTAGAAAAATGAAGAAATTATTAGCATTATTATTTGTTGTATTAATGTTAACAGCTACCTTTGGAGTTTGCGCCTTAGCTGCAGAAGAAGCTACCTTGTCAGCTACAGCTTATGTTACAATCGCCGCAAAGGGTCAGCTGGTGGTAACGCAGGAGGCTATTACTGTAACAGATATTGACAGTGACGGAGCACTGACTGTAAATGATGCGCTGTATTGCGCCCATGAGTCAAAGTATGACGGCGGCGCAGCCGGAGGATACAGCTATTACACAGGTGATTACGGTCTTAGTCTTGGTACTTTGTGGGGAGACAAGAGTGGTAGCTACGGATATTACGTAAATAACAACTCATGCTTTAGCCTGGCAGATACTGTAAAGGATGGCGACTGTGTTACAGCTTTCGTGTATGCATCATCAGATTGGTCAGATGTTTACTCATATTTTGATATTACATCAACAGATGCAAAGGCTGGTCAGGATATAACTCTCACACTTTCGTACATGGGATATGATGCAAACTGGGCACCTGTTTATATGCCTGTAGAGAATGCTACAATCACAATCAATGGCAATGCTACAGAATATAAAACAGACAAAGACGGCAAAGTTACAATTAAGCTTCCGGATTCAGGTAGCTATGTAATTAGCGCTGTATCATCAACGCAGACCTTGGTGCCGCCTGTGTGCAAAGTAAATGTTGCAGCAAATCCTGATGCAGGTGATAGCTCTTTGTACATAATGATGGCAGCTATGGTGTTTATCTTTGCTGCTACAACTATTGTTGCCGGAAAAAAGATTTATGAAAAATAAAAGATTACGAATATTTATAATAATATTAGTATTTGTCACAGCGTTTAGCACGCCTGTGCTTGCTACAAATGACGATATCGTGAGCAGGGCTCAAAGCCTTGCTCACGGTGTTACTGTGTACAAATTGCAGCAGGCAGGTGCTGATGACGTACAGGCCTGGATTGATGGCCAGCTTACAGAGGAGGCCGGACGTGCATCTGAATGGTATATTATTGCCATCAGCCGGCAGGAGGGATATGATTTTCACAAGTATGAAGAGGCTTTGCTTAAATATTTAAGTGAGAATGATGTGGCTTCTGCATCAACAAGGCAGAAATATGCATTGGCTCTTATTTGCACAGGCAGTCAGGACCCATATATACAAAATACTGTAAACGAGTCCATTGGCAAGCAGGGGATTATGAGCCTTGCGTATGGCCTCATGTTGCTGGAAAGGGGATATAGCTGTCCTACAAAAACGATAGACAGCGTCATCAGCGATATATTATCCATGACGCGTCAGGACGGCGGTTGGTCTATTACAGGTCAGTATGGTGATGTAGATGTAACTGCAATGACAGTACAGGCTCTGGCTCCTTATTATGGTGAAAATGCGCAGGTTGCCGCTGCTATAGACAGGGCACTTGAATTTCTATCGACAAAACAGCTTGATAATGGCGGCTTTGCCAGTTACGGTGTGAATAACCCTGAAAGTGGTGCACAGGTACTGATGGCACTGACAAGTCTTGGTATTGATGGCCTTACGGATTTGCGTTTTGTTAAAAATAACAAGACAATTATAGATAATATAGAGACATTCAGATTAGAAGATGGCAGCTTCTGCCATTTAGCAGGTAGCACATCTAATGAGAATGCAACAGTGCAGGTGTTTATGGCAATGATGTCATATGCTCAGTCAAAGGGAGCGGACACAGGTAATATACCTACTCCTGGGCCTACAGGCAGCCAGTCTGCAAAGCCTACACAGACACCTACAATCTGTCCTACTCATGATGCAGGAGATAGTAGCAACACGGCGGATAGCTCATACAAATTAACTGCATGTATTGTCGCGGTAGCAGCCGGACTTGTAGTCTGTGTTATATTGTTTGTTATAAAGAAGAGAAATATTAAGAATTTTATAGCTGTATTAGTAGCCGTTCTGGTTGCTGTTTGTATTATATGTGTTACAGATTTTAAGTGCGCTGATGAGTATTATAACGAGACGCAACCACCTAAGACTGATACAATCGGAACAGTAACCATGACAATCAGGTGCGATACAATTGTTGATAAAAGTCAAGACAGTCATATTCCACGAGACGGCATCATCTTAGAAGAAACAGAATTTGCCATAGAGGCAGGGGACAGTGTCTACGACATATTAGTAGAGGCTACCAAAAAATATAAAATTCAAATGGAAAATAATGGTACCAAGCAGGCTGCATATATTGCCGGTATAAATTACATTTATGAGCATGACTTTGGTGATCTGTCAGGTTGGGTATTCTTTGTAAATGGTCAGAGTCCGTCTATAGGTTGCTCTGAATATATACTGCAAGATGGTGACAGCATATCATGGCAATATTCTTGTGAACTTGGCCGGGATCTTGAACAAGAGGTAGAGAATTAATGCATTCAGTGGATTCATACAATCCAATAGTAATTACAGTATATTTTTTTGCAGTAATATTTGTATCAATGTTCTGTATGAATCCGATTCTGCTGATTATTTCTCTCTTGTGCGCTGTTATATACTCAGTTATCAGAATAAAAGATAGCTACAAGAAACATTTATATTGTTTACTGCTGTTTATAATCGTTTCCATCATTAATCCTTTAGTATCCCACAATGGCAAAACAGTTTTGTTCGTGCTCAATGACAGCCCTATAACTTTGGAGGCTTTGGCGTACGGTGTCACCATGGCAATGGCAATAATCGGAGTAATATATTGGTTTAGTCTTTTCACCAATATAATGACAAGTGACAAGCTTTTATACTTGTTAGGGAGCCTGTCGCCCAAACTTTCGCTTATTATTTCAATGGGAATAAGGTATGTGAATCTGTTCGCGCAGCAAATGAAGAAAATTAAAGAAAGCCAGACAGCCCTGGGACTGTATAAGGGTGAAAATGTGGTTGACCGCGTAAAAGGAAATATACGTGTGTTCTCAATTCTCATTACATGGGCGCTGGAAAATGGTATCACAACGGCAGACAGCATGGCCGCCCGTGGATATGGTATTGGCAAGCGTAGTCACTTTACAGTGTTTACTTTTAAGAAAAAGGACGGAATAATGATTGGTTTAGTAACATTACTGCTGGGCGTGACGATAATATCTGTGGTGCTGGGTGGCAGTAGCTATACTTTCTACCCGGCAATAACCATAGCCAGTCCGGGAATCATCGGTTCATGTGGATATGCAGCGTATTTTATTTTGTCGATGATGCTTATAATAATAGAAGTGGAGGAATCCTTAAAATGGAAATACTTACAGTCGAAAATCTGACTTTTTCATATCCTGGCGGTGCTAAGACGCTGGACAACGTAAGCTTTATGTTGGAGGAGGGAGATTTTGCCGTACTTTGTGGTGCTACTGGTAGCGGAAAGTCCACGCTGCTTCGCTTGTGCAAACGTCAGCTTAGTCCTTTGGGCGACAAAACAGGTAGAATTTTATATAAAAAAACTTCTATTGATCAGCTTACAGATATTGACGCGGCTCAGAAGATCGGCTTCGTTATGCAGAAGCCGGAGCAGCAGATTGTGTGTGATAAGGTGTGGCATGAGTTAGCCTTTGGTCTTGAGAATCTGAATATGCCTCAAAATGACATTGCATCGCGTGTTGCTGAGATGGCCAGCTACTTTGGCATAGAATCCTGGTATGAAAAGAACGTAACTGAGTTATCCGGCGGGCAGAAACAGCTTCTGAACCTGGCTTCTGTAATGGTAATGGATCCTGATATACTTATTTTGGACGAACCCACATCCCAACTGGATCCCATCGCCGCTATGGACTTCATACACACTCTGCGAAGGCTCAACCGTGACTTCAACTTAACAATTTTAATCGTGGAGCATCGTCTTGAGGATTTAATCCCAATTTGTGACAAAATGATATTGTTAGATGGCGGCAGGCTTATAGGCTGTGATAATCCTGTGAAAATCGTGTCACGTTTGGATAGAACCTCTATTATGGCAGGAGCTATGCCTGTTGCAGCGAGAGTATGGTATGAAATAGGATCATCAGGCGATATCGATTGTCCCTTGAGCGTAAAGGAAGGCAGAAGGTGGCTTGAAAAAAAAGGATTCAAAAATATTAAAGCTCCCCAGGAGCACTTCAAAAATCAAAAAAATATTAATGTTCAACATACTGAACAAAGGTTTGAGCCGGCGCTGGCTTTTCACCATGTGTATTTTAAGTATTCAAGAGAGTTACCGGACGCTGTGAATGATTTGAACTTTACAGTAAATAAGGGAGAGGTATTCTGTATATTAGGTGGTAATGGATCCGGAAAAACGACTACTTTAGGATTGGCTGCAGGAATTTATAAGCCATATAGTGGATATATATCTGTCCTTGATAAGAAGTTAAAGGAATACAAAAATCAATCACTATATAATAATTGTATATCAATGTTGCCGCAGGATGTACAAACAGTCTTTATAAGGGATACGGTACGAGAGGAATTAAAGGATGCCGGTGTTGATGAGAAAATGCTACCTTTTGATTTGTCTCATTTGTATGACATGCACCCATATGACTTATCCGGAGGACAGCAACAGATGGTTGCCCTGGCCAAGGTGCTTGCTACCAATCCAAAAATATTGCTTATGGACGAGCCGACAAAGGGGCTGGACGCGGAAAAAAAGTTCATTATATTGAACATTATCAAAAAACTAAAAAAAACAGGCACCACTTTTATTATAGTAACTCACGACGTGGAGTTTGCAGCTCTGTGTGCCGACAGAGTAGCATTGTTCTTCAGGGGTAAGATAGTATCAACCGCTACTCCGGAGAGATTCTTTGCAGAAAATAAATTTTACACCACAGCAGCCAGGCGTATGAGCAAGGGCTTCTTTGAAGAAGCTGTTACTGCAGACAGAATTATAGAAATGTGCCGTAAAGCGTCGGAACAGGCAATAGGCAGGAGAGAATAAATTGCATATCAGAAGTAAAAAGCTACGTAATTTAATAAGGATAATCACACCTTTCGTCCTGATACCGCTTGTAGCTATACTGGGCACAGTGATATTTGATGCCAAGAAGCACATTTTTATATCCCTGTTTGTTGCCGTTTTATCTTTGCTTGTCTTTGCTGCGGGATTTGAGCGGAAGTCAACAGGCAGTAGGCGACTGGTAATATCGGCTGTGATGATAGCACTTAGCGTAGCGGGAAGAATGATCCCTGTATTCAAACCAGTAACCGCAATGACAATAATCAGCGCTGTGTACCTGGGTCCTGAGGCGGGATTCTTGGTAGGCTCCATGTCTGCACTGCTATCTAATTTCTTCTTTGGCCAGGGACCGTGGACACCTTTTCAAATGCTGGGATGGGGACTAATCGGTTTTATTGCAGGTTTACTGTCAAAGCAATTAAAGAAAAGCAGGATTCTTCTGCTAATATATGGACTTGTTTCAGGAATTACGTATTCGTTTGTAATGGACATTTGGACTGTATTGTGGCATCAAGGGGGATTTACACTTGATTTGTACATCGCAAGTATTGTAACTGCTCTTCCTCACACAATTTTGTACGCCGTGTCAAATTGCGTTTTCTTGTGGCTGCTGGCGCCGGCTTTCGGACGGAAACTAGACAGAATAAAGATAAAGTATGGGGTATAGCATTTTAATATGACAAAGTCTTCTGTAATACATAGAAATTATAAATAATTTGTGTTATATTATAAACGAATATTGTTTAATACCGTTAGAAAGAAGGTGGCTAGATGATCAGAGTATCTATATGTGATGACGATAACGAGTATAGAAATGCGGCAGAGTGTATGTTGAGACAGTACATGGAAGACAAAGATGTACAGTTTGAAGTAGATACTTTTGGTGTATCATCAGCCCTTGTTGATGCAATTGAGAGCGGCGTTATATACGATATTTATTTGTTAGACATTTATATGCCAGGAATTACAGGTATGAGTATTGCAACAGAGCTTCGTAACCGCGATATTAAGAGTCCGATTATTTTTCTGACTTCCTCTACTGACCATGCATTAGAGGCTTTTGGTGTAGATGCCACCCACTATCTTTTGAAGCCGTACAATAGAGATAATTTCTATATAGGTATGGATAAGGCTATGAAAAGCATTATCTCTCATAAAGATGACAGCATTGTTATTAAAGTAGATAACGAATATCGAAACATTTCCATATCAAGGATTTATTATTGCGAAGCAGAAGATAAATATCAGCGGATTTATCTTGATAACAATGAAAGATTACTTGTTCGAATCACAGGAACTGATCTATATAAGATGCTTTCGGATTTCACGTGTTTTTATCGCTGCGGCAGAGCACATATCATAAATTTAAATCACATTAGTAAAATAACATCTAACAGCGCAGTTTTCAAAGATGGCATTTGGCTGAATTTGCCTCATGCAGTCGTTCCCGGCTTGCGATCAGCTTTTTTTGAATATTTTAATTAGGAGATCTTTGTATGTATCGTATTTTTTGGCACTCAGTGTCTTGTCGCATATTGGAGCTTCTTTATTCTTTGTAAAGCCAAGTTTTAATAAAATTATAACAGCAGTAATATGGCTTTTTTTCATAACTACTACAGGACGTATCGCCGAGAAGGGATTTCTGTTTTTTAGTTATGCAAGGCTGTATTCTTGTTTTTGTATGCCACACTAATACATAAAATTCAAAAAAATATGAATCTCCCGCTGTTATATTGTTTTTGGCTTCAGGCAAATATTCTATTAAAAAGTAGAGCTTTTGCCATTTATCATCATGCTCTGAAAGTTCACGACAAAAAAAAGCACTTTCGCGACTTTTTTTTTATTTTGAGGACATCTTAAATATAATTTACTCTGAAAGATTATAAGGGAGATTTTGCTATGGAAACGAAACAACATATAGAATTTTCGACTCCGCCTACAGAACAAACGATATCACGATTTGACCATTGTCCGTGCTTTGCAGCAAGGAGGAGTCTTCTTGCCGCAGAACCAATATGCTGGTTTTGTCGCTTTGCTAAGTTTGACTTATTTGCCGACCAACTGCCGGAGAGTGGTATTTGCAAGTATCCCCTTGAACAAACGGAAATAAAAAGATAACAGGATATCATTGTATTTATAGATATAGTTAATAAATAGAAAGAAAGAGGTAGCCCTATTATGGAAAAAGAAAAGTCATCCACAACGCATAAAGTGCTTACAATTATAGGTATAGTGCTTTGTGTGATCCTTATACCGATTCTTATTATCAATGTAACCCTTATTATCAAGAGTTACACTAATAAAGATGAAGTACCAGGTATTGGAGGCATCTGTCCGCTTATTGTACTTACAGATTCAATGGATCCCAAAATTAAAAGCGGAGATTTGATATTTGTTCATACTATAGATGGACAGGATGTCAAAGAAAAAGATATTATCGCATTCTTTGATCCTGCCGGCAACGGTACTAGTGTCGTTACCCACCGAGTTATTGAGATAATTGACGACGGAGATGGCACTGTTTCTTTCCGCACACGAGGTGATAACAACAACACAGACGATAAAGTGTTAGTTCCTGAAGAGAATCTTGTAGGCGAGTATAAAACTCGTATCCCACTGGCCGGCCATGTTGCTATGTTTATGCAAACAACACCGGGCCTCATAGTATGCGTCGTACTTCCTATTATATTATTAGTTGCATACGATATCATTCGTCGCAAAATGTATGAAAAGACGAAGCAAGATGATACTCAGGCTCTGCTAGCGGAACTTGAACGTCTCAAGGCTGAGAAAGCAGCTCAAGAGGCTATGGCTACTGTAGTTAGTGATGCACAGTCTGTAGAGGATACTGTTAGTGTTCCTAACACAGAGGAAACTGCCGAGGCACAACCTACGGCTGATGCACCTAATGGTGAAAATTAATTAAACTGTTTATTTCTCCTTTGGAAGCCACGTTCCGAGGATGATATAAAAAATGCCGCGGCATTCTCTGCGGATGGGTTCCCACGTATAGGTAGGATGCCCGGTAAATGTCTTTCTCGGAAGGGGAAGAAATAAAAATATTATTTTATTATGAAAGGGGTTTTTCGATTATGAAGAAAAACAAAATGATGAGACTTGCTTCCGGTCTTTTGATCGCAGTTCTCCTTACTACATGCGCAATCGCCGGTACATTTGCGAAGTATACAACAAGTGCAACTGGTAGTGATTCAGCAAGAGTTGCTAAGTGGGGTGTAACAATTACTGCAAATGGCGAAACATTTAAGACCAATTATGATAACACTGCTATTAGTGCTGTGGTTGAAGAAGATATTGTTGCTCCTGGTACATCAGGTGACTTAGTTGCTATGACAATTGGAGGAACTCCGGAAGTTAAGGTTGAAGTTAAATATGAGTCTGTATTGACATTAACAGGTTGGCAATTGGCTGATAGCACAGAGTATTGTCCTATCGTATTCACTGTTGGCAGCCAAACATATGGTACAAATGATACTGATGCAACCAATAAGTCAGCAAATATTAACGAGCTGATTACTGCTGTTCAAGGTGCTATTAATGGTTATACAGCAGACTATGATGCGAATGTTAATCTTGCAACTTATGCTGAAACTCCTGTAGTTTCTTGGGCATGGGCTTATGCAGGAAATGATTCGGCTGATACATATTTAGGAAATCAAGCTTCTATTGGTAATGCTCCAATTATTTCACTAAGTATTACTACTACTATAACACAGATTGACTAATTTCTTTTCACAGAAATTAACAATTAAACGATGATTATTCCGCCTGTGCCTACGTGGCCGGCATGGGTGGGTATTATCAAACAAGGACAATTAATTATTAAACTAAGGAAGGAGGGATTGTCCATGAAAAAGAATAAAAATAGATACTGGATAATACCTCTGATAATTATTTTAGTAATTATTGTTTTTATCAGCGGTATTTTAGTTGGCTCCAGACTCAAACAGTTCACATCTGTTCAGATGAGTACTGATTTCTACATTAAGCCAAATGTAGCTGGGCAGATTAAAATCACATCTTCAAATAGCGCTGATAAAGGCAATAATAGTACTGCCGCACCTGTAACGCCTAAGCCAGATGCTGCTGGAGCAACTGCTAAACCGCAGATTGGTGTAGATATTATGGGTGAGAATCCTGATGGGTCTCTAACAGAAGAGTTTATTCTCTTTAAGGCACAATATGAGAACGCAACAGGAGAAACTACTGTTAAGTCACTTACCGGAGATAATATAATCGCGCCTGGTACAGAAAATGAATACAAAATGCGTATTATTAACACTGGTAACGTAGCTATCGATTACTACATTGATATAGGATCTATTTTCACATACAGTGAAGACTCATATGTATCTCCTCTGGAGGTTCGCTTGATTGATGCTAGTGGTAAATATCTTATCGGTAGTGAGTCATCTTGGGAAAGGGTAGAGGACTTTAAGGGTGTTACTGATATGGGCACTTTGGGTCGTAACTCATACTCCTATTACACTCTCCAGTGGAGATGGCCCTTTGAACGAGGCGAAGGCGAAGAAGTTGGGCTAAACGACATGTTAGATACTATTATCGCCAATGCAACTGCAAATGTTAACATTGAGGTAGGACTTGAAGTAAACATATATGCTGCTCTTAATCCTGATCCGGATAGCCCAGGAGGAGTAGAGATGCCGGAGACCGGCGACAGCAGTTTCTTCTTTATTTGGTTCCTGGTAGCCGGACTTGCATTGTTATTGCTCATCATACTGCCCTTTATCAAGAGGCGCTCTGACGACGAGGAGGAAGATAACGAAATGGCGGAGGGTACAGTAAGTTGAAGAAATTTAGTCTTAAGTCAATTAAAGTCTCTCGTGTCTTACAGATACTGGCTGTTTGCGTGTGTGGCGCCATACTTGGTGTTAATATTTATCTTGCAAATGCAAAGACTTTTACAAGAAACAGATTGCCTATGCCCTTTGGTATAGGAGCGGCTACTGTGTTGTCAGGCAGTATGGAGCCCGAGATGTCTAAGGGCGATTTGATATTTGTTAAGAAAACAGATGATATCGCAGTTGACGACATAGTTGTATACGATAACGGCAGTGAGCTTATTGTTCACCGAGTTATTAAGATTGAAGATGATATGGTAACTACGCAGGGAGATGCAAATCCTTCTGCTGACGCACCTATCAACATCAAATACATTAAGGGAGAGATAGTTTTTACCGTGCCGTTTGTTGGCAAGATAATAGACTTTATCAAAACTCCCGTTGGTACCATTATTATCCTTGCTCTTGCAATTGCACTGCTTGAGATACCGAGGTTAAGAGAAAAGAAGAAAGATACAGAAGAAATCGATAAGATAAAGGAAGAAATTCGTAAGCTTGAAGACGAGATAAAGAAAATTGTATGAGGAGAGCTAAATGGCTGTCATAAAGAAATCAAAATTAAATATTCCTATGACATTGGGCCTTGCTCTACTTTGCCTTACTCTTGTTTCTATGCATTTTACAGGTGGACTATATGCTCGCTATACAACTAATTCTACAAGCGGAGACTCTGCTCGTGTTGCTGGATTTGACGTGGCTGACTTAATTAAGCAGGGTGAAAATGAAATAAAAGTGGGTGATCCTATTTACTTGGTGGATTTCAAGCCCGGAGATAGCATTACTTATGATATTAAGCTTACTAACAGTAGTGAGGTAGCAGTACAGTATACCATCAGCTATACAACGACAGGTAATCTGCCTCTGGAATACTCGGAAATTTCAGGTACGATGCCGGCAAAAACTGACGGACAAGTTGAGTCGGATATAGAGTATATAATCAAGTGGGATAGCACTAAGAATGATATCTCACACATAGGTAAGATAGACGTTATACAAATTATTGTAAAGATAGAACAGATAGATTAACATTAGGAGCAAACAATGAACGTAAACAGTGAGAAAAAAATAAGAACATATATGTTTTTAATAATAATGTCGTTGTGTCTGCTTCTTGTTGCAGGTATTGTAGCCAAATATATTCATAACAGAGTAGTAGACGGCAAAATTAATGCGCCTTATTTTTATTTTACAAGTGATAAATTAACGGAAACACAAACTACATATACTATGAATTCTGATATAACGTCAATTTCTTTTGATATTGCGAATTGCGCAGATGAGATCAGATATTCCGACATAGATATTAATTACACAATAACAGTTACAGGTGAAAATCTTGGCTCTGCCATACTGAATGATGGTAGTAATACGGGTACTCAAATAAGTGGCACACTTCAAGGTAGTATAGTATCTCGTAAGACAATTACACTTGAGAATATGGCGCCCGGTATTACATATACTGTGACAGCTGTAGGTTCAAATGGATTTTCACAGACAATATCTGCTAAGTTTAAGGTAATGGAAGCAGGTGGGGTGTATAAGAATACTGATAAATCCAACGGTGCATATGTGTTGCTTACTGTTTGGGCTATTAAAAATGATGGAGTATTGGAAATTAGTTTCCCTGCAGGATTGATTCCGGATAATACAGACCCTGTTATGGCAAGTATATATAATTTTGCAGATGATACGTATAAGGCAGGAAGTTTTTCTGATAGTATTTCATTTGCTGAGGCAGATAAATCAGCATCTCATGTGTACAGATTCTTTAAGACCGCAGATTATACAGGTGCTACCGAGTTTACCGTAAAGCTAAAAAAGGATGGAAATGAGATAGAAGCTGTTGAGACGGGGCTAAGCTAAGAGAGGATAATATATGAAGAAGAATAAGAGATATTTATTATATACATTAGTTTTGGCTGGGTTGATATTCGTCTTGGCGCTAATCAACATGGTATCAGCCGAGGAAGTAAACTATATATATTTTGACTTGGCAGCAGGTAATGTTGATATTAACAATTCTACATATACAGGGTATATATATGATAGAGAAAACGGTAATAGTAAGGTAACAGTAACAGGAACGCACCATGAATCAAACCGCTATTATATCTATCAGTCGTGCTCATATAACACCTCATTTGATGAACACGGGGTGCCACAGTATGAGGCAGTAACATATGATAATAAATCTTGGGGGGACTATATAACAAATAATACTGATATTACAGGTATTATAGATGCGTGGGATAGTGCTGTAAGCGGAAAGAGAACCCCTACTAAGAATCTGATTAATATAAAAGTATCCGGTAAGCGTTGTGATCTGACACTGGATAATATTTGGGCTACGTATCAAAAACAAGGAGCTTCTGGGGAAACTCCTCGTAGCGGACTTAATGTATATAAAGGCAGTACTTTGGGAACTCATGTTCTTGTCCGATTAAAAGGTGATAATCGTTTTGGAAGTATACACTATTACACGGGTAGTTTATCAACGAAAGATGGTAGTACTCTTGCGTTTACCAGTGATGCCGGTAACGGAAGTAGTTTGGGCACATTGACAGTAATTGGTAGTCAGTCTTTGACAAATTCTAATGGCAACTACACAGCAGTGCCGGGTAGTAGCAATAACGTAATGACAAACCATTGGGATTCAGTTATTGGTGGCAGTGACAGTACGGATCATGTAAGAGGACTACATTTCTATGGTGGTACGATATATGCAGGATCTACTCCAAGAGAAAACTGTACGACTATCGGCGGTGGCGGTAATGGTATGGGACAGGTGACAATAACAGGTGGACGTGTTACCGCCGTGGCTCATACTACAGGAACTGCAATTGGTGGTGGTATTGCCCATACATCTTACGGTGGAGACTCTGATGTACTAATCTCAGGCGGTAAGGTATATGCTTATAATTTTGGACAGCCGGCATACGAAGTTGTTTCTAACTTTGGTACTTCTGATACGGCGGTTATTGCTGCTGCAAAGCATATTGCAGGTACGGCAATCGGTGGAGGCAGCTCTATTCTTAGCAGTGGTAACAAAAATGCGGCAAAAGTTACAATTACAGGTGGAGAAGTATACGCGCAAAGTCTTGGTGGTTGTGCTATCGGTGGAGGAAACAGTGTTAATACTACTGCAGGTAGTGCTAATGTTGTTATATCAGGTGGTGTAGTACATGCTCAAAGTACATCTGAAACTAACTACCAAGGTATAGAAGGATATGACGTAAAGTCATCAGTTGCTATAGGTGGTGGCCGTGGTGGTATCAACGGTAATGGTGGTAATGCTACTGTTACTATTTCTAACAACGCAGTAGTATATGCCGGTTCAATCGGTGGTGGCGGCACAATAAGCACAAATTCTACAAATAATATTGGTTTTGCAGAGGTAACAGTATCCGGCGGTAGCGTCCAGGGCCAGATTATTATGGCAGGCGGTGCTAGTAAAGGATGTACCTTCAAAATGACAGGTGGTACTATTGATAATAAGGATCATTTATATACGTTTGTTCAGGATAAGGGTGGCGCCGTATATATTGATGATAACAACGGTGTTGCTACTATCAGCGGTGGTACGATTAAGAATTGTGACGCGCTGCAAGGCGGCGCTATGTATATGACAGCCGGTAAATTTAATATGTCAGGAGATGCTAAGATTACAGATTGTACTGCAACCCAAGAGGGCGGTGCTGTATACCTTGGCGGTGGAACATTTACAATGACCGGTGGATTGTTAAATAACAATGTCTCTAACACAGAAGGCGGTGCCGTATTTGTTACAGGTGGAGAAGTTACAATCGGTCAAGCAAACTGTACAGCTGATTCACATCCTGTTATTACAAACAACTATGCACAAAATGGTGGCGCTTTCTATATAGAAGAAAGAACACCTGTTATGTACTGCGGTACAATTCAAAGCAACCATGCTGATGTAAACGGTGGCGGTATCTGTGTTGAGTCTGGTGGATTCGACCTGTACGATGGTAATATTATCGGAAATACTGCAAGTATTGGTGGTGGCGTATACGTTCATGGTGGTAACGTTAATATGACAGATGGATCTGTTTCGGGAAATACTGCAAGTATTGGTGGCGGTATTGCTGTTAACGGTGGTAACGTGACTATTAGAGATGGAAACGTTGATAATAACAGAGCTACAGCCGGCGCAGGCGGAGGAATATACGCTGCTTCTGAAGGAAATGACGTATCAATCTTAATCACAAGTGGCTCTGTAAGTGGTAATACTGCTTTTGCAGATGGAGGCGCGGTTGCCGTTCTTGGAGACAAGAATGATACTGAAGACATCACTGTTACAATTGGTTTAAATGAGAATCACAGACTGGTAGATTGTCAGCACAATTCTGAAAATGCGGATTACAAGGATTGCCCTGTGATTGAGAATAACCGTTCCGGAGCAAGTGGTGGTGCTTGCTATATAACGGGTAGTATAAATGCAAGGCTGAATTTGTTCTGTTTGACTGAAAATAATAACGCATGTGAATCTGATGGCGGACTTAGTAATTTCCTTATGGTAGAGGGTGGTAAAGTTATATTAACTACATCCAAAAAAATAGAGGAGGATAATCAAGACGATGATCATGGAAATGCTATTATACACAACACGATTCATATTGTAGGCGGACAGATGGATATTTATGGTTCGATGCTCAACCCTAAGACCGAAGGAGATATAACAGTTGAGGTGCAGGAAGTAAATAATGATGATGCCGCAAAGAATGACTATTATTGGGATCATCGATTTAATATAGATGAAAACAATAAGATATATAAGGTACATTATTTTGAGAACTTCAAGGCAGATGGTGGCACGGCTATCGGTAGATATACAGCGATATTTATACCTCAAAATACAAACCATGCTATCCGAAGTGGTATGTATTACAGGCCCGGATATGTAATTCTTGGTTGGAATACAGATCCTGATGGAAATGGTATTGAATATAAAATTAATGATGTATATTACTTTGACCAGAATGAAGATGTACTAGTAAATCAGGTTAAAGGTTTTGATACAGAAAATGACGTGTTGGTTTTATATGCTATATGGTCACAAAATAGCTACAGCGTAATTTTTGATGCAAATGTTCCCAACGGCATGCATTATGATGGTTCCATGGCAGAACAAGGATTCTTGTATAATGTACCGCAAGCACTCAGCAAGAATATGTTTTCACGTAAAGGCTATAATTTCTTAGGCTGGAGTCATGATAAGGATGCTACTGTTGCTACTTATCAAGATGAATATTTGATCGAGGAATCCCTCACAACAGTGGATGGTGCTAAGATAACATTATATGCAGTGTGGGAAGAGTGTACTCACCTAGAGCATAGTATAACGTATACAGCACAAGATAATATTATTACTAAGACGTGCTCTTGTAATGGATTTACAGAGACTGCTACTGTTACGGCTACTGATACAGTCTATAACGGCACAGTTCAGAAAACCGGCACTGTTCAATATTCCGGTGCTAACTGGGGGATTGCTATTACATACATGGAAGACGACACTGTTGTCGATCCTATCAATGCAGGTACATATAAGGCTTGTATAACAATAGGTGGGGTTACAGCTTATACTACTTACTTTATCGATAAAGCAAGCCAACCTGCTCCTGGACAACCTACATATAATGTTACTACGCAAGAAGATATAAACTCTATTGTTGTTTTACTTCCTGGAAATATTGATACAACTAAAGATGTGGAATACCAGATTGCGTATATCGACAACAATGGTTTTCTTGTGGATCAGGCTTGGCAAGCAAGTAATATTTTTGAGTTAAACATATCTCATACTACTTATTTCGTTTATATCAGATATGCAGAGAGTCAGAACTATTATCCTTCAGACCGTACTATTGCTGACGCGGGCTATTATTTTGAAAGTAACAAGGTTGCTATTTTCATTCGGAATGGTGATGGAGTTATAGCATATCCTACACAAATTAAAGAAAATGATGAGGTAAAATATTATGCTGTTGTTGTAGTACCTAATTCAGGCTATTATATTCCTGAGAATATTGGTCTTACTATTGAAGCTACATATGAAAAAGAGAATATTACTTATGCTAGAATTGATAATGATGGTAAGTTTACGTATGCCGTGTCTGGAATACACGTTCCTCCGGATGGAAGCGGTATTGCTACAAACGTAATTACTATCACCACAGGTAATGCTCGATTGATTCCTTCAATCTCTGCTAAGATAGATCCAGATGAAGTATTTGGCAGTGTTGTTGGTACACCTACTGTAATCAGCCGCGATTCAGCATTTACTGTGAATTACCGTATAGAAAACTACAATATTTACGATTACAGTAATCCGAAGATTGTTTTTAGTGCTGCATTACCCAAAGATACTACAATAATATTTGTTGATAAGATAAATAACACATATTGGTATAAGAATATAAGTGCTTCGACAAGCACAATTAATCTGGTTGGTTTTATTAAAATGGGAACAGCTTCTACATATTACCAGATTACAGGAGCTACACAGGAATATCAATTTATAATTGATTTTTCTGATGTGGATGCCGGTGAAGTCATTCCTAATTTTCTTTCTGTACAACTTCAGGTAACCACTGCTACTTCAAACGGTGCGCCGGATATTTTCACAGATGAATCAAATACTAAGGTGAGTACAGATATTGCGACTGTTACATTCGATATTATGGATAAAACAGGTGATGTTTCTAATGACGTAGAACGTCTGACAAATACTGTTAACGTAAAGTATGCAGTGTCTAATGTTGCAAATATTGTTTCGTCTAAATGGAACGGACGTAAAGCTGCTCTCGTGCTTACTCCTACAAGTTCAATTCCTTTGGATAGTACAATTGAATTTACAGAAGGAAATACTACTGTTGTGCTTAATATTGTAAACGGATACTTCATCATTCCGTTACAATATACAAATTCTGATGTATATATTACACTGAAGTCACAGTTGTTCCCGGAAAACGGCGGCACATTCACGTTCAAATGTGAGTTGTATTCATCTGAGTCTATGGCAGGTAAAGCTCCTGAAAACGGTGAACTGATGGATACGATTGATACACTTACTTTTGTAAAGGTTAAGGACACTACTCCTTCTGCCGGATTTAGGGAAATTGACACAACTAAACAGGTTCTAAAGGCTACTGAATTAATAGAGATTGGTGTTATGACCAAGAATACGCCCGTAGACAGATACACTGTTACAGTAACAATCATGTATAAGAATCCAAATGGCGGATACAGTAGTACAGCACAATCCGCGACTGTAGCGCCACCGCAAAATAGTGATTCTATTAACACAAATATTAGATTCGCCCTGACAACATACAGTGCAGGTAGTTACTGCTTGCTCCTTGAAGTCAAAGAGCCAACAGGCTATTCAGTTGTCGCTACACCGTATTATTTTATCATCGAAGAATAATCATTTTATATTGCAACCTCACCATGAAAATGTTACACTGAGTCTAATATAGACTACAGTGTTTGAGGTGTTATGTATGATAAGTAAAACAAGAGACGGTTCGTCTATCATTGGCAAGAAAAATATTTATTTTTGTTCGCATCCGGAGGATAGAGAATACTATCTAAAAGAGATAACAGAAGACATTTTTTACGTAATAAACTGCGCTGTATGGCATGACGACGGAACTGAAATATCTGAATCCAATAGACTGTTTTTCTGTGAAAATATGGATTTGGTTGTAATTCCTGTTACAGACAAGTTTCTTTATGATGATAATTACGCCAAAGATACTGAAGTAGAGATATTCAAGAAAGCACGAATTCCGATTCTTCCCATAATTACCGATGAATCACAGTTTACAGCAGCAAACGCGCTTTTCGGTAATCGACAGGTACTGGAACATACCGTTACCGACAAGACAAAGCTTGGATATTACAATAAATTAGAGCGATTCTTACGAGGATTTCTGATGGGAGAGACACTTTTCAAAGAGTATAGCAAAGTGTTTACAGATACGCTGTTTATAAGTTATCGCAAGAAAGACAGAAGTATAATACTTGATTTGCTAGCTAAAATTCACTCCAATCCTAATCTTCGTACTGTTGGCGTATGGTATGATGAATTCCTGACGCCGACAGAAGTTTTTACAAAAGAAATAGAAAATTCTATTGTTGGCAGTTCGTATGTTGTTATGTTAATCACACCAAATACACTAGAGCGAGGCAACTACATAATTACTGATGAATACCCGTATGCAAGTGAGAACAAGAAGAAAATCATAGGCGTGCTCAGTGGTGTCAGCCGAGAACAAGCGACACAAATGTTTCCGAAAATAAAGGAATTTGTAGACATAGAAGATAAGAACCTGCCTGTGAAAATAGAAAGCTATTTCCAATTAAAGCCGGTTGATATTGATGACCTTCATAAACTCTACTGGCTTGGCCTTTGCTATATGAGCGGCATTAATGTGGAGAGAAATAGTGAATATGCGATAGAATATCTGACTAAGTCATCTGATAAAGGGAATATGGATGCGGCTGCTATCCTGAGCAGTATATACGCAGATGGTATTGGAGTTGAGCAGGATCCGGAAAAGGAAATAATGTGGGCGCAGAAATATGTGCAGAATGCAAAACAGTCCGGAAATATTAAGAAAATAACGGAGAGTATGCTCATACTGTCTGACAGCTATGACAGACATGACCTTATAGAAGAATCCAACCGGACTCATACAGAACTGATGGATTATTTGACAAGACAAAATGATGCAAAGGAAGTGCTCAGTGATGTGGCACAGGCAGTACTGTACTTTGGCAACAATTTACTTAGAAGAGGCTTGTATCAGCAGGCAACAGATGCTTTTGTTAATGTAAAGAATATGTATAGCCAACTTGCAGTTGATAATACGCAGGAGTACGGAGAAGACAGTTATTTGCTGACTCAGCTAAAATATAACCTGGGCACAAGCTTGTTTAAGACAGGTAATTACATGGAAGCTAAGAAATATTTTGAGGATGTTGTTCACGACTTGGGCCAGTACACGAGACTTGATCCTGAAGGGTATAACGATATTTACATCAAGGCTCTTGACAATCTGGCGCTGGTGTACAGAAATATAGGGTATATGAATCATGATAATCAAAAGCTGTGTGAAGCAGAGCAACTTATGCGTCGTAGTGTGGAGATTGCAGACGATATGCTGCTGACTCGCAGGCGTATATATGAGCCGCTACTTGCATCAAGCTGCCAGATTCTGGCAACCTTTTATATGAGTGTCTCAATGTACGATGAAAGCAGCGTATACTTCGCAAAAGCCATAGACTCTTACAACAATATACTCAAGTTCAAAGATTCAGATTGCAGTATTGAACTGGCACAGACCTGTAATAATTATGCAGTACTTCTGAGACAGCTTGGAGAGAATGATAAGGCACTTCAATATGCTGTACATGGAGCCAAAGAAATTAAAGACCATTGGCTCAAAGCTCCTACGGTATATAATCTTATGTATGCAAAAGCACTGACAAGTGTTGCCATTATTTTCACTGCCATGGATGATTATGAAAATGCAGCGAAACATTTTATGAGTGCTATCGACCTATATAAAGTTAGTCAAAGGAACTCTATTGAAGCATACGAGGGTACTGCCGAATGTTATATGGAATTTGGCGTTATGTTTATGAAGGACGGACAACAGGAGAATGCAGTAAAATGTCTTGATTATGCTAAAAATATTACCAAATACTGGCAAAGAATGGCTATAACGATTATAGCCTGCAATTAAATTATATCGAAGAATGGCGGGATAAAATTCAATAAGGAGTTACATATGTTTGACGAAAGAGAACTTAGTTATATTAAAAGTGCTAATCCGATATTCTTGCATGGACTTGCAAATGAAGAGAATATACAGGCGGGATTTGCCAGAACTGTGTGCCTGAACAAGGCACAAATCAGTGATGTTAGGGTATATGTAACAGCCGGTACTTTTTACAGGTTATATGTAAATGGTCATGTTGCTGCCCATGGTCCGGCAAGAGCCGCCGAGGGAGACTTACGCGTTGATCTTGTTGATGTAAGCCCGTTTGTTTATGCCGGTGAAAATATCTTTGCCTTTGAAGTTACTTCTCACGGTAATCCCTTTGACTCTTATTCAAACGAGATTGTGTGCGCACCAGGACTGCTGGCTTGCGCTATTGTATCAGGTGATGAAGTAGTAGACAAAACAGATGAGACATGGAGAGGTATACACTTGGCGCAACGCCGCCGGTTTGCAGAACGCATATCACATTGTAGAGAAAATGCAGAGATTTATGATTTGGACGCAGCCTATGAGGCGTGGAAACTAGCTCCTGAAATGTGCAAAATGCCTGTTGGAGTGCAGCAGTGGATACAACAGTTGCTTCCTCGTGGTATGAGTATGCCTACGCTTGATAGAGTAGGAACACCCAGACTGGTTTATTACGGAGGCGCATATATAGACAAAAACATAGAAGTACCATTACCTTGGTTTGAGAATCCTCATAAAGCACATTTTGACAAACTGACTGAAAGGCCGGGCGTGGAATATGTACAAACGGTAGAGACTGCTTTGTGTCGGGGCTCCTGTGTAAAGATTGACAACAAAGCGGTACACGCAACCAATATTCCTGAAGATAAAACTGTTTATCTTCACTATGATTTTATGGAAAACAACGTGGCATTTATTGGGATAGACTTTGAAACGAAATGCGGCGGCGTTGTGGATATTGTACATCTGGAAAATTATGGATTATACGATAATAAGGAGGGAAAACCTCTCAGTACTAATCCTGTGACCCGCCTTCATGTATCTGCCGGTAGATTCCGTTTTCTCACTATGGAGCCCGGATTATTCAGATATATCAAGTTGTATTTCAGAGGTACAGGTGATTTTCACATAAATGACCTATACGCACTGGATTATACTTATCCGGATACAGAAAATGGCAGCTTCCAGTGTAGTGATGATGATTTGAACAGATTGTACATGGCAAGTCGCAGGACTCTCAAATTAAACACTTTGGATATTTTCATGGACTGCCCTGAAAGGGAACGGGGCGGCTG
The DNA here is from genome assembly GCA_015069185.1 of Oscillospiraceae bacterium. Classification (GTDB taxonomy): domain Bacteria; phylum Bacillota; class Clostridia; order UBA1212; family UBA1255; genus SIG424. The sequence continues at coordinate 70,036 of SVJB01000005.1, forward strand.
GCTCTGCGATTCATTGTGGACTGCCCGTGCTCAGGCGCAGATGCTTGGTGATAGTACAGTAGAGAAAGCGTTTATTGAGAATTATCTCAGAGCAGACCCTGACAAGACGTGGAATAGCTTCTTTCCAGAGGTATATCCGGCTACCAAGAAGCCTTCAAAAGAATGCAATGCCATCACTACATGGTCTTTCTGGCTTATGGTAGAACTCTGTGAGTACACTGCCCGTACCGGAGATACGGAGCTGGCGCTCAAATATCAAGACAGGGTAGAGGCCTTTGTGAATAGCAGCATGAATACCATTGGATCATCTGGTTTGCTGGAAAATATGCCCTGCATTTTTATAGATTGGTCTACATCTAATAAATCAGAACACACTCAGCCTATATCAACAGCTGCAAATGCGCTGTATATCAAGATGCTTTGTGACTTAGGTGCGCTGTATGGCAGACAGGATTGGATAGAAAAGGGTAACTTGATGCGTCGGATCCTTTGTGGCGCCCTGTTGGCAGACAGCGAGAAATCTCCGTGGTCTCGTCCGGCGTTCCCTGACTCTATAAGCTACGATAATGGAACTTTCCGCTTGAATGGATATTATTCAGAAGCCGCACAGTATCTGATTTTCTGGTCTGAATTGTTTGACGGTATAGAATTAACACCTAAAATGCAACAATCAGTGTCAAAATTAAGAGAAAAAACTGTGAAAAGCATGGGTGTTATCCCGGAATTTGCTCCGTCAACCAATGTGGGTGGCGCAAACTTATTTATTGGTCTTTGCATTCGTCTTGACATGTTGGCAAAGATGGGACAATATGACATTCTGCTCAAGGAATTAAAAGCCCTGTATTATCCGCAGTTGCAGGAGGGCCCCGGCACATTGTGGGAGACTCGTGATATACATACTACCAGCAGATGTCATGGTTTTACAGCTCATGCAGGAGTACATCTGACTCGGGATATTCTTGGCCTTGGTATACCTAATGAAAAAACAAAGACAATCCGTATCGTGCCGCATCCTTGTGGCCTTAGATGGGCTCGTGGCGTTGTGGCTACTTCTGATGGCCTTATATCACTTATGTGGACAACAGACGGAGGTTTTGAATGTAAGTCATCTATGCCTGATGGCTGGAAAATTGAAATGTAATGTTTTGTCCATCTGCATTTAGTTTTAGTGTATTTTCACAGATGGACAAAACAGTTAAAATGCCATCAATATTAAGAAAAAAAGGTGATATACCATGCATAAAGAATATAAGAAATATGATATTGAAGAAATATATTGCGTAGGAAATGGAAAAGCTGCTGCATACATCAAAAACGGAAATATTATTGAGCTGTTTGCGCCTTTCTATACAATGCCGCCGGTACTTTCTATGAACAGAGAGCAAAGCGAGGGAGAGAAAGTGTCTACTTATCGTCTGGCTAACACGGGTATATATCAGACAGTTATTGAGAAAGAATCACAAGAGATTGCTGTTATTACTGACTTTACTGTACCTGAGGATGCTGTGTATGTTCGAAATATTTCATGCAAAGAGCCTATTTCTTTTAAAATAAGCAGTGGCTATATTTGTAGATACGATTCTTTTAACTGTCGCGCTGCTGCTGGCTACGGCGACATGATGTTTTATATCAGGGAGGGAACCCCTGTTCATGGTTATTGTAATGTAGATAAAGCAATATATTGTAGACTTATATATGATACAGAGATAGACAGCCAGCCTGTAGAGGGCGGCTGCAGGCTGACTTTTCCCGCCGGAGAATCCCGCATTATGTTTATCGGTGGAGATGGTGGCGCGTCCGAGCTTGACAGCTTTTATAACTGTATGGCATTGAGTGACAAGTATACTAAAATTAGCACACAGACTCTGTTTGAAGAATCTGTGTCGGCTTGGTATGCCTTTTCTGCGAGAATCAAGGACTTTTCACCGATTATTAAAAATCATCCGCGTGAAGCAGAACTTAGAGAGATTATTGATAATGTTGCAGTTTGTATCAAGACGCAAACATCAGAGCAGGGCGGAGTACTTGCCGGTATGTTTTATCATCTGGCATACGGCAGGGATATGTACGGTGTCATTCGCGGTTATCTGCTGCTTGGTCTGTACGAAGAGGCACGTAGATGTATCGAGTTCTTTATCACTGAGTTCAGAAAACGCGGTAGAATGCCAAATGCAGTAGGTATGGGCGCGTATGGTTCTCATTGTTGGGAGAATGACGATGTGGAGCAAACAGGTTACTACCTGATGGAACTGACAGATTATTACAATGCAACCGGAGATAGTCAATTTATCAAAGCTGCACAGGACTATATTGAATTCCTGTTAGAAGCTCAAGAGCGCAATCTTATGGCCGGTATGCTGCCGTTTAACGGTGATGAGACATATATTGCCGGCAATCTGCTCCCGCGTACTTGCATTACCAACGGCTCTATGGAAGCTACAGCTCTATATATTACAGGCGCAGAACGTATACTTGACTTATGCGAGGAGCTGTCAATTCTTTCCGGTGAAAAGATAGCTGCAAGCCGCAGGATTCTTAAAGATTGTATGGATAGATATGAAGAAAATTTTGTGCGTGATGGTTATGTTGCGGTCAATAATCCCCATCGCGTAGAGCATGGTGTGCAAAGGGAGTATATACATGGCGTATGTCTTGGTTGCTTTAAATTCGATTATCTAAAACTGACTGAAGATGGCGGATACTTATGTATGCATTGCTATGGACATAAAGAGATGTCATATTGCAAAGATGAATACAGACTTGACTGCGCACAGCTCATGACAGGTTTTGTTAACAGTAAGTATCCTTCTCCTGAATCTACACTAAAAATAGTACTTGATACATGGAAAGAAAAGCTTGAACATCCTACAGAAGGAAATGTCGTAGGTTATGAAAACGGACTGCTATTATATGTACTGGCATGTCACGGAATATCAGGAGGGGAAACAGATAAAATACTTGATAACCTTCTTGATACAAGGAAAAGCGGCGGTGTATGGTCTGAGTATTATAGGGATGGTAAGGTAAGCCTCAGATCATGTCCACACAGACCTTGGGAAAGCGCAATAAATCTGTGCGGAATAATAAAGATGTTGGAAATAAACACAGAATTTTGTGAGTAAATACTTGAAAATGTAGGTGATATTTTCTGTTGACAACTAAAAGCACGTGATGTATAATGTCAAACGTTCGACAGGATATGTCGCACGCGGGTATAGTTCAGTGGCAGAACATCAGCCTTCCAAGCTGATTATGAGGGTTCGATTCCCTTTACCCGCTTTTTTTTATTTCTAAAATAATTTAGTCATCTGTAATATTCTACGTAAGAATAAGGTTTATATAGTAGGAGGGGATGATTTGTTACTCTATGTTGCAGGAACTTTGTTCGCTTTTGATGATGATGAACAAAGACAGCAAGAAAAATTTGAGAAAATATACTTACAGTATGGAAGACTCATGTATAGCAAGGCATATGAGATATTAAAAGATCATGCCCTTTCCGAAGATGCTGTAAGCGAAGCTTTTATACGCATTTTTAAGAATTTATATAAGTTAAGTGATACAGTTCCTTGTCCTGAGACAGCATCGTTTGTAGTGGTTGTTGTACGGAATGTTTCTTTGACGATGATTGAGAAGCAAAGATATTCACTGCAAGTATCTATTGAAGATGAAGAGTTTAATATACCTGATGGTATTGATATGGAAGAGGACATACTGTCACAGATATCATCTCAAGAAATTATGAATCTTGTTGAGAGCCTTGGAGAAGATATACGTCAGGTTTTCTTACTGTATTACGGATACGATATGAGTCTGGCTCAGATAGCTCAGACATTGGATATTACAGCAAACCTTGCCGGTGTACGATTACATAGAGCCAGGAAGAAGCTGGCAAAGATGATTGGTAAAGAGTTTTAATCAAAGGTTATAATAGGAGATTAGCAATGAAGCAAGAGAAGAATGATAAGCTCTTTAAGCAAATAGCAAGTGAATATATCAAGAATACAGGAATAGTACTTGATGAAGAGGCGACGCAACTTAATCATAATATGTCAGCGATGCCATCAAGACCGACAAAGCCATCTCGCAGGCGTTGGATACCGTGGGTGTCGGCTATAGGCACAGCAGCTGTAATCTTATTTATGGTTGTAAATATAATGGTGTTACAGTTTGCTTTCAACAGAACGAATAAAAATGATTCTTCTATGCCTGATAATAATCATCCTGTACAGACTGCAGATCCCGAGTGGCAAGGTCCGGAAATGACATTAGTAAATAACAATCGTTTTTCAGTAGAAGAAAGATTGATAGATAACGGACAATATATTTACAAAGTAAACGACACAACAAATGATGATGTAGTTGTTACGTTCATATCTCATGACGACTTTGATCCGTCAACAATGAGATACACATATAAGAATGAAAAGAAAATTTACTATAAAAACGAGGTAGGATACAAGATTATAGCATTGTCATTAGAAGAGGATTGGATTATCACTCTTTCTTGTGCTCATGATATAGAAACACTAAATATAATCTTTGATTTGATAAAAATAAATTCAGAATATTTAGGTGACCTGTAATATTTCTCATCTTTGCAAAGTTATATAGGTGAGAAACACATGAAAGGACTGAAATTAATGAAAAAAATAATCAGTGTTTTATTGGCATTATGTATTTGTTTGGGTTTGGCGTCTTGCGGAGCTCCGATGTATGATAATATGAGTGAGGGATATCCATCATTTTCATATCAAGGTGAAAATAATGAAACATATAATGAAATAATTCAGAATCAGTTTATCTCCACAAGCGAAGAAGCTACTAAAGCTTTTTCCCTCAAAGTAGATACTGCTGCTTATACAAATATATCACGATATATAGAAAATGGCAGCCTGCCTCCGGTAGATGCGGTAAGGACAGAGGAACTCATTAATTATTTTGAGTATGATATGCCGATTGATGAAAATAATGATCATCCTTTTTCTGTTATTACTCAAGTAGCCCGTTCACCCTTTGCTGCAGGCAAACACATGGCATATATAAGAGTCAAGACACCGGATATCGCAACAGAAGATTTACCGGCAAGCAATCTTACTTTCCTTATTGATACATCAGGGTCTATGTACTCTTACGATAAATTACCCCTTGTTATGAAGGCTTTCTCACTTCTTGTTGAGAATCTGTCTGAAAAAGATATTGTCAGCATCGTTACTTATGCAGGTTCCTCAGAAGTTATGTTAGATAGCGTCCGCGGTGATCGAAAAGAAATTATTATGGATGCTATAAACAGTCTTACTGCCGGAGGTTCTACTGCGGGTAGCAAAGGTATTGAGACCGCATACAATCTTGCTGAAAAGAATTATATAGAGGGTGGCAATAATAGAGTTATTCTGGCAACAGATGGAGATTTTAATGTTGGTATATCTAGTACTAGTGCACTTGAAGCTTTTATATCAGAAAAGCGGGATGAGGGTATTTACTTAAGTTGTCTGGGTTTTGGTACTGGTAATTTACGTGATGATATGATGGAAACTCTCTCTGAACATGGCAATGGTAACTATTCGTATATTGATTCTCTTTATACTGCGCAGAAGGTACTTGTAGATGAGATGGGTGCCAACCTTTTCACAGTGGCAAAAGATGTTAAGGCAGAGTTACAGTTCAATACTGCTACTGTATCCGAATTCAGACTAGTAGGATATGAAAACAGAATTATGAGTTCTGATGAGTTTGATGATAGCAACAAAGATGCAGGAGAGATTGGTGCAGGTACAGACGTTATTGTATTGGTTGAGCTGATATTATCGGAAGGATATACAGAAGGTACGCTGTTTGATGTTTGCATCAGATATAAAGATCCGGAAACCGAGGAGCAGGGTCAGGCTATATATCAGGCGGCTGCTATTACAGAAACACCGGATACAGACTATAACTTTGCCTGTGCTGTAGCGGCGTTTAGTGAGTTGCTCAGAGGTTCAGAGTTTATTGATAATACTACTGCAGAGCAGATAGCACAATGTGCCAACGCCAATAAAGGCGCCGATATTAAAGGCTACAGGGCAAAATTTATTGCACTTGTGGCAGAATATATTAAATTAGACTTGCATACAGAATCTGAAATTGGTAAAATAGAACAGATGTGCATTTAGCACGTATAGTATCATTTTATTTATTAAGGAGATGTCTTTTATGCCATTAGTTACATCAAAAGAAATGTTCAAAAAAGCATATGAAGGCGGATACGCAATCGGTGCGTTCAACGTCAACAATATGGAAATTATTCAAGGTATCACAGAAGCTGCTAAGGAAGTTAATGCTCCTTTGATTCTTCAAGTATCAGCAGGTGCTAGAAAATATGCAAACCACACATATCTTATGAAGTTGGTTGAGGCAGCTATTATTGAGACAGGTCTGCCGATCTGCTTACACTTAGATCATGGTGATTCTTTTGAACTTTGTAAATCATGTATTGACGGTGGATTTACATCAGTTATGATCGATGGTTCACATCATTCATTTGAAGATAATATTGCTCTTACAGCTAAGGTTGTTGAATATGCTCACGCAAAGGGTGTTACAGTAGAGGGCGAGCTTGGCCGTCTTGCAGGTATTGAGGATGCTGTTAACGTAAGCGAAGAGGATGCTTCTTATACAAAGCCTTCACAGGTTCAGGAATTCGTTGAGAAGACAGGTGTTGACTCACTTGCTATCGCTATCGGAACAAGTCACGGTGCTTATAAGTTTAAGCCTGGTCAGAAGCCTCAGCTCAGATTTGATATTCTTCAGGAAGTAGAAGAGAGACTTCCCGGATTCCCGATCGTTCTTCACGGTGCTTCATCAGTTATTCCTGAATATGTTGACCTTATCAATAAATATGGCGGCGCTATGCCTGATGCTATCGGTATTCCTGAAGATATGCTTAGAAAGGCAGCTTCTATGGCTGTATGTAAGATTAACATCGACTCAGACCTGAGACTTGCTATGACAGCCGCTATCAGAGAGCACTTCGCACAGGAGCCTTCACACTTCGATCCTAGACAATATCTCAAGCCTGGTAGAGAATATATCAAGACTCTCGTTAAGCACAAGATCGTTAACGTTCTTGGTTGTGACAACAAGGCTTAATTAATCTGATAAACAAAATGTTTTTAGAAAGCGATTCATATAATATGAATCGCTTTTTTCTTTCATAATCTATTAACAAACTATTCATATGGCCATGTTGCTAAGTAAATAATCAAATTGTATACTGTAAATACAGTTTAGAAATTAATACAGGGAGGCATTTTGTATGACAAAGAAGAAACTAATTATTCTCATAATTGTATTAGCTTTATTGGTAGTTCTATTTACACCTGTTCCAACCGGTACATATGGTAATACAAAAGAATATACAGCACTTACCTATAAAATCATTAAGTGGGATGAACTAGTATCAAATGGCAGATATCGCGATACGGATTTCTACTTTTTCCCAAAAAATTATACATCCATATATAAATTATGGGATATAAAAATGGAAGAAGATGATATAAAAATGCCTGTCATGGATAAACCTGTTCTGTATCTTTATCCTGAGGAAGAAACCACAGTGGATGTTAAGCTTGATTTAGACGGAGAACTAACTTGTACTTATCCTGAGTACACTAATGGTTGGAAAGTAACTGCAATGCCCGATGGTACTTTAATTGATGGATCAGGAAAGGAATATAACTATTTGTATTGGGAGGGCGTGTCAAATATACAATACGATATGTCTAGAGGCTTTTGTGTAAAAGGTGAGGATACTGCCCAGTTTTTAGAAGATGCATTAGAGCGTCTTGGCCTTAATAGACGTGAAGCAAATGAATTTATTGTATATTGGTTACCATTGATGGAACAAAATAATTATAATATTATTTCTTTTCAGTCTGATGCATATACTGACGCAGCAAAGTTAGAGATTAGTCCTATGCCAGATACAATAATTCGTGTTTTCATGACATGGTACGGATCAGAATCATATGTTAATATTGACGCGCAAGATTTGTCAGCCCAAGTAAGAGAAGGCTTTACAGTAGTAGAGTGGGGCGGTAGCGAGCTTAAATGATCATTTAATTTAGATCACATAAAATCAGCCCGGCAGTAATGCCGGGCTGATTTGTTTTACATTAAAAACTTTGTAAAATTCCTTATTTCTTGTCGTTTACAATGTGAACATCCATCTGAGGATAGGGGATATGAATACCATTTTCATCAAAGGCATATTTTGTAGCTTCTGAGAGACTACCCATTACATCCCAGTAATCTGCGTTCTTGCACCAGGCGCGAAGTGTGAAGTCAAGTGAACTCTCGCCTTTATTTGACAAAACAACAACAGCAGCTGGATCCTTGAGAACCTTTTCGTTCTTGTTTGCCACTTTAAGAGCCAATGCTTTTACTTCATTGATATCAGTGTCATATGAAACTGACAGAGGGACATCAACACGACGAAGATCCTTTGCAGAATAGTTTACAATTGCAGCATTTGACAGACCACCATTAGGGAGCATAACACTCTTATTATCTGCAGTAACAATCTTTGTGTAGAAGATTGAGATATCTTCTACTGTGCCGGAATATCCGCTACCTTCGATAAAATCACCAATTTTAAAGGGACGGAAAGCGATAATCATAATGCCACCTGCAAAGTTTGCCAGTGAACCCTGTAGTGCTAAGCCGATTGCGACACCTGCGGATGTAAGTATTGCCATAAATGATGTAGCAGGTACACCAATGTAAATCGCAACACTGATAAAAATAATGGAATAAAGCGCAACCTTGAGAATATTACACAGGAAGTTTGCCAGTGAACTCTCCATACGCTCAAAAAGCTTTGACTTTCTAAGAAACTTTAATACCCATTTTGCTAACTTGAGACCTACAAACAGCATAATAAGAGCGAATATAATCTTAATGCCGATTGATGTTGCCAAATCAAATAGGAAATTCCATAATTTCTCTAACATTTTTTATCCTTCTTTCATAAATATAATATTTGAAAATGACCCGTGAGAAGATCATAAATCAACATAATTTCCTTGGCCTGCTTCGATCTGTTTCTTAATCTCTGCTCTCTTTATTTTGATACCGTTTGCAAGAGGCAGGCTGTCATTTGTAACAAGTATACGAGACAACTTCTTGAATACAGGCAATCTGTTATTGCGCTCCTTAACCTGACCTAAGAGACGAGCTAAATATTCTTTGTCAGAAACATCTTTAGATGATTGCATAACCAGCGTGATGTCTTCATATTTATTTCCGCCACCCTTTGATATGCCAAGAACTGTAAACTGTGTTACTCCTTCAAGCTCTGTAAAGTAGTCTTCCAGTTCATCAGGATATACATTTTCACCGGATTCATTAACAATAACTTCTTTAAGACGTCCCTCAATATAAAGGGCACCATCTTCCAGTCTGCCGATGTCACCTGTCTCAAACCAACCCTCACTATTGAGCGCAGTAGAGAGGATCTGGCCATTCTTAACAACGCCGCTGTGGAGTGACTTACCACGAATCTGAAGTTCACCAACATCTGGATTGGACGGATCCATTGGCACTATCCTATATTCTATGCAACTAACTGGTGCACCGACTCTGCTGGCAAGACGTTTCTTAAGACTCTTATTTCTTTCCATTGAGCTGATACCTGTCTCAGTCATACCAAAACCGCAGATAGTATAATATCCGATACCGCTGATGACTTTAAGAGTCTCAGGAAGAAGATGTCCGCCACCACTGATGATAATCTCAATGCTATCTCCTGCAAGATTACTCAGAACTGACTTCTTGAATAATTTCTTGGCAACCTTAGTACCCCAGACAGGATTAATTCTCTGGCACAATAAGCTTGTCTTCAGCATAGCGTTAAACATAAAGCGCTTAAATTTCTTTTCTTTTGATAATTTTCTCTGCAAACCATTAACAATATTATTAACAAGCAGCGGTACTGCCAAAATATGAGTTACTTTATGTTCCTTACAAGCAGCAAGTAGAGAAGAAGGGGCCTTGTTTGCCGGGAAAACCATAGAAGTTGCGAAGAATGAATACCAGAAGTAGTTTGCCATGAAACCAAAAATATGATGTAATGGCAGGAATGCCAGATTACGCTTGGGACTGTCTGAACAGATAATTTCGTTCTCAATAATAACTTGACGGGCACTGAGTACCTGGTTACTCATAGCTTCTCCGTTGTATGTGAAAATCTTCGCAGTACTCGTAGTACCGGAAGTACACAAAGCAATCTCATCGCCCCATGAATATTTACGAATTCTATCTCCCGGAGTACTGTCTGTTGGGATCGGTAGTGCTGCCAGATCTAAGATCTGACGCTTATCCATCAGAATAAGGTCATTTGCGTCAATTATAAGGGTGTTTTGTATATCAAGTTGTTCTGTTGTGATTATAGCAACTGCTTTTGCTTGATCAATAAAGAATTGTGTTAGCTCAAGTGCATGTCTGTAGTCAATAAGGAACGGTTTATATCCAGCCATCAGAACACCCCAGAAAAGTGCCGGCCATTCAGGTGCATTATCAACTTTAATAGCAACGAAGCCTTTATTTATATCTCCTAATTTATCTATAAGATTGTCTGCTACATGTTTAACTACATTTTCAAATTGTGCATATGTAATTATTTTGATTTCACCGTCAAGCGTGTATTGGATGCACGGTCTGTTGCCATGACTACAATAAATATCAAAAATATTAACATATGATAATTCTTTTGCCATTTTGTCTAAACATTCAAGTGAATATTTAATCATTAAAATACCTCCGTGTAATTATTAAATAAACATTACAAGTATAGCATAACAAAAAAAACATGGCAATTTAAAATGGTCAAAATGTTGAAAAAGCATCTTATTATGATATAATTTTGCCATAAAAGATAAATATTTTGGAGGCAGCTTCTATGTCTGAACAGAGTGATTGCGACAAATGTATGTATTATGAATACGATGAAGATTACGACTGCTACATATGCACAGTATATATGGATGAGGATGAAATGGCCCGTTTTATGAATCTAAAATCTCGTAAATGTCCGTATTTCAGGCTTGGGGATGAGTATCAGATTGTAAGAAAACAGATATAATTTCAGAATAAATATCCTGTTAGAATAATTGCGAAAAATGCCTCTGTGTTGTATAATCTCAAAAAACACGGAGGTGCTTTTATGATACAGGATTTACATTCACATACATATTATTCCTTCTGTGGAGCAGACACACCGGAACAAGTTGTTGAGACTGCCATTGCAGGTGGTATTGAGCTTCTTGGTATTACAGACCATCAGTATGGTATAGGTAACGCCAGAGGAGATGTCTTTAATACAGATAAATCACTTCTTACAGATGATTACGGACTTACTCTTCGCAGATATTTTGATCATATTAATTTAATTAAAGAAAAATATGCAGATAAAATAACTGTATTACGTGGTATCGAGATATGTACAGTGAATCAGGGAAGATTGCCATTACCTGAGTCTGCGGATATTTCATTCTTTGATTACTGTATTATTGAGAATCTTGATTTAAAAGGAAATACAATAACAAACGGAGATTTATTCAGCTTTGCCGAGAGATGTGCTTGCCCATGCGGTATAGCTCACACAAATATGTTTGCCTTTATCAACTCAATAGGAGAGGATCCGTTGGAATATTTCAAGAAAATGGCAGATAAAAACATTTTCTGGGAGATGAATGTTAATCTGGATACTATACATAGAGGAAATCAGCACAAATATATGTTGGACTTCTTTGAGGATGAGGCACAGCAGGATATTGTAAGAAAATCAGGTGTACGTCTTAGTATTGGTTTTGACGGACATCGGGTATATGACTATAAGCCTGATAGAATTAAGGACTATTGCCGCAAGCTTACAGCAATGGGCATCAAAATGGCCTTTGAAGAATAGGAGTAAATAATGTCTATAAAAGCAGTTTTATTTGATTTGGATGCAACATTGCTTCCTATGAATCAAGATGAGTTTCTTAAAACATATTTTAAATTACTTGCCACAAGAATGGCAAGATACGGTTATGATCCCAAGGAAGTCGTTGATGGCATTTGGAAGGGTAGCTATGCTATGATAAAAAATGACGGAAAGTGTTCGAACGAAGAACTTTTCTGGAAAGTGTTTGCACAGGCTATAGGCGAGAAAGTCTTGGATGACAGATATATTTTTGATGAGTTTTACCAACAGGAATTTGACAACTTAAAGGAGCTTTGCGGCTATAATCCCAAGGCAAATATGATTGTTAAGAAACTCAAAGATGCGGGAGTACAGAATGTACTGGCAACAAATCCTATGTTTCCCAGCCTTGCTACTGAAAAACGTGCTATGTGGGCAGGCCTTGATATAAATGATTTTATATTCTATACCACTTATGAAAATATTGGCTACAGTAAGCCTAATCCGGAATATTATAAGGAGATTGCAGATCGTCTTAGTATACTGCCTGAAGAGTGTCTGATGGTAGGAAATGATGCTTCAGACGACATGATTGCATCCACTCTGGGTATGAAAGTATTCTTACATACAGACTGTCTCATAAATGCGAAAAATGCGGATATTTCGCAATATCCGCAAGGAAATTTTCACCAACTTGATGAATACATCAAACATCAAGTTCCATCGTACTCTTAAGTACACTAAAGCCACAGTGCTTATAAAATTCAATAGCAGATTTATTAAAATCCCACACATTAAGTTCGATGGAGCCGGCTCCTATCTCTTGTGCGTGGGATTGCACTTTTTCCATTAATTTTCTGCCGATACCTCTGCCTCGTATATCAGGGTTCACACACAGATCGTCCAAGTACAACACTTTGCGATCGTGCAATAGAATATTATTCTTAGTTTCCTTAACAACACAAAAAGCATATCCCAATACGCGCTCTGTACTGTCTGCTGCTACAAAAACAGGCGTTTTTTCATCACTTAATATTTTTTGCAGATCCTCTTCGCAATATTTACTAGAACCCTTATCCTTGAAAATATCCGGTCTGCCGTCATGATGTAGCTTGGCTATATAAATAAGTAGCTCCATCAAGTACGGAATGTCATTATTTGTTGCAAGTCTGATTTTAATTTCTTCTATCATATTAATCTCGTCCAGCGTATATTCTGTAATCATGAAATTTTATATCAATCAGCCAAATTATGCAATAAAAGGATATCTGTAAGAATAAGATGAATGTTGAATTTAACAAAAAGTTAATGTTATAATACACTAAAACATAACAAATAAAGGGAATATATTATGAAGAAAAACAGAACAATAAGTTTCATTATAATTACAATCATTTATATATTGGCTGCTATATGCGGTATTGTTACTTACAGGTTTCTGCCGATAAGCGGTATGTGGCTAAGGTTGCTTATTGCAGATATCGCAGCTACAATTCTCACGTTTATTTTCAGCGTTATATTCAAAAATGCGTCTGTGTATGACCCGTATTGGAGCGTGCAACCTATCGTTATTTTGGCGGCATTTGCAGCAGTAAACACAATATCGCCTGTGAAAATATTGTTCCTCATTGCAGTTTGTTTGTGGGGAATAAGACTGACTGCCAATTGGACGTATACATTTCACAGCTTTGAGTATCAGGATTGGCGGTATGTTATGCTTCGTGAAAAGACAGGGTGGCTATATCCTTTTGTGAACTTTACAGGGATACATATGGTGCCGACACTGGTAGTATATGGTTGTACTATTCCTGCTGTATATGTAATGATTCAAAATCCGAAGCTTAACTTGCTTACCTGTGTATTCTTACTGCAATCGGTATGTGCCATGTTGCTACAGGGCAGTGCAGATATCCAGATGCACCGATTCAGGAAAGCAAAGAGCCAAGGCAAGGCCAGTGGCTTCATACGTACCGGATTATGGAAATACTCAAGGCATCCTAATTATTTGGGAGAGATACTTATGTGGTGGGGGATTGGACTGGCTGCTGTATTTTCTTTGGGCTTCAAATGGTATTTTCTGGCAGGAGCTATTGCCAACACTCTCTTATTCCTGATTGTCAGCATTCCAATGGCAGACAAACGCCAGTCCGCAAAAGAGGGCTTTGCTGAGTACAAGAAAAACACTCGTATGTTACTGCCTATAAGGAAACGATAAAATATTGACAGATAGTCCTACATATGTGTAAAATGTAATTGGGAAGAAGCGTGGAGCCGAAAATAGAATATCGATATTTTATATTATAAGTGTCATTGTAATGAGAAGCGACATACTTCTTTTCGAAAATATTAAGAGACGAGGAGGAATTTATGAGAAAAATCGCTTTATTCATCATTATTACTATAATGGTTTTTCTGGTTTCCTGTGATACGAATGTGGCGTCAAAGCCTGATTCAACTCCCGGAACCACTCTGCAATTAACTGAATATTCCTGCTTTGCTACGGAGAATGGCTGGAGGGTAATACTCGGTGATTATCCCAAGATAGACCACTCTGAGTCCGGCTGCAGTATTCATCATGTAATAGTAACATTTACATCTCTTATTGATTTGCGACAACGCTTTATGGATGGTTCGTTTGATAGTCGTGAGAAGGAATCTCTAGAAGTGTATCTTCCGTATGATACAGAGAATAGACTGATGATACTTGATTTGGACAATATTGCATATCCTGTTTTTCCTGATGGAATAACTTGGAACGATAATGAAGAAATACAGCTTACAAGAGAAATCCATCAACCTAGCTTTAGCTCGATTTTTCACAACGATTTATACGAAGGAATTGTTTACATGTTCATTACTTCAAGTGATATGGAACAAAATATCAGTGATGTGCGTATTACAAGAGAAAACACGGAGAACTACCAGGAGATAAAAGTTTTAAGAAATAGTGATGAATTGCAAAATAACGAATCTGCAATACCGATTCTTGTGCAGGGTGTTCAGTATATCAATTCTTACGGAGATGAAGGAATTCAAATCTGCTATGAGTTTACAGAAAACAATCTGCGATATTCTGTTTTCGAAGAATTGGATACAGATGACAAGACTCTCAAATATGTGAAAATATATGTAAATAATGATAATCATTATTTCTTATATTATGTACCTGCAGAGATGTTTACAGGTAAGTATCCTACAAGAGAAGAAATTATGGCATTTGGCATCAAAATAGAAGCAATACACCAGTAATTGGATTTTAGCATTAATAGATATAAAAAAACAATTATATTGCTTATGTAAACAGTCCGGATTATTATATCCGGACTGTTGTTGGATTTATGAGAGAAAGCATTATTCCTCAATCACTTTCTCCACAACCGTTACAATTTTATTCATCAGATCAACATCAAAGTTCTCAAACTCTGTTACTTTAATTTTATTGCCGGTTACGGCTCTGTACATTGTTGCTGCCGCTGCATATCTTCCATAATTCATCAATAAATGGAATCCGTCGCGACAAAGAGACATACCTCCATTTGAATAATCAAATTCAGGCACTTCTCGTCGCAGAGTTTGTATTACATCGCCGGTAGGTATTATACGGGCATTAATCAGCTTAGCTACAAGCTCACTGCAATCGCATATTCTCCTATACATTTCGTCCTGACTTTTGTTATATAAATCAAAGCCAGGATGTGTAGAATCTATTTCATATGCCCATGTTTTAATAAACATCAGCTGGGCTTGCGGCTGAGCGCGGCGTACGACATCTGCAAGCTCCACGATGTACGGATAATATGACTGTGGCACACCGCTGTGGCGGCTTGCTTGCTGCAAAGTAATTACATCATATGTGTCCGTCTCAAGTGCTTCTGTTAATGAGATTTTTCTGATGGCGCTACCGCCGTTTATCTCAAGGTCGTAGTCAGCTGAACCATTTTTATATTCATTCCAGTGTTGTTCTAAACTGCAACCCCCTATATAAAGATTTACCGCATGTAAATCAAAATTATTTTTTTCGGCTAGTTTATGTAGCCATTTATGCGAGTCCTGTGAAAAGCTGTTTCCGATAGACAAAATTTTCACCACAAATACCTCCTGATTTTTTTCAATGGGTGCAGGATAAATCAAAAAAAGGTTGCTGTCAACTATAAATTTTAGTATACTTGATTGTCATTATTATTAAAAGTAGGAGACAAAAATGATTGTTTTAGGGTGTGACGAAGTATCATTATCATTTGGCGGCGAGGTTGTTTTAAATGGCCTCACTTTTTCTGTGAATGATGGTGACAGGCTTGGCATTGTGGGAGCCAACGGCGCAGGCAAAACATCACTTTTCAGAATAATAACAGATCAAATAAGCTACACAGGTCGTGTGTTTATATCAAATAACAGCACTCTCGGTATGCTGGATCAGAATCCTATTGTAAATTCGGAGCGTAGTCTGTTTGATGAGATGATTTCTGTTTTTGAAAATAAAATGGAACATGACTATGAGCTGTATGATTACAAATATCAGGTAGATACAATTTTGCATAAATTGGGCTTTAGCGATCATGACTTTACAAAGAGCGTTAATACTTTTTCAGGTGGACAGAAAACAAGAATTGCTTTAGGTAAGCTTCTTTTGATAAAACCTGATATTTTACTTCTGGACGAGCCTACAAACCATTTGGATGTAGATACATTATATTGGCTGGAAGATTATCTGGCTTCTTTTAAATCTACAATTATTGTAATATCTCATGACAGATATTTTCTTGATAAAGTTGCTACAAAGATTCTTGATATAGAAAACGGAAAAGGAAAGCTATATAACGGCAATTACTCCTCATATGTAACTCAGAAGGAAAAGGACAGAGAGATACAACAACATCACTATGAGAATCAGCAACGAGAAATAAAGCGTCTGGAGGAATTTATTACACTCCAGCGTAAATGGAATCGAGAGCATAATATTGTTGCTGCCGAGAGTCGCCAGAAATATATCGACCGCATGGAGAAGATAGATGCGCCTGATGCCCCCACTGAACTTATACGCCTTACTTTTGATGCAGGTAGAGAGAGTGGCAATGATGTTCTCAGTGTAAAGAAGCTGTCTAAGAGCTTTGGTGATAAGAGTGTATTTGAGAACCTGAATTTTCAAGTACAGAAAGGCGAATTTGTATTCATAACGGGTAAGAACGGCTCTGGTAAGAGTACATTGATGAAAATATTGAATGGTAGGGAACGTCCTACATCAGGTAATGTTTTCTGGGGCGCCAATGTGTCAGTAGGTTACTACGATCAGGAAAATCAGAATCTAAATCCTGCTAATACAGTGCTTGACGAAATGTCAGAATATTATAGGACGCATACCTTGACGCAAGTACGCTGCGCGCTGGCCCAGTTTCTTTTCAAAGGTGACGATGTACACAAGACTGTCAGCGTGTTATCCGGCGGTGAAAAGGCACGGCTGACTTTGGCAAAGCTGATTCTTCGTAAGAATAACGTACTTGTCCTTGATGAACCAACGAACCACCTGGATATCGGATCAAAGGAAGCACTGGAAACTGCACTGAGCGAATACAAGGGCACTCTTATAGCTGTTTCTCACGACAGATATTTCATACAGAAATTGTCAACTCGCATGATCAACATATCAGATTATGCAGCTATGAGTAATCAAGGAGATATGACAGCTTACGATAAGCCTGAGATTTCAGAATCTAAAATGGCCTATGAGGAGGCAAAGAAAGCGGCAGCAGATAAGCGAAAGTTAGAAACAGCAAAGAAACGTGCTTTGGAGCAAATTACTAAGCTGGAGACGCGCCTTGAGGAAATTGATACGCAACTACATCTTGAGCAGAATCAGACAGACTATATTCTCCTGGCTCAGCTTGATGGAGAGAAAAACCAAATAGAAGATAAGCTTCTTGAATTATATGAGCTTACTATAGAATAGGAGGCGCGACATGGGAAAGTTATGTTGCATCATAGGTGCAGGTGATATCACAAATACAACTATTAATATTCCGGATTGTGCTTTTATTATCAGTGCTGACGGCGGCTACCAATATTTGGCAGACTTAGGCATCATACCGGATCTTGCTATGGGTGATTTTGATTCCCTTGGATACGTTCCGGATAACACAGAAATAATTGTTTTTCCTTGTGAAAAGGACTATCCCGATATGATGCTTGCAGTGCTTGAAGCCGTTAAGAGGGGTTATGATGACATACTTATTTACGGCGCTATGGGCGGCAGACTTGACCATACAATAGGAAACCTTCAGATGTTATGTGCCTTCTCACAGAAGGGTATCAGAGTAAAGCTTGTGGATGATGTTGTTGTTGTTACTGCAATAACTGATTCGTACATGGAGTTGGCTGCCAGAAATAAAGGGACTGTTTCTGTGTTTGCATTTGCTTGTGACTATGCTGAGGGAGTTAGTATAGAAGGACTAAAATATCAGCTTACAGATAGTATTCTCAGGGCAAATGAACCACTGGGAGTAAGTAATGAATTTATTGGAAAAAGTGCCAGAATAAGTGTGAGGAATGGCACCCTTATAATAATATATCCGTCAAAGGAAGGAGATTTAATATGATCAAAGTAACGGTATGGAATGAATTTATTCACGAAAAGACACATGCTGATGTGCAGGCTATGTATCCTAAAGCAATTCATGGTACAATACGTGATTTCCTCAAGACAAACGAGGATATGGAAGTAAGAGTCTCAACAATGGATGATCCTGAGCAGGGACTTTCTGAAGAGCTGTTAAATGATACAGATGTTCTTATCTGGTGGGGACATGTAGCGCATCATATGATAACTGATGAGACATGTCAGAGAGTACAGGATCACGTTTTGCGGGGAATGGGTCTGATAGTTCTTCATTCTGCACATATGTCCAAACCATTCATGAGACTTTTAGGTACTTCAGGTACACTCAAATGGGGCGAGCCGGACCGTGAACGTATATGGTGCTGCAATCCGGGACATCCTATTGCCCAGGGTATTCCGGAACAATTTGTATTGGAACCGGAGGAGATGTATTGTGAATTCTTTGATATCCCACAACCGGACGAGCTTGTTTTTATAAGTTGGTTTAAGGGTGGAGAGGTATTTAGATCAGGATGCACTTTTAGAAGAGGAAATGGAAAAATTTTCTACTTCCGCCCCGGTCACGAGACAAATCCTTCTTACCATAATGAAAATGTTCAGAAAGTTATTACAAATGCTGTAAGATGGGCATACACTCCTCAAAGAGCAAAGCGCCTTGATGCAGTGTATACACCTGCTTTTGAATCATGAAGAAAATATGGTATAATATTTAGGTTATCACATTTGAAAGGAACAGCTTCTAATGCTTGAACTCAGGAATATAACTAAATGTTACGATAAACGTAAAACTGCGGCTGTAAGTGATCTCAATCTTAAAGTAAATAAGGGTGAGATATTTGGCTTTATCGGTCCCAACGGAGCCGGTAAGACTACTACCATTAAAATGATTACTGATATTATTAAGCCAACAGCCGGGGATATATTGATTGATGGCGTAAATATGCGCGATGATCCTATTAAATGTAAACAAAGCTTTGGCTATGTACCGGATAACCCTGATGTTTATGAGAAGCTTACAGCAAGAGAATATCTTGAATTTATGGGTGACATTTACGCTGTGCCGGCAAAAGAAAGACAGGCTCGTATACAGAAGTATTCTGCTATGTTTGATATATCCAATGCATTAAATGACCAGATTAAGAGCTTCTCACATGGTATGAGACAGAAGCTTGTGTTAACCGGAGCATTGATACATAATCCTAAATTATGGATCCTGGACGAGCCTATGGTGGGTTTGGATCCGATGTCTGCTCACTGTCTCAAAGAAGAGATGAAAGACCATTGCAAGCAGGGGAATACTGTTTTCTTCTCAACCCACGTATTGGAAGTAGCAGAGAAGCTTTGTGATAGAATTGCTATTATTTCTAAGGGTGTTATTGCTGCTATCGGTACTGTAGAGGAGCTCAAAGAGCAGGCAAAGAGCGGCGATTCTACTCTCGAAGATATATTTATAAATATTGTAGGAGGTAGCGGTGAATAAGTTCTTAAGGTTATTCAAATTTAAATTGAACAACCAGTTTGGCTTGTCCTCGCTCAAAGCCAATCTTGCTGTACCATCAATGCGCAGAAAAGCATATTTCACGATATTGATTGCGCTGATTATCCTTGTATGCCTTATCGTACCGTATACAATGATGATGGTAATGCTCTACCAGTCTTTTGCATATCTGGACAGTGCTGACATGTATCTTAAATCCATGATGACAATTGCTCAGATAATGGTATTTTTCACAGTGATATTAACTTCGTTTAACTCGATGTTTAACGGTCGTGAACAAGAACTTCTCAGACCACTGCCTGTGAAAAGAGAACATATTTTCCTTACTTCGTATGTTGTTTTATATGTGACAGCACTTGCTACATCTCTGATGGTACTGATACCGGGATTTGGCGTCTACATGTACTTTGAGGGCGTATCTATTCCGATGATCATAAAAGGATTGGTAGGCGCGATAATGTTCCCGGCTTTACCTACCGCCATTGGTACTCTGATAATGTTTCTGCTTATGTCAGTTGCAGGCAGGTTCAAGCATAAAGAATTAATATCCACTATATTGAGTATAGCTTTTTTGGCAGGCTATATTGTTTTTTATACATTGATGTCTTCGGAAATATCAGATATAACTACAGAATCTCTGGCCGGTATTCTGGATAGTAATATTGGACTTATAGATGTTGTAGCAACATATATGATCAACGTATTCGTATATATGAAGCTAATGGGCACCGGTACAGATATGCTTATAGGACTTGTTGCCTCTTTGGCTATATTTGCAGTAGCTTCACTGATAATGTACTATCTGGGTGGATTTCTTTTTGAAAAAGTTACAGACAAGCTGGCAAACAGCGCAGTTCGTAAGAAAGTGAAACATATTGAATCCAAAGCCTCGTCTGCTCGTGTGACAATTATAAAAAAAGAGTTCAAAACAATGCTTCGTACACCGACTTACGTGCTTAATTGTATGATTAATGTGATTATTGGTCCGCTTATAATGGTGATGCTGGGACTTCGTATGAAAGAGAGCACCGTTGAGGGTGATACAGATATAATTGATTTATTGAGTAAGCTTCTTAAAGATAATCAGGATATGTCATATGTGGTATGTGCTGTAATTACTATTTTGACACTGTTTATTATTGCAACAGCATTAGTTGCATCGACTTGTGTATCCAGAGAAGGTAAATCATACTGGCTTACCAAAATAATGCCGGTATCGCTTAAAGATCAGATAAACGCCAAATTAATATGTGCCTTGATTATAAATGTGGTTTGTGTTATAACTATGATGGCCATAGGTGGGGTTATGTTTGAACTTAGCTTCTTACCGGTGCTTATAGGTATTATAGTATGTGTGATTGCTTCCATAACATTTGGCGACGTAGGAGCAATTGTTGATGTTATAAGACCTAAAATATATTGGGAACGTGAGACAGAGGCGGTTAAACAGAATTCAAATGGTATGATTGCCATGGCTGTTTGCGCCGTTATAGCAGTATTTGACATTATTCCTGTCGTATTATATATTGCCGGAATACTGACAAATATTGTTATTGTTGTTGTTCTGACATTTGTTATTGAGCTTGCTTTTTTGATTGCAGGCAAAGTTTTATTGAATAAAATAATTCGAAATAAGGAGAGTCATTTATGATTGATAAAATTAACGAGGGTGTTTTCCTGATAAACGGAGAGCTTATTACAGATAATAGCGATCCTCGTGTTCAGAACATTGATAAGAAGACTGCAAGTAAAGGTACAATTGCGTCTAAAATTATTTGCGCCCATGCTCAGGAAGATTCATATGAAGCAGAGCGTTTTCACATTAAATTTGATGCAATGGCATCACACGATATTACATATGTTGGTATTATTCAAACAGCAAGAGCCAGTGGACTTACAGAGTTTCCTGTTCCATATGTTCTTACTAACTGTCACAACTCACTGTGTGCAGTAGGCGGCACTATTAACGAAGATGATCATGTATTCGGTTTGTCTGCTGCTAAGAA
Source organism: Oscillospiraceae bacterium (assembly GCA_015069185.1). GTDB lineage: Bacteria > Bacillota > Clostridia > UBA1212 > UBA1255 > SIG424. The sequence goes on from SVJB01000005.1 coordinate 92,091, forward strand.
ATATGGTGGCATTTATGTTCCTCCGCATCAGGCTGTAATTCATCAGTATATGCGTGAGATGATGGCAGCTCCCGGTAAGATGATTATTGGTTCTGACAGCCATACACGTTACGGTGCCCTTGGTACTATGGCAGTAGGAGAGGGTGGACCGGAGCTGGCAAAGCAGCTGCTTAAGAAACCATACGAGATTAAGAAGCCTCAAATTGTTTGTATATATCTGAAGGGTGAGGTTAAGCCGGGTGTAGGTCCTCAGGACGTGGCACTTGCCATTATCAAGGAAGTTTATGACTGTGACTTTGTATATAATAAGGTTATGGAATTCCAGGGCCCAGGCATTGATAATTTATCTATTGACTTCAGAAATGGTATTGATGTTATGACAACAGAGACCCGTTGTCTCAGCTCTATCTGGAGAACAGATGATAAGGTACGTGAATATTTTGCGATTCACGGCAGAATTGATGAGTATAAGGAACTGAATCCTGACAATGTTGCATATTATGACAGTGCTTTAGTTGTTGATCTGAGCAAGATAGAGTCAATGATTGCTATGCCTTTTCACCCGAGACATGCTTATAAGGTAAGCGAATTCCTGCAAAATGCAGATGAAATATTAAATATAACACAACAACGTGCTATTGATATTTATGGAAATAAAATCGCAGCTTATACACTGCGCGATAAGTTTAGAGACGGCAAGATGTATGTTGATCAGGGAGTTATTGCCGGATGTTCAGGTGGTACTTTTGAGAATATTTGTCGTGCATATGAGTATATTGATGGCAAATCAACAGGTAACGGTGCGTTTACATTAAGCGTATATCCTTCGAGCCAGCCTGTATTTATGCAACTTGTTAAGAATGGCATGATAGAGGAATTCTTAAGATGTGGTGCAGTAGTACGCTCTGCTTTCTGTGGACCATGTTTCGGTGCAGGAGACGTACCGTCAAATAATGGATTCAGTATACGTCACACAACAAGAAACTTTGAGAATAGAGAAGGTTCACGTCCTGCGGATGGTCAGATATCATGGGTTGCTCTTATGGATGCACGTTCCATTGCAGCTACTGCAGCAAACGAAGGTGTGCTTACTTCTGCAAGTGATTTTGCCCGAGACAATGGTATCGAAGAAAAGACATATGAGTATCAGTTTGATAAAGAGGTATATAATAGACGTGTGTATAACGGATATTCAAAGCCTCAGAAAGAAGCAGCTCTCCAGTATGGTCCTAATATTGCAGATTGGCCTAAGCAACAAAGATTACATGAAAATATGTTGTTAGAGGTTGCTTGCGTGATAAACGATCCGGTAACAACAACAGATGAACTTATACCAAGTGGTGAGACATCATCTTATCGTTCCAATCCTATTAAATTAGCTGAGTTTACTTTATCACGTAAAGATCCTGATTATGTAGGACGTGCCAAGGAAATTAAGGCTGCTGAAGAGGAGCGTCTTGCATATATCAGCGGACAACCTGAAGGGGACAAGCTTAAGAAAGCTTTTGATGGAATTGATGACGTAATTAAGCTTGCATACACAACACAGATTGGTAGTGTAGTTGTAGCTACATCTCCCGGTGATGGTTCTGCAAGAGAACAGGCAGCATCATGTCAGAAGGTATTAGGTGGCCTTGCTAATATTGCAGTTGCTTATGGTACCAAGCGTTACCGTAGTAATCTTATTAACTGGGGATGTTTACCCTTTACTGTTGGTAGCTTAGCAGAGCTTGATTTGCACAATGGCGACAGAATTTTCATTAAGAATGTAAAAGAAGCCGTTGCTGCACAGGAAAATAAGATAGATGCTGTGATTTATCGCACAAATGGAAGTGTTGATAATTGTACATTGACACTGGCAGATATTTCCAAAGATGAATCGGAAATTTTATTGGCAGGTTGTTTAATTAATTATTATAATTAATAATTGAGAGGAACACTGTGAAGAAGAAAATAATTACTATTACATTATTATTAATGATTGGAGTGTTTATGATTATGAGTACAGGTTGCAAGAATAAAGTTTACCATCCTGTAGCTACTATTGAGGTAGAGGGATTTGGTACAATTGTTGTGGAGTTATATGATGATGTAGCACCTAACACAGTTGCAAATTTTGTTACTTTGGCACAAAGCGGTTATTATAATGGCCTTATTTTTCATCGCGTTATTGAAGGATTTATGATTCAGGGAGGATGTCCCGAGGGTAGCGGATTCGGTGGCCCCGGATATTCTATCGAAGGTGAATTCTCAAGTAATGGACATAAGAATGATTTGAAGCATACCCCTGGTGTTATTTCTATGGCTCGTTCAGGACATCCGGATAGTGCTGGTTCACAGTTCTTTATTTGTACAAGTACACCGTATTGGCTCGATGGTGATTACGCTGCATTTGGTAAAGTAATTGAGGGCCTTGATGTTGTGATGGCTATTAGTCATGTTGATACAAATAGCAAAGATAAGCCTTTTGAAGATGTTGTCATTAAGAGCATAACCATCGACACAAAGGGTGGAGACTTCTCTGATGTTGAGAAAATTAAGTAACATAAGAGCCTCTCGCAAGGCAAAGAGAGCAGAGAAAAAAGCTCAAAAGGTACGGATTCCATTGAAAACAAGATGGAATAATTTGGTCATAGACTTTTCTGATGATGTAAAGGGCTTTTTTAAGAATGATGCAAAGACTTTCTTGCGTTGGTTTGGATTATACTTTTTGTTGGCAATTTTTTCAGTTGTTATAACTGAAGCAAGCAGTTCTCTTAAGATTGATCAATTCCCGCAGGTTTTCTTACTAGTGTTCCTGCGATTAATTATGATGTTTGCCATTACTGTTCCGGTATTACATACAAAGCGCAGTAAAATGTATTCATCTATAATATTGGGACTTTGGTTTGTATGGATGTCAATTACTTGTGGCAGACTTATGGTTGGTCTGGCTATTTTCTCTATTGCTGTTGTAGTTGCTTTTGCTATGTATTACTTTGGTGATAGGGAACAGCCGTCAAGACACATAAAACTATATAAGAATCTTTCTTTTGTTATTTGGATAATGATGGCAACAGTATTTGTTAGCCAGATGTTCCAGACCAGAAGTGTATTCAAGCCATTCTCATTATTCTTCATGAATCCTGATATTCTGGCAGTTAACTTTACATTTGTCATGTGTATTGGTGCGTTTATTCTGTTTACAAGACGTCCAAAAACATTTGCTTTTTTGTATTCTCTTTTATGGATTGCGCTGTCTTTTATAAGTTACGTAAAATATACCAGTTTATGGCAGCCGGTGCTGTTACTTGATGTGTATCAATTGTCTGATGCTCTGACTGCAATGTTTGCTTACTATAGCTTACCAGCTATTATTGGTGTGTTTGTTGCTTTCATTGGTGTGATAATATTAATTGTGGCTTTATCAAGACTGGAGAAGCCTGTTCGCTTTTCACTTACGAATGTTGTTGTTACTTTACTTCTGTGTATTACCTGTGTGTTTGGCCTGGAGGCAGTAACAAAGCTGGATGTCTTCAAGCTCAATGACAATGAACTAAGCGATACGTATAACAATAAGGGATTTATTTATAGCTTTATTTCATATGCGTTTTCATCAGGTGTAGACCGCCCGGACGGATATGAAAATATTAATTTTGATTCATATCTTGGCAATGTTGAAAATGAATATGAAAAATTTGCAGACCGTTTTGGTATAGACAGTTCTGTATTTGACGAAGTTGATAATGTTATTGTTATTCAGGTAGAATCTTTTGTAGATCCGTATCTATTTTCAGAGATGGGGGCAGAAGCATACGAAGAGGATCCTATACCGTTTTTGAGATCTCTCTTTGAAAATTATACTTCAGGTACAGTCCGTGTTCCGGTTTTCGGAGGCAGTACAGTTAAAAGTGAATTTGAGTTTCTTACAGCTCTTAATATGGACTATGTACCTGTAGGATATAATCCATATACAAAACAGCTGTTAAAGACTGGATCTGACAGCGTTGTCAGAATGTTTAAGGATGCAGGCTTTACGGCCACAGCAATGCATAATTACAGAGGCGAATTTTTCAACCGTAACGATGTTTATAGAAATCTTGGATTTGATAGATATATACCTTTGGAATATATGGCAGGTATTCAGAAGAAACCGGGACGTATATGGGCAAACGATTCAATATTGCTGGATCAACTGAAGCTTGTGTTAGACGAAGAAGAAAATGATAAGAATTTTGTTTTCACAGTTACAGTTCAGCTTCATGGAGATTACGAACCGATAGCGAAGTCTGAGTATACAATGGAAATATATGACAAATTTGCAGGTAGCTCAATTAGCGATCCTATGGGCTCTGTTGCTTACTATATTAGCCAGGCTCAGGAAGTTGACAAAGTGTTCCGCGAATTAGTTTCATACCTTGAGTCAAGAGATGAGAAAACATTTATGTTATGTTACTCAGATCATATGCCAACTCTGTATGCTGATATTCACGGAGAAGAAACATATGTGACTCAGTTCTTTACATGGAATAATTTAGGGCTGGACAAGCAGATAGATAAAGATATGGAGCTATATGAGTTATCAACATATATGTTTGATTTGCTACAGACAGATGGAATTCTGACAAATAAGCTTCAACAGAATTATGCTTTTCTCAAAGAGTATGAGAGCACACTCGAGCAGCTGGAAGCAGAAGGATTGACCTCAAGTGAAGAGTACATTACGCTCAAAGCATTACATAAAGAAAAAAGTGAAGAGTATGAATCTGTGTATAAGATAATTCAGTACTACAAGCTGTATGATGAATATAAGAAGGGCAAGTTTGATAACAAAGATTATACAATCGGTATAATTCCGTTTGTTATTGAGAATATTACAGCAAGCACAATGCAGAAAGATATTTTCACAATTACAGGCACTGGTCTTACTTCTGATACATACATTGTTTTGAACGGCAAGAGATACTCACTTGTATATGTTGATGGAAATACACTGACATTTAATGCCAATGATGTAAAGGTAAAAATCACTGATGAAACAAAAGTCAAGTTGCAAATTGTGGGAGCTCAACATGTAGGCTCTGCCAGAGAGGTAATACTTGGCGAGACTGAGGAGCAGACCTGGGGAAAATTATTTGTTGCAGAGTAAAAATCTATTGACAGTGATGTTTTAAAGCGCTAAAATGCATACCAAACTTAATATTTAAAGGCTGTGACGAAGAATGTTCAAGGCTAGTTACTTTTCAGAGAGTCGGTGTTTGGTGCGAGCCGATATGTGAATCCTGAATGAACTCTCACTTCTGAGCTGGTAACCTGAATCATATAAAGTGTTTAGGGTAACCCGTGTGTGCTACGTCAGTGCATAGAGGTTGATAGACTTCGAAGAGGTGGCAGATTTGATATCTGCAATTTGAGTGGTACCGCGAGTGCAAAAGTTATTTACACCCGTCTCAAAGCAAGAGCTTAGAGGCGGGTTTTATTTTTTGCCTAAAAACGGAATTTATCTTATAATATATAAGTTATATTTCAGACAGTATAAAAGTATGAAAGGAACAGATAAGTATGATGGATTCAACAAAATATCGAGTAGGATATTTTCCAGTATCTGATAAGTATAACAAATGGGTGACAAGAGATCATATCGAGAAGCCACCGGTGTGGTGCAGTGTAGATATGAGAGATGGTAATCAAAGCTTAGTTATACCAATGAGTCTTGAAGAAAAGCTGGAATATTACAAGGTACTTTTAGAGGTAGGCTTTAAGGAAATTGAAGTAGGTTTTCCGGCAGCAAGTGAGACAGAGTACGAATTTCTGAGGACTCTTATAGACAATAATATGATACCACAGGATGTTACAGTACAAGTATTGACACAATGTCGCGAACATATAATCCGAAAGACTTTTGATGCATGTAAAGGTGCTCCAAGTGCTATTATTCATTTCTATAATTCTGTAAGTGTAGCGCAACGTGAACAGGTATTTAAAAAATCAAAAGAAGAGATAAAGCAAATTGCCATTGATGGAGCCGAGTTAGTAAAGAAGTTAGCCCGTGAGTATGAAGGAAATTTCCGCTTTGAGTATTCACCGGAGTCTTTCACCGGTACTGAGCCTGAATTTGCACTGGAAGTTTGCAATGCAGTACTGGACGTATTAGAGCCCAGTGAGAATAATAATGTTATTATTAATTTACCCGTCACAGTTGAGATGAGCTTGCCGCATGTATACGCATCGCAGGTAGAGTACATGAGCAATAATCTTAAGTATAGAGAGCATGTTACATTATCTCTCCATCCTCACAATGATAGAGGAACAGGTGTCGCAGATACAGAATTAGCATTGCTGGCCGGCGCAGAGCGTGTAGAGGGAACTTTATTTGGCAACGGAGAGAGAACAGGTAATGTGGATATTATTACGTTGGCTCTTAATATGTATTCTCATGGTATTGATCCGGGACTTGATTTATCCAATATGAATTATCTTGTAGAGAAATATGAACGATGCACCAGGATGCATGTTTACGAGAGAGCTCCATATGCGGGTGCACTTGTCTTTGCTGCTTTCTCAGGTAGCCACCAGGATGCAATCGCAAAGGGCATGAAGTATAGGAGCAAGAATAAACTTAAAACATGGAATGTTCCGTATATTCCTATTGATCCCCAGGATATTGGTCGCACCTACGATGCGGATGTTATCAGAGTTAACTCACAGTCCGGCAAAGGTGGTATTGGATATCTGTTGGAACATACATACGGATACAATTTGCCGCCCAAAATGCGTGAACATTTCAGTTACTTATGTAAAGATATTTCTGATCATGAGCATAAGGAGCTGAAGCCTGATGATGTATTAGAGATTTTCACAGCAAATTATCTGAATATAGATGGCAATATTTCCGTTACTGATTTTGATTTTATGCGTGAAAATGACGCCGTTAAGATTAATATTACATTTATGCAAGATGGAGTTGAGACTGAGATGGAAGCAGAGGGTAATGGTTCACTCAGTGCTATCAATAATGCTCTTAAGGCATACACCGGTCAGGAGTACACACTGCAGGTGTTCACGCAGCATAGTATGCAGGGCCAAGGCTCACGAAGTGTGGCTGCTTCATACATCGGTTTACAGACAGAGACTGGAGAAATGTTCTGGGGTGCCGGTACAGACACAGACGTCATTACAGCCAGCACCAAAGCGTTGCTCAGCGCTTTTCACAATATGACTAAAGGAGGTAAATGAAATGGGAATGACAATGACACAGAAAATTTTGGCTGCACATGCAGGCTTGGACCATGTGGTAGCAGGACAACTTATTAATGCAAAGCTTGATATTGTTCTTGGCAATGATATCACAACACCAGTTGCTGTTAATGAATTTAACAAAGCAGGTTTTGATAAGATTTTTGATAAGGATAGAGTCGCTATTGTTCTTGACCATTTTGTTCCTAATAAAGATATAAAAGCTGCTGCCCAATCTAAAACATGTCGTGAATTTGCATGTAGTCATTGTGTTAGCCATTTTTATGATGTAGGTAAGATGGGAATAGAACATGCTTTGCTGCCGGAGCAGGGTGTGGTAACTGCCGGAGACTGTATTATAGGTGCTGACAGTCACACTTGTACTTACGGAGCACTGGGTGCTTTCTCCACGGGTGTAGGCTCTACTGATATGGCAGCCGGCATGGCAACAGGTATGGCTTGGTTCAAAGTACCTGCGGCAATCAAATTCAATCTTATGGGGAAACTGCCATCTAATTGTAGCGGTAAAGATGTTATTCTTACCATTATTGGTATGATAGGTGTAGATGGTGCATTATACAAAAGTATGGAATTTACAGGAGAGGGCGTTGCGAATCTTTCTATGGATGACAGACTGTGTATTTGCAATATGGCTATAGAAGCCGGCGCTAAGAACGGAATCTTCCCGGTGGATGATGTGACAATGGCATATATGGCAGGACGATGTGAACGTAAAGCAGTTGTTTACAGCGCAGACAGTGATGCTGAGTATGAGAAAACAATTGATATTGATTTAAGTAAGATTGTACCGACTGTTGCATGTCCTCATCTTCCTGAAAATACAAAACCTGCAAGTACACTTGGTAATATTAAAATAGACCAGGTAGTAATAGGTAGCTGCACAAATGGTCGTATGGAAGATATGGAAGCAGCTTATAATATATTAAAAGGCAAACAAATAGCAGACGGTATACGTTGCATTGTTATTCCAGGTACTATGCAGATATTACGTGAATGTGTAGAACGTGGATGGTATACCGCATTCATCGATGCAGGCGCAGTAGTATCAACTCCGACTTGTGGCCCGTGCCTTGGAGGTTATATGGGCATCCTTGCAGAAGGTGAGCGTTGTGTTGCTACTACAAATCGAAATTTTGTAGGACGCATGGGTCATGTGAAGAGTGAGGTTTATCTTGCGTCTCCTCACACAGCCGCTGCAAGTGCTCTGACAGGATATATCACAGAATACAAGGAGGCATAATTATGAATACACAAGGAAAAGTTTTTAAATACTACGATAATGTAGACACAGATGTTATTATACCTGCACGTTATCTCAACACACCTGATGCCAGGGAACTTGCCACTCATTGTATGGAAGATATAGACACAGAGTTTGTGAAAAAAGTCAATAAAGGTGATGTGATTGTAGCCGGATGGAATTTTGGTTGCGGATCATCACGTGAACATGCACCTCTTGTTATAAAAACATGTGGTACAGGATGCGTTATCGCAAAGAGTTTTGCACGCATTTTCTATCGAAATGCTATAAATATAGGTTTGCCGATTTTAGAATGTGAAGAGGCGGCTAAGGAAATAAATGCAGGTGATAAAGTGAATGTTGATTTTGATACAGGTGTTATCACTGATATTACTACAGGCAAGACATACAAGGCACAGCCGTTTCCTCCGTTTATACAGAATATTATCAGAAAAGGTGGACTCCTTGCATCCTTGAAGGAGAGTGACTAAAATGGTGAAGAATATAGCAGTCATACGCGGCGATGGAATTGGTCCTGAAATTGTAAATCAGGCCATTCGCGTACTTGATAAGATTGGAGAATTGTATGGTCATACATTCAATTATGTAGATGTAGATATGGGTGGCTGCGCTATTGATAAATGGGGTGATCCACTGCCGGAGGCAATGCTGCAAAAATGTATTGAATCTGATAGCGTACTGCTGGGTGCTGTAGGCGGTAATAAATGGAATGATGTTCCCGGCCATATGCGACCGGAAAAGGGATTGCTAAGACTGCGTGCAGGAATGGGTGTTTACAGTAATAATCGTCCCGCTAAGATCTGGCCACAGCTTGCAGATGCTTCGCCTTTGAGAAAATCAATTGTAGAACAGGGTATTGATTTTATTATTGTAAGAGAACTTATCGGCGGTATTTATTTTGGTGAACATAAGACTGAAGTAATTGACGGTATACCTACTGCAATAGATGTACTCACATATAGCGAGTCGGAGATAGAACGTATTGGTAGAATAGGCTTTGAGACTGCTATGAAAAGAAACAGGAAACTTTGCTCTGTAGAGAAAAGTAATGTACTTGATTCAAGTCGATTGTGGAAGAAAGTAATGCATAAGCTTTCAGAAGAGTATCCCGAAGTAGAACTATCTGATATGCTGGTAGATAATTGTGCAATGCAAATTGTTAAGAATCCCGCACAGTTTGATGTAATAGTTACAGAAAATATGTTTGGTGATATATTATCAGATGAGGCTTCTATGATTACCGGTTCTATTGGCATGATACCATCATCCAGTCTGGGAAGTTCCTCTTGTGGCTTATATGAGCCTATACATGGTTCTGCTCCCGATATTGCAGAAAAAAATATAGCAAATCCAATAGGGACTATCTTATCTGTTGCAATGATGTTAAAATATAGCTTTGATATGCAGCTTGAATCGACTGCTATTGAGAAGGCAGTATCTGATTATCTGGACGCAGGCTACAGAACGGCAGATATTATGAGTGATGGTATGACTCAGGTAAGTTGTTCAGAATGTGCTGATATAATTATAGAGAAATTAAAGAAGGAGTGACAGAATGCTCTTATCAGGTGCAGACATTTTAATTAAAACTCTCATAGAACAAGGTTGTGACACGGTGTTTGGATATCCCGGTGGTCAGATACTTGATGTATACGACAGTCTGTATAAGCATCAAAATGACATCAGACATATTTTAACAGCTCATGAGCAGGGTGCAGCACATGCTGCTGATGGTTATGCAAGGGCTACAGGAAGAGTAGGTGTAGTGATATCAACATCAGGTCCCGGAGCTACGAATCTGGTTACAGGAATTGCAACTGCATATCTTGATTCTGTCCCACTGGTTGCTATTTGCGGAAATGTACCTACATATCAGATCGGTACTGATAGTTTTCAGGAAATAGACATAACAGGTATTACTTTGCCTATAACAAAACATAATTATTTTGTAGGATCAGTAGATCGCTTAGCAGATATAGTCAGAGAAGCTTTTACTCTGGCTATGTCGGGAAGACCGGGGCCTGTACTCATAGATATACCCAAGGATATACAAGCCGCAATGTGTGAATATTTGCCACAGACATGCTCTGTTCCTATAGAACCTTTTCCTGCCAAAGACATTCGTATTACAGAAGCTGCGGAATATATCAATAATGCAAAGCGACCATATATTTATTATGGTGGCGGTGTGGTTAGTGCAAATGCCCAGAAACAAATGTTGCAGCTTGCGGATAAAATAAATGCACCTATAGGATGCTCTATGATGGGCTTGTCCGGTATACCTACAGATCATCCAAGATTTATTGGAATGCAAGGTATGCATGGTCATTACGCATCATCTGTAGTCATGAGCCATGCAGATGTAATAATTGCTATGGGTGTAAGATTCAATGATCGTGTTACAGGAGATAGAACAAATTTTGCTCCGGGAACTAAAATAATTCATATTGATATTGATGGATCCGAATTATCTAAGTCAGTTATCGCTACTTGTGGCCTGCGTGGAGATGTAAAGAAGACACTGGAGAAGATGTTACCTTTAATAAATGAACGTAACAATCCATTATGGTGGGATACTATAAATTATTTCAAAAAACAGGAAAAAGACAATCTGGATACTAGACCGGGAATGACACCCCGGAATGTGATTACAAGGCTCAATAATTATCTGGGTGAGAACACAGCAGTTGCTACAGATGTAGGGCAGCATCAGATGTGGTCTGCTCAGAATCTTGTTTTCAAGAAAGAAAGACGTTTTATATCAAGTGGTGGCCTTGGTACAATGGGATTTGGCCTTGGAGCTGCTATTGGAGCAGCTTTTGGTACGAAAGAGCGCAGTGTACTTGTTACCGGAGATGGTAGCTTTGGCATGAGCTTGCAAGAGCTTGCTACAGCAGTGACATATAAGGTACCGGTTGTTATACTTATAATGAATAACGGAGTACTCGGTATGGTAAGACAGTGGCAGAAGCTATTCTTTGACAATCACTTCTCCCATACAATATTAGATCGTAAAACAGATTTTGTAGCAGTGGCAAAGTCATTTGGCGCAGATGGCATTAGAGTTATTGATATAGAAGAATTGGATGTTGCTTTACAACAGGCATTTAATTATGATGGTCCTTTTGTGATTGATTGTCAGATCGACAAGGATGAGCTTGTTCTTCCTATGTTACCACCGGGTGGTACAATGGATGACATTATTGTAAAGGTGGATGAATGATATGAATAAATATACATTAGCAGTGCTTGTACGCAATCAGTTTGGTGTCTTGAACAGAGTCACAAGTATGTTCAGAAGACGTCAGTTTAATATCAGCGCGTTAACAGTTAGTGAGACGGAATCAAGCGATTTTTCCCGAATAACAGTTGTTTTTGAGGGTGAGGAAATATATAAACAACAATTAGTAAATCAGCTATATAAATTACCGGATGTAGATTCAATAAAAGAATTTAATGTAGAGAATTCTATAAGTTGTGAATTGTTACTGATTAAAATGCGTAATGATCCTGAAACAAGAGAGGATATACGAGCAGCAGCAAACGCTTTTGGTGCAGTTACTGTGGATTATTCAAAGGATTCACTAATGTTCAGACTTACAGATGATTCTATAAAGATAGATGACTTTATTAATCTCATGCGTGATTATAAAATACTTGAGATCTGTCGTACCGGTAGTGTTTCACTGGAAAAGGGAAGTACCACAATCAGACAAACAATAAATTTTTAAAGGATAGAATAGCTTTATGAAAATACTAATACTTTTGTCAAACGGATTTGAAGAAACAGAGATTATCGCACCTGCGGACATTTTGGTGCGAGGTGGTGTACAGGTTGAGATTTGCAGTATAACAGGCAAACGCGAGATGACAGGTACACATAACTTTATATTATTAGCTGATTCTGTATTGCCCAGCGTAGTAGGCGAAGAGACTGCGGAGTTGATTGCAAGCAAATATGATGGTGTTTTTCTGCCAGGAGGTCAACCGAATGCAAGCAATTTACAGCAAGATTTACGTGTTATTGAGCTTGTAAGGGCATTTCACAAACAGGATAAGCTGGTGTCTGCTATATGCGCAGCTCCTTGCGTATTAGAAAAAGCCGGCTTGCTGACAGATAAGCGTGCTACATCGTATCCCGGTTGTGTAAATTCTGATAACTGCAGGGAATATACAGATGAGAAAGTTGTTCGTGACGGCAAGGTTGTTACAGGCAAAGCTGCAGGCGCTGCGATAGACTTTGGTTTGGAACTTCTTTGGGCTCTTGATATGGGTGAAAAGGCTATAGAAGTAAAAAAACAGATATTTTATTAAAAAAGTTAATATAATTTATAAATATGTCATAAAAAAGACAAAATCATATTGTATCCTGTAAGGTAGAGCACAGCTTTTTATAGCTGAAATGCTCTCTCCCTCAATGTAAGCTGCGCATACCGACAAATGCGCAGCGCTTTTTTTTTTGCATATAATATGGCTGTACTGTATTTTACATGTGGTGCTATTTAATGAAAACCGATAGAAATATTCTGATAGCTTTTTTTCTTAATTTATTTTTTTCCATATTAGAGATATTTGCAGGCCTTTTCACAGGCAGCATAGCGATCTTATCTGATTCTGTACATGATTTTGGAGACAGTGTGAGTATCGGGCTTGCATATATGCTGGAGAAGAAGAGCAGAAGGCATCCTGATGAGATGTATACGTATGGATATACAAGATATTCAGTGCTTGGAGCTGCTATAACAAATACAATTCTGATAATTAGCTCTGTAATGATAGCTGTTAATAGTATTATGAGAATAATGCATCCTGAGAAAATCCAATACAACGGCATGATTTTATTTGCAGCTTTTGGTGTGATTATAAATTTTATTGCGGCATTTTTTACCAAAGGAGGAAAGTCACTGAATGAAAAAGCTGTGGGATTGCATATGCTGGAGGATGTGCTGTGCTGGGGGATAATATTAATTGGTGCAGTGGTGATAAAATTCACGGATATTACCATGATAGATGCACTCCTGTCCATCGGGTTGGCTATATTTATTTTTATAAATGCTTTGCGCGGATTTAAAAAGATACTGGATCTGTTTCTTGAAAAGACACCAGGAGGTATCAGTGTGCCAAAGCTAAGGTCGCAATTAATGGCGATAAACGGCGTTACAGATATATATCATATTCACGTAAGGAGCGTGGATGGTGTGATAAACAGTGCTACTATGCATGTGGTGACTACACGTACAGATCATGTTATACTCAAAAAAGAGCTACGGCGTGTGTTGGAGGAAAATGGAATAGGGCATGCTACGTTAGAGCTGGAAGATGGGGGAGTACGAACAAAAAATACTTGATATGAAAAAATAAGATATTATTTAATACAACAAAAACCCCGGCTCTATTGAGCCGGGGTTGATTTTCACCTGTGAGTCAATATTAGTCTAACTCTGCGAAGTACTTAATTGTTCTAACCATCTGGCTTGTGTATGAGTTTTCATTATCATACCAAGAAACAACCTGTACCTGTGAAAGTTTGTCATCAATCTTTGTAACCATTGTCTGTGTTGCATCGAAGAGTGAACCGTATTTGATACCGATGATATCAGAAGAAACGATCTCGTCTTCGTTATAACCGAATGACTGGTTAGCTGCTGCCTTCATAGCTGCGTTGATGCCTTCTTTTGTTACAGCGCCTTCAACTACTGCAACGAGGATTGTTGTAGAACCTGTAAATGTAGGAACTCTCTGAGCAGAACCGATGAGCTTACCGTTGAGTTCAGGAATTACAAGACCGATAGCCTTAGCTGCGCCTGTTGAGTTAGGAACGATGTTAGCAGCTGCTGCACGTGAACGACGAAGATCGCCTTTTCTCTGAGGACCGTCAAGAGTCATCTGGTCACCTGTATAAGCATGAACTGTTGTCATGATACCGCTGAGAACAGGAGCGTAGTCGTTAAGAGCCTTAGCCATAGGAGCAAGACAGTTTGTTGTGCATGAAGCAGCTGAAATGATTTTATCTTCTTTTGTTAATGTGCCTTCGTTAACGCCGTAAACGATTGTAGGAAGATCATTGCCTGCAGGAGCTGAAATAACAACTTTCTTAGCACCAGCTGTGATGTGAGCGCTTGCCTTTTCCTTAGATGTATAGAAACCTGTACACTCTAAAACAACATCTACATCAAGCTCGCCCCAAGGAAGGTTAGCTGCGTCTTTTTCTGCTAAGATAGTGATCTTCTTGCCGTCAACTGTGATTGAGTTATCATCTGACTCAACTGTGTGACCTTCGTATCTACCTTGAGCTGTATCATATTTAAGAAGGTGAGCAAGCATCTTAGGGCTTGTCAAGTCGTTAATAGCAACAACTTCATAACCTTCTGCAGCGAACATCTGTCTGAATGCAAGACGTCCAATTCTACCGAAACCGTTAATAGCAACTTTTACTGCCATATTAAAAACCTCCAAATAAATATATAGTTTTAACCTCGCTATTATACCGCGAAGCAAATAAAAAAACAATTAATATTTTTATACATAAAAAAGTTTTACTGTTTATTAATATATGATGGAAAAACGTACTTTGTTATATAGTGACAAGGCTGATTTGCTTTAAGTAACGGGCTGTCCCATGTGGGATGATTGATACTATCAGGTGCAAACTGTGTCTCTAAGCAAAAGGCGTGGCGATAGCCATATGTCTTACCGTCTTTACCCGTAATATTATCCTTCATAAAGTTTCCGGAGTATAGCTGAATACCAGGCTGAGTTGTGTACACATGCATTTTAATGCCGCTGATGTCGCCAATAGCGGTAGCGGCAAGTTTCATCTCACCATTGTGTCCCAGAACATAGTTACAATCATAACCACCACCTGCAACAATATCAGGATCATCAGCCTTGCATATAAGCCCATCAGCCAGGGCCTTACCGCTTTTAAAGCTTATTGCAGGGGTTACTTCTTTTATCTCTCCAGTGGGGAGACAGGATGAATTGATCGGAGTAAAGTAATCCGCATATATTTCCAGATAATGGTTATAAATAGTACCACTACCTGCACCGTTCAGATTAAAATAAGAGTGATTTGTTGGATTGAATACAGTATCCTTGTCCGATACAGCCTTATAATCAATTGTAAGCTCATTATCGTCAGTAAAGGAATAAGTCACCGTTACATTAACATTGCCGGGATAATTCTCACGCATATCAGGATCAAATAGATGCAACACAAGAGCGTTTCCATTGGGATCATACTCATCTACATCCCATATATACGACTCATATCCCTTAATGCCACCGTGAAGATGATTCTCGCGATTATTGATTGCCAGTTGATATTCCTTGCCGTTTAACGTAAAACGGCCGAAAGCAATTCTGTTAGCACATCTACCGATGAGTGCACCGAAATACGATCCATGGTAGTCAATATATTCCTGAATGCTGTCAAACCCTATCACCACATCTGTGGCTTTGCCGTCTTTGTCAGGTATAACGAGGGAACGGATAATGCCACCGTAATTTAATATCTCAACAAAGCCATTCTGACTTTCGATTTTATAGCAAATAATTTTATTTCCGTCTTTTGTTACGTCAAATATTCTCTCACTGATCATTCATTAATACCCCTTTGATATCTTTATACATATACAGTGAACCCAGGGCGCAAATAACATCATCTTCTCCTGCTAATTCAAACACATTGTTGATAGCATCAGAAATATTATCAACAGACATCACATCATCGTTTGTGATATTTCCTGTGGCTATAAATTTATTTGCCAGATCAGCAGATGCCATTGCTCTTGGATTGTCAGGTCTTGTAGTTACTACTTTCTTGCAGTAGGGTGACAACATTTTCACCATATTATCTATATCCTTATCTGCCATCATGCCTGTCAGCAGAATAAACTTCTTGCCTGCAAAATAAGTATTAAGACTTGCTAATGTGCTTATAAGTCCATGCATGTTATGTGCTCCATCATAGATGAACATAGGGTTTCGATGCATAATCTCAAATCTGCCCGGCCACTGTACATGACTCATTCCTGTGAAAATATGTTGGTCTGTTATATTCATTTTCTCTTTGAGAACGCTCAGCACCTCCAATGCAATTGCGGCATTGGTTGGTTGATAGAGACCTGCCAGTGGGATTGATATATTATGATAATCCTTATAACTCAAAATATTTCCTGTGATTGTAGATTCATGTATTTGAATTGCATCATCAGACATTGTATGCAGAGTACAATTGTGAGCTCTGACTGTCTCTTGTATGACTCCTGTGCTGTCACTGCAGGCAACAACAATACCACCATTCTTGATAATACCTGCTTTGGCTTTTGTGACATCTGCCAGTGTGGGTCCAAGTTCCTTTATATGGTCCATGTCAATCTTTGTGATAACGGCTACCTCCGGGGTGGATATTACGTTTGTTGAGTCAAGCTCGCCGCCGAGACCTACCTCAAACACAACTATGTCGCAGCCTTTTCTTTTGAAATATTCCAATGCGATAGCCGTGATTAATTCAAACTCCGTAGGTGAATCTTTCATGTCATCTGCGTATGAACGTACGTATGATGTTACCTCTGCCAGTTCTTCATCTGTGATAGGTTGTCCGTTTAATTGAATCCGCTCGTTAAATCTGAACATATAAGGGGAGGTGTAGAGACCTACTGTATATCCTGCATCAAGCAATACTGAATTAAGCATTGAGCATACCGAGCCTTTGCCGTTGGTGCCTGCAACATGAATAAATTTAAGACTGTCCTGGGGGTTGCCAAGCTTTGCCATAAGCTCCGTAATACGTGACAATCCAAGACGGCTACCTTTCCAGCTGACAGAGTGTATATATGAGGTAGTAGCTTCGTAAGACATTTTATAAGCCGGATTCATATTCTTTATTTTCACAGCTCTGGCTTTAAGTAAGGCAAATATAGCAAAAGCTTCTATTATTGCAGTACAGATGTAAATAAGACCGCGCAGTCCCAGAAAGGTCAAATATGCTTTTCCTTCAAAATTCATGAAGAAATAATTTAGTATAGGAGTGGTCACAAGTATAGATGTAAATATATGGGTGATTGTTGTAATTGATATAAGTGTGGGTAATGGATGTTTTACTCTCTTTCTATCAAAAGCGATCTTACGTATTAGTCCCGGAATTATACCTATCAGGACAGGCCCGATTGTGAGAAAGGGATTAAAATCTGCCGGAGTTGTTCCTGTGAGTACTGTGGCACCAAGAAAATCTGCGGCAAAGCCCACTATGGCGCCTGCAAAAGGACCATACATAAGGCTGGCTATTATGATAGGGAGATTGCCTAAGCTGATTCTGATACCCATACCAACCGAAATAGATAAGAATCTTGATAGTACTATGCTTAAACTGATAAGTACGGCGCAATATACAATAATAAGTAAACGCTTTGTTGTTTTGTTCTGTTGCTTTTTCATACACCGTCACCTCCAAAAACAATTACCGCTAAAGTATATCACAACAAAACGGAACTTCAAGATGCTGATATGACAGTGCCAAATTTTTATTGGGATTTATTTATTTTACTATAACCGTGTCCTATCTCACTCTTAGTTTTTGAAATTTGCCCATGAAAATTCAAAAACTAAGAAAAAATTCACACTGAACTGTTTTTTGTTGACATTTAAGCGCCATTCAGTTTATCATGTACCACATATCAATTATGATAAATACACGCGATAGAGAACGGGGATTTGGCAGTTGTGGATTGGACAAATGAGCAAAGACAAGCAATAGAAACCAGAGGAAAAAATATGCTGGTAGCTGCTGCGGCAGGTTCCGGCAAGACTGCTGTGCTGGTTCAACGTATCTTTGATGTTATAACACAGAGTACTGATGTTGACCGCCTACTTGTAGTAACATTTACTAAAGCAGCTGCAAAGGAAATGAGCGCCCGCCTATATAACAAGTTGTCCGACGCTATGAAGAGCGATGAGCTTGACGATATGAAAAAAGAACGTATAATGCGTGAGATTATACTTCTGTCCAAGTCTAATATAACCACTATACATTCTTTCTGCCAGAAAATTATCAAAGCTAACTTTAAGGAAAGCGGCGTAGATCCTTCTGCAACTGTCAGCGACGATAAGGAAACTGAAATACTCAAGCAGGAAAGTCTGGATAATGTTTTCGATAAATATTATCAGCAGTACAGTCATTCTTTTCGACGATTATTAGACACATATGGCACATATAATTCTGATAGAAGCTTAAGAGAATGTGTACTTTTGGTAGACAAAATAGCTGCCTCCTGTGTGAATCCTTCCCAGTGGCTTACATGCCAGGCAGATACTTTTGATGCTGACAAAATAAATGACTTTATTGACACAAAATGGGCTACAGAACTTATAAAAACCACTAGTGTAGCTATAGATGCATATTGTGATGAGTATAATAGGCTTATAGATTATGCACTGGCAAACGGCGCAGATATGTACGCAGACTGTCTACGGAGTGATCTTGCCGGCGTACAAAGATTTGGCAATATTTTGGCAAGCAATGTACAGACATGGAAGAGCTTGTTTGAGGCATCAGGTGCCATATCTTTCATAAAAGCTCCTACGCTTAGCAGTAAAATGAAAAGCAATATGCCATCCGCGTGTGTAGATGCCTGTGAATATGTAAAGACGCAGAGAACATCTATAAAGGAAAAAATAGTAAAATTAATTAAAACAACTTTTGGACCTGACAGCAGCATTCCGACAGACGATATGAAGCTATTATGTGGCGATATGTCAACACTGGTTCAATTAGTTATAGATTACAGAAACGAATATAAAGCACAGAAGAAAAAGAATAACATTCTTGATTTTGACGATCTGGAGCATATCGCGTATGAGACGCTGGTTAATAATCCTGATGTAGCCGAATATTACAGAAATCTCTTTGATGAAATATATGTGGATGAATATCAGGATACAAGTGAGATACAGGAGGCAATTCTTACATTCGTATCAAGACAACAGCACAATATGTTTATGGTAGGAGATGTAAAGCAAAGTATCTATTCCTTCAGACAGGCACGTCCGGATATCTTTGTGTCAAAATATAGAAAATACGCAAAGGCTACATCTACCGACAAGGATTTGTTGATTCTTCTGAGTAATAATTTCAGAAGTTCAAGAGGAGTGATCGACAGCGTCAACCATGTGTTTAGCAATATTATGAATGATATTACCTGTGAAATGGATTATTCCCAGGCAGAATACTTATATTGTGGTGCGTTGCTATATGATAACAAAGACGATAAAAATCCTGTTGAGATACATGTCATACCTAAGGATAATCCTGTTTCAGAGCCTGTATTTGTTGCAAAACAAATAAAAGAACTTGTTGATAGTAAATACCAGATAATGGACCTGAAAACGGGTAATACCCGCGATATAACGTATGCAGATATAGTAATTTTATTAAGAAGTTTTTCTAAGAAAGCACCGGACTATGCCTCTGCTTTGACTGCTATCGGAATACCTGTATATTATCAGGAAGACAGTGGATTTTTCGATTGCGGAGAGATAAATGTATTGATGTCTTTTCTTCATGTTATTGATAATCCTTTACAGGATTTACATTTTATATCTGTTATGAGAAATATATACGGCTTTACAGATAGTGAACTTGCTCGGGTGAAAATATTTTTCACAGATAAGATAGGTGAAGATGGTCTGGAAAAAGGTAGTCAATTTTTCTTCGAAGCTGTAAAAGCATATACAGAGGGAGAAAATGGCACTGATGGTTATCTCAAAAATAAGTTAAATGTATTTTTAGACCGACTTAGCTGGATTATGCAACAATCAGCCGGTATGAATGTGTCAGAACTTCTATGGATGATTATGCATGAAAATGACTTTTATAATACTTTGATGCAATCACAGGATGCAAACGCATATCGCGGCAACATTAATGTGTTACTTAATAGAGCTATTAATTACGATAAGAGTACCAACAAAGGATTATACAGATTTCTTACTTATTATGATAACTTGAAGAAACGTAATATAGATATAAGCGGAGGCGGCTATAGCGCCGGAGGTAATAACGTAAATATCGTCAGTGTACATAAAAGTAAAGGACTTGAATTTCCTGTTGTGTTCTTATGCGACACCGGTAAGGAATTTAATTTTATGGATATACGTAAGCGGCTGGTAGTGCATCGTAATCTTGGCCTGGGTCCTACGTGCTATAACGTCGATAAGAGAGTTACTTATCCGTCTATAATGAAAGAGTGCATAAAACTGCGATATGACTATGACATCAGAGCAGAAGAAATGCGTATTCTGTACGTTGCTATGACAAGAGCAAAGGATAAGCTTATCATCACAGGTCGCACATCTAATACTTTTGAGGATTTCATAATGGAATCCAAGGGGAAGTGCAGCAGTATTACCGGCAAACCTCTTAACTATCATATAATGAGAGCCAGCCGTTTCTTGGATTGGATATCAATGTGTTATGCAAGTGAAGATAGCAATATTAGAATTAATTGCGTCAAGAGCCTGGCTGACACAGATTTACTTGTTAATGAAACAGATCGTGACGATTCCAGGACAGATGGAGAGGAACCAAATATCCATATATCTTTCTTGCCGTATATGCCTGAGTATACAGGAATCAAGGAAACAGATAATATAAAAGAGAATGAACATCAGAAAATGCTCCCGACAAAGGTTTCTGTTACAGAGATAAAGCGTCTGCTTGATGCATTTGAGAATGAAGATACAGTGATAATTCCTGAAACACAGATAGAAATGCATGAAATAGAAAAAGTATTTTCAACAAAGGAACATATAGGCAATTCTGTGAAAAACCAGGGAACTTTATTACATTTATGTTTACAGATGCTTGATTATAAGCAAGTAGAGATCATCAAAAGTGAAGCAGACCCAAAAAAATCAGCAATGGATTACACGGATGCGTTAGTTTTAGAGCTGGAAGATAGGCAACTTATTACACACGAAGAAGCAAACAGCATAGACAGATATGTTATTGTACAATATATTCTATCTGATTTTGCCGGTAGATTGGCTGCTTCTGAGCAAATGATAAGAGAAAAACCTTTCACCATGAATACAGAGATTGGTGGACAAAGAGTTACAGTACAGGGTATAATAGACTGTATCATTCAGGAAAGCGACAAGCTTATATTAATTGACTTCAAAAGTGATTTTGTTGATCCTCATCCTGATATTGATAAGCTGAGACTTCATGCTGAGCGATACAATATTCAAATGGAAATGTATGCTACTTGCCTTAAAGAACTTACAGGTAAGGAGCCTGAAAAACTGATATACTACCTGAGACACGGACAGTGTGTAGATATGAACGAATAGGACAAGGAATGGTATAATATGGAAGAAATTAGATTACAGAAATTTATGGCTCTATGTGGAGTTGCTTCGCGTCGCGAGAGTGAGAAGATAATTGCCGCAGGAAGAGTATATATAAATGGTAAATGCGTTACTGAGCAGGGCACAAAGATACAATACCCTAAGGACACTGTTACTGTTGATGATATAGTTATTAAACCTGAGAAAACAAAGCATTACATTATGTTAAATAAACCTGAGGGAGTATTGTCTTCGGTCAAAGATGACAGAGGTAGAGAATGTGTTGTGTCATTAGTTGATGGTATTGATGCAAGACTGTATCCTGTTGGCAGACTTGACTATGATACAACAGGCTTGCTAATACTAACAAATGATGGAGATTTTATGAATCGCGTCACTCATCCATCTGCTGAAATATGGAAAACTTATCGTGCTGTAGTTCGCGGCGTGCCGGACGAATCGGATGTAAAACATTTTGCCCAGGGAATCATCCTTGACGACGGCAAGACACTTCCTGCAGTACTTGATGTGGTGGGATATAAAGGCGAGAATGCAATTGTAGAGGTTAGTATTCGCGAAGGTCGCAACCGTCAGATACGCCGAATGTTAGATAGAATAGGTCACGGAGTAAAGAGTCTTCACAGAGTATCATACGGAACGCTAAGACTGGAAGATCTAAAGCCCGGAAAATGGCGCAGATTGTCTCCGGAAGAGGTAAATGAACTGCTTAACTGCACAGAAAGAGAATAAAATTTATATTTTATGTGAAACTTAGTTTTATTTTGTACGTTAATGTGGTATTATTAGTCTTTGAGGAGATGATGAAAATGTTTGAACTTGAGCAGTTCGGTCCAGAACTGGAAAGTTTATTAAAAAACTTAAACGAATTAAGGGATTCACTTTGACACAGAGGGCATTAAGAAATTAATCGGCGAATTAGAAGCAAAGGCTTCTGAACCCGGTTTTTGGGATGACCAGAAAGAATCACAAAAGACTCTCAGACATCTTAAGCAACTTAAGACAAAGATTGAGAAGTTTACAGAACTAGAGAATAAATACGAAGAGATACAGCTTACCATTGAGATCGGCAACGAAGAAAACGATATGGGCGCTGTTGAGGTCGTTCAATCAGAGATAGAAGCATTCAAAGATTCATTTACTATACTCAAGCTTGAGACACTGCTTAGCGGAGAATATGATGCGAATAATGCTATTTTAAGTATTCATCCTGGCGCAGGCGGTACAGAGTCTCAGGATTGGGCTTCTATGCTTATGCGTATGTATATGCGTTGGGGAGAGGATCACGGATATAAAGTTGAGGTTGTAGATTACCTTGATGGTGACGAGGCAGGACTCAAGAGTGCGGTTATACGTTTTGAAGGCGAGAATGCATATGGTTTCCTTAAGAGCGAGCATGGTGTTCACCGTTTAGTTCGTATATCACCGTTTGACTCGGCAGGTAGACGTCATACATCATTTGTTTCTGTAGAATTACTTCCTGAAATTGACGATGATATTGAGATTGATATCAGACCGGAGGACCTGGAGGTAGGCACATACCGTTCCAGTGGTGCCGGTGGCCAGCATATTAATAAAACAGACTCTGCTGTACGTATTGTACACAAACCCACAGGTATTACTGTTGCGTGCCAGAACGAGAGATCTCAGCTTCAGAATAAAGAGCAATGTATGAAAATGCTCAGATCCAAACTCTTTGAAGCAAAGCAACGTGAAAATGTTGAGAAAATTTCGGATCTTAAGGGCGTGCAAATGGAAATTGCATGGGGTAGCCAGATTCGTTCCTACGTATTTTGTCCGTATACTCTTGTTAGTGATAGACGTACAGGATATGAGGAAGGTAACATTGCAAAGGTAATGGATGGTGGTCTTGACGGATTTATCAATAGTTATCTTGCGTTTGAGTATAACAAGAACAAATAATTAAGAGGGCAATATATGAAATTAGGAGTTTTGACTGTAGTTCTTCAAGAAATGGAATTTAAGAAAGCCATGAAATATCTGGCTGACAATGGTGTTCAGGCCGTAGAGATAGGTGCCGGCGGATATCCCGGTAAGGCTCACTGTGACCCTGAGATACTTTTAAATGATCCTACCGCGTTAGAAGATTTTAAAAAGACTATTGAGGATAACGGGTTAGAGATAAGTGCTCTTAGCTGTCACGGTAATCCTGTACATCCTAATAAAGAAATTGCAGCAAAATTCCACAATGATTTTATTAACACAATTCTACTGGCTGAGAAGCTGGGCGTTGATAGAATAGTTGGTTTTTCAGGCTGTCCGGGTGACTGCCCCAAGTCTAAGAATCCCAACTGGGTTACTTGCGCATGGCCCAGCGAATACCTTGATATTTTAGATTATCAGTGGAATAAAGTGCTTATTCCTTATTGGAAGAAAACAGCAAAATTTGCCAAGGCACATGGTATTAATAAAATTTGTTTTGAGATGCACCCAGGCTTTTGCGTATATAACCCGGAAACCTTGCTTAGGTTACGTAATGCAGTAGGTGATATTATAGGAGCTAACTTTGACCCCAGTCATCTCATATGGCAGGGAATTGATCCGGTAGAGGCAATACGCACATTAGGTGATGCAATATATTTTGTTCACGGCAAGGATGTGAGACTCGACAGCAGTAATGTTGCCAAGAATGGAGTCCTTGATACAAAGAATTACGGTGACATTGCAAACAGATCGTGGGTATTCAGAACAATGGGCTATGGACATGACACAATTATGTGGAAAGATATTGTCAGTATGCTCAAGACAGTTGGATATGATGATGTAATCAGCATAGAACATGAAGATGCTCTTATGTCAGCACAGGAGGGACTCCTTAAAGCGATAGCTTTCCTCAAGGATGTTCTGGTTTTTGAACAAGCAGGTAAGATGTGGTGGGCATAATATGTGGTCAGATATAAGATTAAGACAAGAAGAACAGCTGTCTCCAATAGCTGCAAAGTCAGATAAGAGTCTGGGTCGCAAGATTCCGGAAGAGCCTTGTCATATTCGTTCTATATACGAACGTGATGCGGATCGTATTCTATACTCAGAGGATTTTCGTAGGCTCAGACATAAGACACAGGTGTTCTTTAATGCCAAGAATGACCATATATGTACACGAATGGAGCATGTGCTATATGTAAACGCCATATCAAATACTATTGGCAGGACTCTTGGTCTGAATCAGGACCTTATAACAGCAATTGCACTGGGACATGATATAGGCCACGCTCCTTTTGGCCATAGCGGAGAGCGTGCATTAAGCAGATGTGTCAAGGCTGTGAATCCTGAGCTATCTTTCAGACATGAATATCACAGCTTGAGAGTTGTAGATAGATTGTCTACAAGAATATCTCACGAGAAAATCAATGAAAAATGCGGTCTTAATCTTACATATGAGGTGCGTGACGGTATTGTAAGTCATTGCGGTGAAAATTATGACGAATATATACTGACGGCTGATAAGAATAAAGATCCGGAAAAGATTTATATAACTGAACACAGAGATTGTATGCCGTATACAATGGAAGCCTGCGTTGTGAGATTAGTGGATAAGATTGCGTATGTAGGCAGAGATATAGAAGATGCAGTAAGAGCCAAAATGGTTGACTACAAAGATATATCACAGGAAATACGTACAGAATTAGGCGAGACTAATGGAAAGATAATATCAACTCTGGTAGAGGATATTATTGAAAATAGTTTCGGTACAGAATATATACAGTTAAGCAAAGCAAAAGCGCAAGCGCTGTCTGAAATGATTAAAACTAATAATAAGTTGATTTACGGCGCACCTATGATCAAGCGTTACGAAAACAGCACCAACAATGTTGTAGAGGGCTTGTTCGAAAAGCTTTACGAACAGATATGCCGCATTGACTATTCAGATCTGAAGAAACTTGCTGCAAGGCAGCATTATGATAATAAGATACAATCAAAGCTGGCAGAGTATATTATTGATAAGAACTATGATGCACAGGATCTGCCTGAGCAAATCGTAGTAGATTACATAGCTGGAATGACAGACGGCTATGCGTTAAAAACTTTTGAGGATATGTATTGGATATGAGTAAGGAACAGTATAATTTTTATGCATATATCAGTCGCATGAAATATATCATGCGTTGGGGTCTTATGCGCAATACTGTAAGTGAGAATATTCAGGAACACAGCCTGCAAGTGGCTATACTGGCACATAGCCTTGCATATATTCATAATAGCCTCAATAAAGATAATCCTTTAATGCAGCTTGATCCTGCTAAGGCTTGTGTTTATGCTGTTTTTCACGATGCAAATGAGATAATAACAGGCGATATGCCTACACCTATAAAGTATTACAACCCGGTAATAAAAGAACATTACCATAAGATAGAAGATATTTCTAAGGATAAGCTGCTGTCAATGTTGCCGCAGGAAATGGAATCATATTACAGAGATATAATGTTTTATGAAGAACGTGATCCTGAATACTATCCGATAGTTAAGGCGGCTGACAAGCTGAGTGCTTATCTGAAATGTGTTGAAGAAGTTAAGGCTGGAAACAATGAATTTACTAAGGCTAAGGAATCTATATATGCAGGCCTACAGGAAATGGATTGCCCGGCATTAAAATATTTCCTTGAGCATTTCACAGATAGTTTTGAACTTACCTTAGATGAACTAGAATAAAAGGAGTTAGAAATGGGACTTTTTGAGAAGATTTTCGGTACAAACAGTGAGAGGTCAGTAAAGCAGATAAGACCTATAGTAGATGAGATTAACAAATTAGAGCCTGCTATGGTTGCTAAGTCGGATAGCGAATTGAAGGCTATGACAGATATTTTTAAGCAGCGTATCAGCGATGGCGAAGACCTTGATGATATCCTTCCTGAAGCATTTGCCGTTGTGCGCGAAGCTGCCAAGCGTGTACTTGGTCAGAGACATTATGACGTACAGTTGATAGGCGGTATTATTCTACATCAAGGACGTATTGCCGAGATGAAAACAGGTGAGGGTAAGACTCTCGTATCTACTTTGCCGGCATATTTAAATGCACTGACAGGAAAAGGTGTGCATCTTGTTACTGTTAACGATTATCTGGCAAAGCGTGACAGCGAATGGATGGGTAAGATATATAACTTCCTGGGACTTAGTGTAGGTGTTATTGTGCACGGACTCACATCCGAGCAAAGACGTGCTGCTTATAATTGTGATATTACTTATGCTACTAATAATGAACTTGGATTTGATTATTTAAGAGATAACATGGTCATATACAAACAGCATCTGGTACAGCGTGAACTTAACTTTGCTATCGTAGACGAAGTGGATAGTATCCTTATAGATGAAGCACGTACGCCTTTGATTATTTCAGGCCCGGGTGCCAAATCCAGTGAAATGTATGAAAAGGCAGATGCTTTTGCCGCTACTCTCAAGTGTCTTGTTATAAAAGAAACTAACTCCAAAGAGCTTATGGATGATGTAGAGGAAGATTATATTGTAGATGAGAAGGCAAGAAGCAGCGTGCTGACAAAGCACGGTGTTGAGAAAGCTGAGAAATGGTTTGGCGTAGATAACTTATCAGATCCGGAAAATAGCGAGCTGTCACATCATATTAATCAGGCTATTAAGGCCCGTGGTATTATGAAGAAGGATATTGACTATGTTGTTAAGGACGGCGAAGTTATTATAGTTGACGAGTTTACAGGACGTCTTATGTTTGGTAGACGATATAACGAAGGCTTGCATCAGGCAATTGAAGCCAAAGAGAGAGTTAAGATTGAGAAAGAAAGTATGACTCAGGCAACTATTACTTTCCAGAACTTCTTCAGAATGTATCATAAGCTTTCCGGTATGACCGGTACAGCACTTACAGAAGAAGGCGAATTCAATGGTATCTATTCTCTCGATGTTGTGGCAGTGCCTACAAATAAAGCTGTTGCCAGAATCGATCAGCCGGATGCCGTGTATAAGACGGTAGCCGGTAAATATAAAGCATTAGTACAGGATGTTAAGGAAGCTCACGAGAAAGGTCAGCCCTTGCTTATCGGTACAGTTTCTATTGAGAAATCTGAATATATAAGCAAACTTCTTGGTCGCAACGGTATACCTCACAACGTACTTAACGCTAAGAATCACGAAAAAGAAGCTGAGATCATAGCGCAAGCCGGCAAATACGGCGCAGTTACCATTGCTACAAACATGGCAGGCCGTGGTACTGATATTGTACTTGGTGGTAACAGCGAATATATGGCTAAGCAAGAAATGCGTAAAGAAGGCTATGCAGATCAATTGATTGCGCTTGCTGATAGCTTTGCAGATACTGATGATGAGGTTGTATTAAATACCCGCGCTCATTTCAGAGAATTAGTAAAGAAATATTCTGAACAGACAAAGGCGGATAAGGAGAAAGTAATAGAAGCCGGTGGACTCTTTATTATGGGTACGGAACGTCACGAGTCAAGGCGAATTGATAACCAGCTCCGCGGTAGAGCAGGCCGTCAGGGAGACCCTGGTGTATCACGTTTCTATATCTCACTGGAAGATGATCTTATGAGATTATTTGGCTCCGAACGTATAGAAGCTGTAATGAACACACTCAGAATAGAAGAGGACTTTGCTATTGAAAATAAAATGCTTTCAGGTGCGATTGAATCTGCTCAGAAGAGGGTAGAGGCACGTAACTTTGATATACGTAAGAATGTGCTCCAGTATGATGATGTTATCAATCAGCAAAGAGAAATCATATATGCAGAGCGTCGTAAGGTACTTGATGGCTGCGATATCAAGGAAAATTACATGAACATGCTTAATAAGCGCATTCGTGAAGCTGTGGACACTATCTGCAATAAAGAGATAGACCAGCAATATTGGGATTTTGACTTGCTCAGAGAAGATTTGGTAGGCATAGCAAATCCTGAAATTATTGCAAAATATAAGAATACAACCGGCAAGATTAAGCCTGAAAATATTTCACAAGAGCTAATCGATGACTGTATAAGTCGATATGAAGCCCGTGAAAATGAGTTTACAAGTGAAGTTATGCGTGAAGTTGAACGTGTTGTTATGCTGAGGACAGTTGATGAAAACTGGATGACGCATATCGATAGTATTGACCAGTTAAAATATGGGGTGGGCCTTCGTGCATACGGTCACAAAGATCCTGTTGTTGAGTATAAATTTGAAGCATTTAATATGTTTGACAGCATGATATCAACAATACAGGACGAAGCCTTGAGACGTATTTATTCTGTGAAAATTGCAGGTAAAGATCGTCCTACAAGACAGAAAGTAACAGGAGAGGGCAGAGAGGTTGTAGGTGAATCCGGACCAAGAGAAAAGAAGCCTACAAAATCAAAGCCTGCTACACGCACAGGAAGCAAGATAGGACCTAATGATCTGTGTCCATGCGGCAGTGGCAAGAAATATAAAAAGTGTTGTGGAAATGACTGAAGAAATTGCTTTGCACGGTGTTTTTACGTTTTGTAAATAGGTAAAATAAGTTGGATGATGATTTATCCGCATTTTGTAGGCAGTAGATATTTTGCATGCAAAATGTGGATAAGTTTGTTTGATATAGTTTAACTTTAGCCATCTAGGTCAATTTAAGATAATTACTTACTTGAACGTTTATAGTTATCTTCTGTGTATTGTTCCCATCGCTTGGAGTGCGTTTGTAACATCTCCACCAATTCTATTAGTGCAAAATTGAGAAGGGAAGTTATTTATCAATTCAGCCTCAATACCTACGTCCTGTCTTTTTTTCCAAGCAAAAATCCTAGTAGTATCCAATGCTCTAAAGAAATCAATCGAAAAGACGGATTTGTCCCAAGCATACATTGGAAACAGTATTCTGTCGAAAGACTTTGTAGCAGACCAGTGAGTCGTGATGCGCTTTTTTATGTTGTCGGTTTTGCCGATGTACACCTGTTTGTATTCGTCAAGCACCATAATGTAATAGCCCTCAACACCATTAAAATTATTCAAATTAGTAACTTCCACAAATTTTTTGTATTGGGACAGAAAAGAAGACAAAGCATCATCAAAAGCAGCTTTGTCCAACTTGGAAAAGTACTCCATGTTGAAGTCAAAATTTTTCAAGCACAGTTCACGATATTCAGCGCACCAAGAGTCAGAATATGCACTGCCTTGTTCGTCTACATATCCGTTCCGTCTTGCCAATGATTCGGAATAAGGGAGCGATGGTTTTGTGTTGATAATGGCAAATTCATCCCTTGTCAACTTAAAACCCTTGCTTCTGCTGATAAGTTTTACACCAAAATGTTCAATTGTTTTCATGCTTTCATCCCTTTGTTTTTTTCTCATTATAAACCGTTGGAAATATTTGTCAATTTGTAATTAGTTCGTCATAACAGAAAAGGGAAAAGCCGAAGCCTTCCCCTACTTGTTTTTTGTTATCCGTGTTTGATTGCATCAAGCAGCTGTTCACTTTTTAAACATTTTCATCTATCGAATGCGATAAAAATATTTTGCGCTTTATTTAGTAATATTTCCGTCGGTACAATAAATAGTGTAATTACCGGTTGAGGAATTCCAAAACGAGCCTTTTTTTATAGCATTCCATTCTTCTACTGCACCTTGGAAGGTAATGCTCGTAAGGTTCGTGCAATTAGAGAAGGCGTCGTCCCCGATGCTCGTCACGCTGTTACCGATTGTTACACTTTTGAGACTGCTACACTCAAAGAAGGCATACTCTCCAATGCTCGTCACGCTGTTACCGATTGTTACACTTTTGAGACTGCTACACTCAAAGAAGGCATACTCTCCAATGCTCGTCACGCCGTTACCGATTGTTACACTCGTAAGGTTATAGCAATAACTGAAGGTGAAATCCCCCATGCTCGTCACGCCGTTACCGATTGTTACACTCGTAAGGTTCTTGCAGGAATAGAAGGCATACTCTCCAATGCTCGTCACGCTGTCGGGAATTATAATGCTCGTAAGGTTAGAACAACGCATAAAGGTTCTGTCCCCAATGCTCGTCACGCCGTTACCGATTGTTACACTCGTAAGGTTAGAACAACGCTCAAAGGTGCTGTCCCCAATGCTTATCACGCTGTCTGGAATCGTAATGCTTTTAAACTTGCACGAAGAGAAGGCGCTATTACCAATGCTTGTCACGCTATTAGGAATCGTTATACTTTTAAGGTTATCGCAGTTAGAAAAGGCACTAGCACCAATGCTCGTCACGCCGTTACCGATTGTTACACTCGTAAGGTTAGAACAACGCTCAAAGGTGCTGTCCCCAATGCTTATCACGCTGTCTGGAATCGTAATGCTCGTAAGATTATCGCACCCTGCGAAGGTACTACTCTGAATGCCTGTCACGCTGTTGCCGAGTGTTATACTAGTAAGGCGAGAACAACGCTCAAAGGCGCTATTTCCAATGCTCGTCACACTGTCAGGAATCGTAATGCTTGCAAGTTTAGAGCAACCCATGAAGGCAGCAGTTCCAATGCTTGTCACGCTGTCTGGAATCGTAATGCTCGTAAAACCGCAATCTTCGAAGGCGCTATTACCAATGATTGTCACACTGTTTGGAATAATGAATTCCGTAAAGCTATAGCAATCCTTGAAAGCTAATGCGCCAATTTCCGTTACTGGAAGATTTTGATACTGACTAGGCAAAACAACTGTTTTATCGTTACAAGAACCGATATCCTCGACTATATATCCTGTTTTTGAACTATTTAGACGATAAATCAATCCTTCACTAAAAACGGGCGCCGGGGTAGCTGTTGGATTTTGTATTGGGGTAGCTGTTGGCTTTTGGGTTGGAGCAGCCGTTGGTTCTACAGTAGAAGTAGCTGTTGGCTCTACTGTAGGAACTTGCGTTTCAACAGGTTTCTGAGTTTCAACAACTGTTGCAGTAGGAGTTGCTTCATTTTTGTTATCTTTTACGGATGCACCGCAATGTTCACAAAAAGATGCGTATAAAGTGATACCTTTGCCACAGTTCCAACAATACTTGTCAGCTTTTTCGGCTTCACTTCCGCAAGCGACTCCGGCTAAGCAAAGCATAATAGCAAGTAATAATATAATAATTTTTTTCATTGTACAACTACCTCATATAAATCCATATAGACTCTACATGGTGTAAACGATGAATCAGATAAATAGGTGATTTTCCCTCCAACTACAACCTGACCTCCTTTATTTAGATTTTTCACTTTATCCATTAGAGAAGAGTCTTTTTTATTTACTTCTGCATAACATTTGTAATCATAAAGAGTGCCCAAACTCGGGGCTATTCCGGATTTCTCATAAAAAGTAATTTCATATGTTGAAATATCTTCAATATAACAAGTAAAACGGACATATTTACCAACATAATTTTCTTCTGCTCTCATTGCATTTTGTTCGAATTCTTCATTAATGGCAGCTAATGTTACGGGTTCATAAGTGATTTTTTCTTTGATAGAACCAAGACTGAGATCACAACCAACGCAAGCAACACACATCATGATAGCAAGTAATAATATAATGATTTTTTTCATGATTATTCCTCCTCATCTTCGTCTTCTTCATAGTATAGGTATTTATTTTTTTCTACTTTATCTTTTTGTTGTGAGTTTATATTGTCTACACTATCATTCATTGTTTTATTTTTGGCATGTGCAGGTAAAATATCGCTATTTTCAATTAATTTTCCGAAACCGTACAAAAGTAGGGCTGCGAGCCAAATTGAAAAAAACTAGCGATAAAAGAACATATTCCCAAGAAGATATCTTCGGTTTTTTGGATGACTATACCTGCTGCAATTACCGAAAATATAATATTCATATAAAAAAGAATCTTTGCAAATATTTTAATTTTTTTCCAGTGTTATCAAGCATCACTTGTCACTCCTTTTGTTTTTTCTCATTATAAAACTATTGAAATAATTGTCAATTTGCAATTTGCTCGTAATAATAGAAAAGGGAAAAGCCGAAGCCTTTCCCTTTGTCTCTAGTAATCATATATCTTTGTATCGTTTTTGCCGCCTAGGTTCTTGGATTTTTCTCGTTATAAAACCACTAAAATGTTTGTCGATTTTTACCTCTTGAACAGCTTTTTTTGAATACGTTCGTGTTCGTTTTATAACCAAGGATTGCGCTTCCTTATTATTTCCTCAATAGAAGCAAGAGACATAGATGTTATAGCAAGGCTTTGATTTATTGAGTCTTGGTTTGAGTCTGATATCAGCATGTTAATGCTTTCTTTTATTGTATCTGCACGACCTGATATAAGTATGTTCCTTATCCGAACTAGAATTTTTGGATTGGTATATTCAGGACCGACGGGACAATTGGGATATTTTGTGTAGTGTATGTATAACTCTTGTAAGAGATTGGCGCATTGCTCTTGATATGCAGTATATTTTTTCCTGTTGTTAATTTGCATAGAAATGCCACCGACAATCATCAAAAGTCCAGGGATTACAGATAATAGGAGTATGTCTGTAACTTTATCTTCTTGGACTACTCTACCTGTTAATGCTGAATAAAGAATGAGAAAACCGATAGATACTATTATAGCACCCCAGACGATAAGTCCTTTTTTTGCACCTTTTGCATAGTAATTAACAAGATTACATACAGATTCGTATTCATCAAACTCTGCTTTTTTTTGCGAAAAGTGGTGTATAGCATTATCTAAAGAATTAATTTCGCTTTGATGAAAAGCTTTTTTCTGAGCTTGAACTTGTAATAGCTGATCATATACATCTCCTAAGATTTGTGCTTGAGGATCTGGTTGATAATTTGTCTGTGACAGCGCAATCCTCTTGCCGCAGTGAGGGCAGAATTCGCCATCAGTAATTTGTTTTCCACAATATATGCAAAACATTGTAACACCTCCATGACTTTTCTTGTATCTTATATTTTTCCAAATAAATATTATAATGGTCTTTGTGGTTTCATTATAGTTAGTGAAATAAGTGTCTTATTTAGCAATTTCTCCGTCAGTACAATAAATAGTGTAACTACCCGTACCACCATCCCAATCTGAACCTTTTTCAATAGCATTCCATTCTTCTACTGTACCTTGGAAGTGGATGCTCTTAAGGTTATGGCAGTTAGAAAAGATGTTATTCCCAATGCTAGTTACGCTGTCAGGAATTGTAATGCTCGTAAGGATCGGGCATAGCGCGAAAGCGTTCCTCCCAATGCTTGTCACGCTGTCGGGAATTATAATCACTTTCAAGCTGCTGCATTTATAGAAAGCTTTTACTCCAATTTCAGTTACTGGAAGACTTTGATACTGACTAGGTAAAACAACTTTCAAATCGTTGCAAATACCGATATCCTCAACTATGTATCCTGTTTTTGTATTGTTTGGATGATAAAGCAATCCTTCACTAAAAACAGAAGAACTTTCTTCGCTCATATTATATTCCACATTTTCACCACAAGCACTACAAAAAGAATCCTCTGAAGCAAGACCTTTGCCACAGTTCCAACAATACTTGTCAGCTTTTTCGGCATCATTTCCACATGCAACGCAAGCAACACACATCATAATAGCAAGTAATAATATAATGATCTTTTTCATGATTATCTCTCCAAATGTTTTTTCTCATTATAAAACTATTGAAATATTTGTCAATTTGTAATTAGCTCGTCATAACAGAAAAGGAAAAGCCGAAGCCTTTCCCTTTGTCTCTGATCATCCTTGTTTGATAGCGTCTAATAGCTGTTCGATGGTTGTTACTTTTAACAGATATGCATAAGCTTCAACTGCTTGCTTGCCCTTGCGTGCATCATATAGCGCATAGACTTCTGCAACCTCTTCTTCTATATATGATATTATCTGTTCGGCGGTTTTCATCATTTCCGATACACTCCTTCTTAGTGTTGCTTATATCCAACATCAATGAGCGTATTCACCGATGATTATTACGTTGTTAGGAATTGTAATTCTTGTAAGATTTTCTCAACCATAGAATGCATTCCTTGCCTTGTAACTTTAAGGCAGAAAACAATATTGAAAAATCATATGGCGTATGCTAATATGAAAAACAGAAAATTCAGAATATTAAGTTTTATATTTTCTGTGTATAGCAAGGTAATAGGAAGAAGGTATTTTTATGTCGCAGGGACTTATGGGATCAACAAAACAAGAACGAGATGAAATGGTGTCTAATTACAATAATATTATCCAGACACATGAAGCAAAAATCAATGGATTCAAAGAAGAAATTAGCAATGTTAAACAGAAAGCATCTAAATTGGCAGAGGAGAATAGTGAAAAACTCAATCGCCGTAGTGCTGTTGACAAGCAGATTAACTCTATCAAGGGTAAGGCAGCGTTATTGATTATTCTAGGTATCGTTGCGATGGTAGCCGGAATTATCTTGGGTTTGATAGTTAATATTTTTATTGGCATCTGTATCGCAGTTGTGGGTTTGTTGGGTATTGTGTTTGGTTGTATTATTCGTCCTCGTTGGAAGCAGTTTGCTGATGAGCAAGCGGCGGCTTGGAAGGACTTAGAAGAGTACGATAAAATTAATGCTGGTTACAACAAAGAAATTGCAGAGTTAAATGATAAAATTGACGGTGAAAAGAGAAACATTGATGTTCAAAAAGGCAAAATTAATGAGGTTCGTGAATACGAAAAGTATGAGCCATTTTACATTTGGAAGGAAAATTCCTCTCATGGTTATGTTGTACTTATGGCAACTGCAGATGTCAGCGTCATTAGTGATGAACCTACTTCGCCTAAGCATGGCAAAAAGTACGACGATTCTTCCATATTAAATGGAGCTGAAGTGTACTTTAACGAGATGCGCTATGGTTTTAGTAAATTTCAATTTTTTTCTAAACAGCGTGGTTGCCTTGTCATCGCAGCAGTAGAGGGGGATGGTCCCCAAAAACTAGAGACCTGCGTGGGTTATAAAATTGTCAATTATGACTACGCCAGTGAGAGTGCTCCTGTGCCTTTCCGTATGAGTAGCCCATCTAAGTTCATTTGGGAGCATATTTCTGTATACAAAGGCGGTGTTCAAGTTTACCGTAATGTTTATGATGATGTGGATGAATTTATGTCAGCCACTTCTTTGACCAAGGAAGATGTGCTTAAGTGTCTTAAATCTTGATTTCTTATATCAAGAATTGTATTAAACTCCTTTTAAAAAAACGTTTCTAGTGAAAAAGTTACATTCCCTACTGAAAGACAGAAAAATATACTGTTTTTTTGTAGGGAATAATTTTTGCCAGCTTTTGCTATGGAGTATTTTAGTCAATTTGTAATTTACTTGTAACAACAGAAAAGGGAAAAGCCGAAGCCTTTCCCTTTGTCTCTGATCACCCTTGTTTGATAGCGTCTAGTAGCTGTTCACTTTTTGGACATTTTCATCTATCGGATGCGATAAAAATATTTTGCGCCTTAATTAGTCATTTCTCCGTCAGTACAATAAATAGTAACGTTTCCAAGGAACCAGCTCCCAGCTGCTTTAATGGCATTCCACTCTGCTTTTGTTCCTTTAAATGTGATGCTCGTAAGGTTCGTGCAGGACTGGAAGGCATAAGGCGCAATGCTAGTCACACTGTTACCGATTGTCACACTCGTAAGGTTCTTGCAACCAGAGAAGGCTTCAGTCCCAATGCTAGTCACGCTGTCAGGAATTGTAATGCTCTTAAGTTTCTCGCATTTCCAGAAGGCTTTAGAGTCAATGATAGTTACGTTGTTACCGATTGTCACACTCGTAAGGTTAGAGCACTCCGAAAAGGTACCCACATCAATGCTAGTCACGCTATCTGGAATCGTAATGCTCGTAAGGTTCGTGCAGTTCCCGAAAGCGCTAGATCTAATTCTAGTCACGCTGTTACCGATTGTCACACTCGTAAGGTTAGAGCAATTCTTGAAGGCGACATTTCCAATACTAGTCACGCTGTCGGGAATTGTAATGCTCGTAAGGTTCGTGCAGGAATAGAAAGCAAAATCCCCAATGCTAGTCACACTGTTACCGATTGTCACACTCGTAAGGTTATAGCATTGCTGGAAAGCCCAATCCCCAATGCTAGTCACACTATTACCGATTGTCACACTCGTAAGGTTCCTGCAGTAATAGAAGGCGCTATTACCCATATTAGTCACGCTATTAGGAATTTTAATGCTCGTAAGGTTTTCGCAATAATAGAAGGCTCTATACCCAATGCTAGTCACACTGTCGGGAATCGTAATGCTCTCAAGGAAAGAACAGTTAGAGAAGGCAGACTCTCCGATTTCAGTTACCGGAAGATTTTTATACTGACTAGGTAAAACAACTGTTTTATCTCTACAAGAGCCGTAATCCACAACTATGTATCCTGTTCCTGAACTGTTTAGACGATACTTCAATCCTTCGCTATAAACAGGAGCTGGTGTCGGAGTAGCTGTCGGTTTTTGTGTCGGAGTAGCTGTCGGTTTTTGTGTCGGAGTAGCTGTCGGCTTTGGTGTCGGAGTAGCTGTCGGTTTTTGTGTCGGAGTAGCAGTCGGCTTTTGTGTCG
>SVJB01000023.1 GCA_015069185.1 Oscillospiraceae bacterium
CAACTTAAGATTTATAACTATAGGGACTATAACAGTTTTCCCATGAGACCTTTAGGTTGGAAATCTCCAAAACAGGTATTAGATGATTTTGTCAAGGACGGTGTAACATATGTTTGACAAACCTACAGAAAAACTTGTAAAAACGGTAAATTTGTTGTTGACAAGCTGCTTTGTATATGGTAAATTAAGCAATGCGCTTTTTAAGACTATGGAGGTGTATGGGAATGCGAGTTAATGTAACACTGGCATGCACAGAGTGCAAACAGAGAAATTATACTACAAAGAAGAATAAGAAAAATAACCCTGACAGAATTGAATTCAGTAAATACTGTAAATTCTGCAAGAAGCATACTGCTCATCGCGAGACAAAGTAAGGACGGGTAATATGGCACAGGTAGCTAATACAAAAAAAGAAAAGAAAGATAATTTCTTTAAGAGAGCCGGAAAGAAAATTGTCGGCTTCTTTAAGGGAATCTTTTCTGAACTTAAGAAAGTTACATGGCCCACCAAGAGAGATGTTATTATTGGTACACTTTCAGTATTGGCATTCTGTCTTGTTGTAGGCGGCATTATTTGGTTAGCAGATTTTGGTCTTGACAGCTTAATGCGTTTGATTACAAGATTCAAATAAGGAGCATAAAAATGGCTTTGGATAATGTTACAAATGAACCGCTTTGGTATGTAATACACACTTATTCAGGATATGAGAATAAGGTTAAGGCGAGTTTAGAAAAGGTTATAGAGAATCGTGGCATGCAGGATTACTTCTTTGAGATCATCATACCGATGCTTGAAGAGGTTGAGATTAAGGATGGCCGAGAGAAATCTGTTATTAAGAAGATTTTCCCCGGTTATGTTCTTGTTAAGATGATCCTGACAGACGATACATGGTATGTTGTTCGCAACATCAGAGGAGTTACTGCTTTTATCGGTCAGGGAAATCAGCCTACACCGCTTACAGAGCAGGAAGTTGCTATGCTCGGTGTTGATCGTACACAGGCTGTTGTTGACTATGAGATAGGCGATTCTGTACGTATTATGTCAGGGCCTCTTGAGAATTTCACTGGTACAGTTGAGAGTATCAATGTTGAGAAAGCGCAGGTTAAGGTTCGTGTATCCATGTTCGGTAGAGATATTTCTGCTGAGCTTGAATATTCACAGATTCAGAGAATCTTCTGATATCATAATTTTGTTTTTAACAGATCATGTTGCTTAAGCCATGCAACCGGATCTGTTAATTATATGTAAAGCCCCTGTCGCGGGCAAATAGCGACGCTAATAATTTGGGAGGTGGATTTATGGCTAACGAAAACAAAAAAGTACAAGCAATCGTAAAGTTGCAGATTCCAGCAGGTAAAGCTGCACCAACACCACCGGTAGGACCAGCGTTAGGCCAGCATGGCGTTAACATCATGGGATTTTGTAAGGATTTTAATGACAGAACCAAAGCGGACATGGGACTTATTATCCCTGTAGTTATTACTATCTACGCTGACAGAACATTTTCATTCATTACAAAGACTCCTCCGGCTGCAGTTCTTATCAAGAAGGCATGTGGCATTGAGAGCGGTTCAGGACGTCCTAACCGTGACAAGGTTGCTAAGCTTAAGAGAGAAGATCTTATTAAGATCGCAGAACAGAAAATGCCAGATCTTAACGCTGCATCAGTAGAAGCAGCAGCAAGTATGGTAGCAGGTACAGCACGCAGTATGGGTGTTGTTATCGTAGACTGAGTCAAGGGAGGAGAAAAGATATGTTTAGAGGTAAGAAATATCAAGACAGTGTAAAGCTTATCGAATCAGGCAAGCTTTATGATCCTCAGGATGCAATGAAGCTTATCACAGAAATGCCTAAGGCAAAGTTTGATGAGACAGTAGAGCTTCACGTAAGACTCGGTGTTGACTCAAGACATGCAGATCAACAGGTAAGAGGCGTTGTAGTTCTCCCTCATGGAACAGGTAAGACAAAGAAAATTCTTGTTCTTGCTAAGGGCGACAAAGCAAAAGAAGCTGAGGAAGCAGGCGCAGATTTTGTAGGCGCAGAAGATATGGTAGCAAAGATCCAGGGTGAGAACTGGTTTGGATTTGACGTAGTAGTTGCTACACCTGATATGATGGGTGTTGTAGGACGTCTCGGTAAAGTGCTCGGTCCTAAGGGATTGATGCCTAACCCCAAGGCAGGTACTGTTACAATGGATGTTAAGAAAGCTGTAACAGAGCTTAAAGCAGGTAAGATTGAGTACAGATTAGATAAAACAAACATTATTCACTGCCCAATCGGAAAAGTATCATTTGGTGAAGAAAAGCTTTATGAAAACTATGCTGCTTTATTTGATGCAATTCTTAAGGCTAAGCCGGCAGCTGCAAAGGGTCAATACGTTAAGAGCGCTGTTGTTGCCACAACAATGGGACCTGCAGTTAAGTTAAATGCTGCTAAGAACTAATCAAGTTAATAACTATTTATAATATAGTTGTTATATAACAAAAATTAAAAACCTTATATATCAATGTATGCCAAAGACAGCAGGCGAACAAGTAAGTCCCGCCGAGGAATACAAATAGAGAATGAGCTTATTCATTACCCTTTTGTGTGTCCTTGCATACGAAAGGGTTTTTGTTTAAGAAAGGAGGTGCTCGCTGATGCCCAGTGAGAAAATTTTGAAAAACAAACAGCAGGTTGTAGCTGAGATCGCTGAAGAAATGAAAAACGCTACTACAGTAGTATTCGTTGATGCAAGAGGTCTTACAGTAGAAGAGGATACAGAACTCCGTGTTGCTTTACGCAAGAATGATGTAAAGTATAAGGTAAGAAAGAACACATTAGCACTGAGAGCTGCAGAATCTCTAGGCTACACAGGTCTCGAGGAATACCTCAAAGGACCTACGACAATTGCTTGTGCACCTAACTATACAGATGCAGCAAAGATTTTGTCAAAGTACGAAAAGAAATTTAATAACTTAACAATCAAAGGCGGTATCTTAGAAGGTAATGCCGTTGATCCAAAGGTAGTTAAACAGTTGGCTGATTTGCCGTCAAGAGAGATGTTGCTTGCTAGATTGATGGGTGCTTTGAATTCACCTGTTACAAAGCTTGCTATTGCTATCAAGGCTATTGCTGACAAAGACAACGATGGCGGAAACAATGACGCTACAGAGAGTGCATAATCAAAGTTAGATGCACAAAAAGACTAATAAAAAAATTAAAATTATTTAGGAGGAAAATTAAAATGGCTAGTGAAAAAATCCAACAGTTTATTGATGATATCAAAGCATTATCAATTCTTGAATTAAATGATCTCGTAAAAGCAATCGAGGAAGAGTTTGGCGTATCAGCTACTATCGCTGTAGGCGCTGTTGCTGCAGCTCCTGCTGAGGCTGAGGCTGCTGCTCCTGCTGAGCAGACAGAATTTGATGTAGTTCTCAAGTCTGCAGGCCAGAACAAGATGGCAGTTATTAAGCTCGTTAAAGAAATCACAGGTGCTTCATTAATGGAAGCTAAGAAGATGGTTGACGAAGCTCCTAAGGCTATCAAAGAGAAAATCTCTAAAGATGATGCAGACGCTATCGAAGCTAAGCTTAAAGAAGCTGGCGCAGAAGTTGAAGTTAAATAATTCAACTTTTACATTAAAAAAAAAGGAATTTGCATAAATTGCAAATTCCTTTTTTTGCTTTCAGGAGCGTTAAATCTAACACGCATATTATTGTGCGATAGCTTGGTCTTCATCAATCCCGCCGGGAATAATATCTTCATAATTCTCAATCATATTATCGACAATATCTTCCGGAAATGGAATAGTCTTCTGATCCGCATACATTCTACCTAATTTCTTAGCACAACCACGACAGATAAACTTACCATCTACTTCTGTTAACTTTGTTGTTTTACCACAAATTACGCAAGCAGGATGACTCTTTGTTATGTAAATACTATTACCTTGGGCATATATCTCTACTGCATCATTCTTCTTTATGTTCAATGTTCTGCGAAACTCTACAGGTAATACTATTCTACCAAGTTCATCAATTTTTCTTATAACACCAATCGATTTCATTTTTTATAACCTTCCTTTGTAAATAAATCATTTGCAATTGCAGGTTAAATACTACAAATTATAGGTTATAAAGTCAAACGCAGGGAAATATTTCCCAGATATTTTTGAAAAAAATGTTAGTTATTAAGAAAATCGGTTTTGGAAAAGATGGAAATAAGGGTACTGCATAGATATACGCATAAAGGAGCCATAGTACTCATCATCTTAATACTGTAAAAAGAGTATCCGGACAAAAATTTTATTACAGTAATTATTGCAAAAATAAACACGAAAAAGGTCAGAATTAATCTTAATGCATGACCTGATTGGAATATAATACCGTTTGCAGAAAAAACAGATAATATTTTCAACAATAAATAAACAATAATACCGCCAAATATAAAGGATAATATATATGTTGTCAGCACTTGCAGATTATCAAAAGAAAATTTGTCAAAAGGTAAGGAATCCAGTCTGAAAAAATACAAAAACTTTTCAGAAAACATATATAATAGATTAGAGGAAATACGTCCTAGCGCAATAAGAATAATCGTCATCAACAAAACAGCTACAGCGCTAAGCGTAAACTTTCCATATTGATCCTTTTCAATCCTGGGCAGAGAAAAAGTTGTATAATTACTGTGCTCTTTTTTCTTTTTTGGCTTATTACCTTTGTCGCGATGTGAATAGCCCGGACCTTCTTTGCGGATACGCTGATAAACATACAGAGGCTTCCTCTCGAGAGCAGTTTGCTCTTGAGACTCTGATTGATTTTCATTTTTCTCACTTAAATCATCCGGATAATTATCCATATATAATCCCTGCACAAAATAAAATATCCTGAATATTATATCATGATTACAATATAAAAAAAAGCATGTTTTGTTGATAAAAACACTTTCATATATTATAATTTAAGCTCAAGGGAGGCATACCTTATGTATAATGATATTTGTGAAAAATTAAATAAATACGGGCAACAACAATTGCTTTCTTTTTACAATATACTTGATGATAAAGAAAAAAAACAATTGATTGATGATATCAATTCCATAGATTTTGATCTTGTTACACGTGTGTATAGGGAGATTAGTAGTGAGAAGGCAGCGCCCCAAGGAGTAACTCCTATGAAGGCAGGGGACTCCACAGCGTTTTCACAGGAAGAATATAATAGATATACAGAAATCGGCCAAAAAGAAATAGTAAATGGAAGAGTAGCAGCCCTGACTATGTGCGGAGGGCAGGGTACCAGGCTGGGCCATACAGGGCCAAAGGGGACGTATGATATAGGTCTTCGCAGTCATAAATCGCTGTTTGAGATACAATGCGACGGATTAAAGGCGGCGGGAGAAGGCAACATTCCTTGGTACATTATGACAAGCAATATTAACCATGATGATACTGTCAGATTCTTTGAAGAACATAACTTCTTTGAATATCCTAAGGATAATATATTTTTCTTCAAACAGGAAATGATGGCTGTGCTTAATAAAGATGGAAAGGTCCTATTGGAAGATAAAGGAAAGATTCTTAAAAGTCCCAATGGTAACGGAGGACTTTTCTTGTCCCTTAAGAAAGCCGGAGGCCTTGAGGATATGCGCAGACGCGGAGTGCAACATATATTTATATGCGGTATTGATAATTGTTTGGTAAAGATGGCAGACCCGCTGTTTGTGGGATATTATATGGAGGCAAAGGCGCCTGTGGCGGCAAAGTCATTTATGAAACGCTCCGCAGAAGAGAAGGCAGCTATCTTTTGCTATGCAGACGGCAGACCCTATGTTATTGAGTATACCGAGATCCCGGCGGAGCTGGCGAATATGAAATACTCAGACGGCAGCTTTGTTTACGGAGACACAAATGTATTAAACTATATTTTCAACATAGATATTATTGATGAACTATGTATGTATCCTATGCCGTATCACGGAGCGGTGAAAAAAGTCACATACATGGATACAAATAGCGGAGAATATGTTACAATAACAGATGGACTGAAATTTGAACTGTTCCTGTTTGATTATTTCGTTCGTTTAGAAGATCTGAGCTTGCTTAGAATTGATAGAGAAAAAGAATTCGCGCCGGTAAAGAACCTTACAGGGGTTGACAGCAG
The DNA here is from genome assembly GCA_015069185.1 of Oscillospiraceae bacterium. GTDB lineage: Bacteria > Bacillota > Clostridia > UBA1212 > UBA1255 > SIG424. Next base: position 6,144 of record SVJB01000023.1, read on the forward strand.
TGAGACGGCACGTGAAATGTATATAAAAGTTCATGAGGAGGAACGCTAAATTATGGCAAAAGAAAAAATTAAAATGACCACTCCCATCGTAGAGATGGATGGAGACGAGATGACGAGAGTTGTCTGGGAGAAAATCAAGGATATATGTATCATACCATTTGTTGACTTAAAGTCGGAATATTACGATCTTGGCATACAAAACAGAGATCTTACAGATGATCAGGTAACTATAGACAGTGCAAATGCCACCAAGAAATACGGCGTAGCTGTTAAGTGCGCTACAATCACACCTAACGCTGCACGTGTTGAGGAGTTTGGCCTGAAAAAAATGTGGAAGAGTCCGAATGGCACTATCAGATCAATTCTGGACGGTACTGTATTTAGATCTCCTATTATCGTAAATGGCATCACGCCGCTGGTTCCATCCTGGAAGAAGCCTATTGTTATTGCGAGACATGCATACGGTGATATTTATTCTGCTGTTGACTGTGTGGTAGAAGCGGGCTCAAAGGCGGAGCTGGTTGTGACAAATCCTGACGGCACACAGACTGTGACAGTTATTAAGGACTTTGCAAAGAGCGGTGGCATCGTTATGGGAATGCATAACATTGATGACTCTATTGAGAGTTTTGCCCGTACGTGTTTTGAATACGCTCTTTCTGAGAAGATGGACTTATGGTTTTCTTCTAAGGATACAATATCCAAGAAGTACGACCACCGTTTCAAAGATATATTTGCAGAGATGTACGAGAACGAATATAAGGAGAAGTTTGAGCAGGCAGGCATTACATATTTCTATACTCTTGTTGATGATGCTATCGCAAGAGTTATGAAGTCAAGCGGCGGTTTTATCTGGGCGTGCAAGAACTACGACGGAGATGTTTTCTCTGATATGTTGGCAACTGCTTTCGGAAGTCTTGCTATGATGACCTCTGTGCTTGTATCTCCTCACGGTTATTACGAATATGAGGCAGCTCACGGTACTATCCCGCGTCACTATCATAAATATCTCAAGGGAGAGGCAACTTCTACTAACCCGATCGCAACATTGTTTGCTTGGACAGGCGCTCTTAGAAAGCGCGGCGAGATGGACGGCCTTGCAGACCTGCAGGATTTTGCTGATAGAATGGAGCGGGCTACAATCGAGCTGGTTGAGAGTGGATATATGACAGGAGACCTGGCTCTCATATCAACAGTTGAAGATAAGCACGTACTTAACTTAGATGAATTCTTAACAAAGGTAGCAGAGAAACTGTGAAAATATTAGTAGCAATGAGCGGCGGTGTGGACAGCACCGTCGCTGCACATATTCTGAATAAAGAAGGACATGAGGTAGCCGGGGCATATATGCAGATGCTGGATACGGAGGCAAGCCGTCAGGCTGCGGAGAGTGCCGAGCTTGCAGCCAGGAAGATGGGGATACCGTTTTATCTGATTGATGCAAGGGCAAGTTTTAAGGCTAATGTATTGGAATATTTTGTCAGCGCATATTTAGAAGGCAGCACTCCTAATCCGTGTATTCAATGTAACAAAACAATAAAATTTGGCTTATTTATTCAAAAGGCAATAGAACTTGGATATGACAAGGTTGCTACAGGCCACTATGCTCGTATTGTTTATAACGAAGATACAGGGCTGTATGAGTTGCGCCAGAGCAGTGATAAGCATAAAGATCAATCGTATTTTCTGTATCAACTTAATCAGGAGCAATTATCGCGAAGTGTTTTTCCACTGGAGGGTATATCTAAAGAAACTGTCAGACGTATTGCAACAGACTTTGGCTTTGCCAATGCAAAGAGCAAGGATAGTCAGGACATTTGCTTTGTAGAGAATGGTAAATACATTAATTATATCGAAGAATATACAGGTAAGACATTGGAGCCGGGATGCTTTGTGGATATAAATGGGAATGTACTGGCAAAGCACAAGGGCATTGCAAATTATACCATCGGACAGCGTAAAGGTGTTGGTGTATCTCTGGGCATGGGCGTGCCGGCGTATGTTATATCAAAAGACGCAACTAACAATACAGTTGTAATGGGCGAAGATAGTTTGCTATACACAAATATAATCAAAGGCACGCAAGTGCGTTTCACAGATGGCAAGATGCCTCATGAAGCAATGCGCGTGCAGGCAAAGCACAGATATAATCAAACACCGTCTGATGCAACAATCAGAGTTGAGCAAACAGACGGCAAGAGATTTGTTATAGCGGAATTTGATAATCCCCAGAGAGCTGTCACTCCCGGTCAGTCTTTGGTCTTTTACGACGGGGATAAAATATTGGGCGGAGCCATTGTGGTCTGATCAACCAGATAATGGCAATAATAAATAAGATAATACTTATCCACTGAGAAGTGGAGAATATAAGGAATTTTCCTCGGATAGCGTCGCCTCGCAGAAATTCGTCACAAAAACGAATGACAGGATATACCAACAGGTAAATCTGCAGCAGGCGGCCTTTTCTTATGCCTTTTATAAAGCAAATAAATATCACAAGAAACAGTAAGAAATTGAGTCCTGCTTCTAATAGCTGAACAGGAAAACGATTGACCACTACTCCGTTTGAATGTGTGTGTGCATAGCCAAAATCTGATTCAATGCCATAACAGCAGCCTGCAAGGAAGCAACCGATACGCCCGAATGTGTGAAAAAGCGGGAAAATCGGCACATACAAATCCATGTGCTCTAATACAGGGAGCTTTGTCTTACGAGTGTATACAATTATAGCAACCATAGCACCGATCAGGCCACCATAGAACACCATTCCGTTCCAATTTTCCATAATAATATCGGTGATAGTATCAAAAGAACTGCTTGTCTTGTTGCTTGATAGGGCCTGCAGTTGTCGTATCATATTTCCAAGACGAGTGATACCAAACAAGATATGAGCGCCTATAATCATGCCTACAATGGCTGCCAGAGACATGTAAACCAGATCGCCTTTGAGCATGTTGCGTCGGCGGGCCATATAATAGAACACAGCAACACAAATCAGCATACCCACTACTGAACAAAGTGAATATGCTGAAACTTCAATACCAAAAATATTAAAATCAGGATACGGAATCATTAGCTCTCCCAGTTGTGCCATACTTCCATGACATCATCGTTATCTTCAAGACCATCAAGCAATTTCTCGATTTGCTCAAGCTGCTTTTCCTGCTCCAAAGTTGTGTAGTTTTGAGGAATCTTGCTTACTGCAGCTTCTACGAATGTATAACCTTTGCTCTCTAAGGCATCTCTTACCTGTGAAAAGTCAGCCGGATCTGTAAGAATCTCAAAGGAATCCTCACCGGGATCAAAATCCTGAGCACCTGCGTCAAGTGCGTCCATCATAACTACGTCCTCATCAAGATCATCATCTCTTTCGATAACGATAAGCCCCTTCTGATCAAACATAAAAGACACACATCCTGTAGAGCCCAGATTACCGCCGAACTTATCAAAGATATGGCGTACATCGGCTGCTGTTCTATTACGATTATCTGTAACTGTTTCTACGATAATCGCAACACCGCCGGGGCCGTATCCCTCGTATGTGATTTCTTCTATGTTCTCAGAAGCTCCGTCTCCGGAAGCTTTCTTGATACTTCTTTGAATATTATCATTGGGCATGTTTGCAGCCTTAGCTTTGGCAATAACATCTTTTAATTTGCTGTTAGACTCAGGATCAGGACCGCCGGACTTAACTGCAATCTGCAGCTCACGTCCGATTTTTGTAAACACCTTTGCCTTTTGTGCATCAGACTTACCTTTTTTATGTTTAATATTCGCCCATTTTGAATGACCTGACATTTGTATAACCTCCAAATTATATAACTAAACATTAACCATAAAAGTATACCGCGAATGCGCAGGAATTTCAAGGGCTAATACATATGTGTCAAATCATTAAATGTAACAAATGAATAATTGTTTTGAATCAGACATAGAATAATCTGTTCTATCTTTTGGATATACGTCTTCATACCGGCTGTAAGGTAGAATCTGTCACTCATCTTCAGCTTGCCAATATGTGGCAGCCGCTCTTGTGTTACATCGAGAGGATGAAGGTAAAATACGTAATAATCGTGTGTTTTAATGTAATTCTCAATTATAGGTCTTATATACTGCCATGGAGCCAGCCTTAAATATCCGCCACCGGAAATAGGGAAGATATTACCGAAGAACGTTGAAGTAATAGCACTAAATTCGTAAAAATTGTTTTTTACGGATTTATATGCACCGTTGAGAAATTGCTTGAAATATTCAACGGTAATAGTGCCTACGTTTCTTGCGTGTGTGAAGTCAAGCTTGCTTGCATCATATCTGAAGCCAAGTTCTTCTAAAATGTTCAGCTTATTGTTGTCAAGACTAAATAGAGGTGCGCGATAGCCCTTTACGGTAACGCCCAGTTCGCGCTCTACCATAGCCTTTGCCTCTATCATTTCATTCCTGAATTCCTCGTCTGTAAGGAGCATGGGTGATTTGTGCGAGGATCCGTGTAACTCAATTCTATGGCCATTTTGGATATATTGTTTTAACTTGTCTTTGATAATAGGTACTACAGGACTGAGCACAAATAAAGTAACCTTTATATCGTATTTGTCCATAAGTTCCATATATCTGTCAAGACCATCAAGCGCTGTTACATCTGTATCCAGATGTCGGTTCATAAGGCACTCTGTATCGCAAAGAGTCTCAACATCTATAGTAAATACTGCGTATTTCCCTGCCATTTCCTTCCTGCCTTATCCTATGAAATCCAAAATCGTTGAGGTGTATTCCTCTTCGTTATTAATACGTATGTGTGAATGAGCACCCTTATCAAACCAAACGAGCTTTTTTTCTGCGCTGCCACACTTTTCATAAAGTTCTTTGGTTTTTTCCGGTAAAGAGAATTTGTCTTGTGTGGTTGAGATAAAGAGAGTGGGGATCGTGACCTTGTCCATCAGATAAATGGGCCCTTGTTTCTTCATGTCAACACTAATTTCTTTCTTTAGTATGTGACGAATCTCGTCAATAACTGGATGTACCGGTCTATTATCGTAAATCATATGATTCTTAAATGTTTCATAAAATGTAGTATAACAGCCATCCGTAATGAATTTAGTAATATATTTCGACGCATGAGGCAGAGTAATTGCCTGTACGGCAGTAGCTGCGCCTATGCATATTCCGTGAAAATATATTTCTTTATTGCCAAGAACATCGTGAGCATATTCTGCCCATTTCAGAAGATCTTCGTTTTCCTTAAAACCTAAATACGAACGATCTCCCTGACTGTAACCATGGGAACGTGAATCAAACACAAGAATATTAGTAACCTTCTCATAAGTTTGTGCATAATAGTATGAATACATCAGACACTCGCATCTGCCGGGGATAATAATAACACACCGATCGCAACCATAATCAAAATACTCACCTACAAGCTTGAGTCCGTCATTAGTAATAGAGATTTCCTTAATATACTGCTTGTTGGATTCTGCCCATTTAATACCGCTCTGCCACATAGCCAGTTGTTCTTCGTTGTCCGGTGCAGAGCATACGCGTCCCCATTTATCAGGAGTGGTCTTCACTAGAGTATCTCTGCAAACTTTCTTTGCAATAGGCATCGTAATCTTTATCATAATTATTACAGGTACTGCTATAACAACAAGGGCAGCAATAACTGAGATCAGTACAATAACAGGTGTATCCATCCGTATCCATCCGTTTTACATAATTACATACTTTACGAGTATAACATATTATGGCAAGAAATCAAAGACTTCATTTAAGTAAGTTTCAAAAATATCTGTACGTAAAGTCAAAATTGAATGACGTGTGTGCTTCAATGTGACCATCTTTGCGTTTTGAATTCTTTTGAAAAACTTTAGTTGAGGTTTTGTAAGTACAACTTTGTCAACTTCTGCTAGCAATAAAAGACAGTTAGCTGTAATCTTAGGTGCGCATTTAAGTACCTTAGGCTGTACGCTGCATGCTTCATATAGCCAACTATTGGTAGGCACTGCATTTTGATATTTACTGTTATTAATTCGTTTGTCAAGATAATATACAAAACGCTCTCTACTAAGGCACGGATCGGGATCAATGGGTGGAGTAGCAGTAAAAGGGGTAGAGTACTTGAAGGGACTTGTGGGTCCATGCTTGCGTATGGCGCTGCGTGTAAACATTTTTGTAATTACGCGAGGGATCCCGGCAGTGATAGGACATACCATAGGTGCTGAGAAAATAACACGACTAAAAATATCATGGTGCTTTGACAAGTATATGGCAGCTACAGGTCCTCCCATTGAATGTGAGAAGATACAGTTAGGGATACCCGGATCAGCATTTGGTAGGAAAATTTTATCAATAAATGCTGTAAAGTCCTCTACATAATCGTAAAAAGAATCAATATGTGTCAATTGGTAATCATCGAAAATTCTATATGAATCACCATGTCCTCTATGAGAAAGTAAATACACATTATAACCTTCATGAAGAAAATACCAGATCATTTCACAGTATTTCTCTATAAATTCAGTAAAACCATGGGAGATTACAAGATTGGCACGTGGATGAGCAACTTTATAAAATTCATATTCCATTTTATTACCGTCAAATGTTTCAAAATATCCGTGATTTACATATTCTGATAATGTTTTCTCAATACTTGCCATTTCAGTACAGAAGTCACAATCTTTAATAATTGTATAGTTTTTACCAGTATTTTCAAAAAGTTTTGCCATAATTTGTTTATTTCTCCCAGTTTTATTCTTTTTTGAATTGACAATAATAACTTGTACATTGTATAATCACTTGAATTGAAAATCAATATATTTTCGATTTAGTTTTGCCTGTTTTACGGTAAAATAATCATGACTTTGCATTAGTGGAGAAGAAGTATGCAAACTGTGGCAGTCATCCCTGCGTACAAACCGGATGAAAAACTTGTTACTTTAGTTAAAGCGCTTAAAGAAGCAAGCTTTGATATATTAGTTGTAGACGACGGCAGCGGAGATGAGTATGCCTATTTTTTTGAGTGCGCAGAAGAATATGCAACAGTGTTGCATAATCCCCATAATATGGGAAAAGGCGCTACTCTCAAGAATGCAATGCGTGCTTTACCTGATGTTTTCCCGGATGCAAAGTATTTTATAACAGCAGACAGCGATGGACAACATCTTGTTAAGGATATTTGTGCGGTAAGACAGAAGCTGGAAGAGGGAGAATCTTTTGTTGTTACTGTAAGAGGACTCAAGGGCAACGTTCCTTTCCGCTCCAGATTTGGCAATAGTTTATCAAGAATAGTATTTGCACTGCTCACAGGACACTATCTACATGATAACCAGTCAGGCCTCAGAGGATTTAAAGTAGAATACATTCCGTGGCTTGTAGAGGTAGAGGGAGATAAGTACGACTATGAGATGAACGTGCTTATGTTTGCTGACAGACAAAGAATAAAGATGGCAGAAGTGCCTATTGAGACCGTTTATCTGGATGATAATAAGTCTTCTCATTTTAATCCTGTTGCAGATACAATCCGTATATATAAAAAAATGTTCAAGACTGCCAGTGCTACGATTATTGCGTTCGCAAACACGCAGCTTTGTGTGATACTTGCTACTATTCTTTTCGGGTGGTTCAACTGGGAAAGAAATATTGCCATGATCAGCATGTCTAGTGCTGTTATTTGCTGGCTGTTTAATAAATTTGTAATTTTCCGTAAAGTGCATTACCACATATCAGGAAGATTCTTCCTGTATGCGGCAATACGATTTACAGCGATTATATCTCTATGTATACCTTTTAATTTGTTGGGATGGCCGCTGATATTTGCCTATGAAGCAGCTTTGATAATTGCGGCACCGATTGAATATTTCTTGCTTAAATTGATAAGGCCGTCTGTATGGCGTCGCTGAATCCTTTGGACTCAAGAATTCGAGCTTGTCCTATACAAGCAGCAATAGTTTTGCTGTTGGCACTGCCGTGTGCTTTTATAAGAATTTTATTAACTCCTAAGAAGGTTGCGCCACCTCTTGAGTTGAAGTCGAAAGTTAAGAAAAGTCTCTCGCGTAGTTGAGATAATACCTGGTATGTATGGCTACCTTGTTGCTCGTTTTCTAAAATCTCGTCAATAAATTTCATTGCAACTTTGCCGTTTGCTTCTGCATTTTTCATAAGAACATTTCCGGAAAAACCATCGCAAACAACTACATCGATGTCACCGGTAAGTACGTCATTACCCTCTACATTACCTATAAAATTCACGCCGGTCTCTTTGATAAGATTATAGGCTTCCTTAGTCTGTACATTTCCTTTGCCTTCCTCTCGGCCCACAGACAAGAGTCCTACTGTTGGATTCTCTATATCGCTGCGACATTTCATCAGGACACTGCCCATTACGGCAAATTTTGCTAAGTGTGAAGGCTTGCAATCCATATTAGCGCCACAGTCTATAAGACAAACAAGCTTACCGTTAGCGCAGGGAAGCATGCTTGCCAACGCCGGTTGTTTAAGAGGAACAGACATACCTAATTTGAAAATGGAACCAACCAAGACGGCTCCTGTATTACCGGGAGATACTAAAGCTACAGCATCTTCGTCTTCTTTGAGAATCTTTATGGCAACAGCCAGAGAAGAATTCTGTTTCTTGTCAAATATAACCGTAGGCGGTTCATGATTAGTTATTTCCTCAGGAGCATGTACAATAGTTATACGGTTTGCATCGTAACTCTTATCAGAAAGATATGTTTTTATACTTTCCTCATCACCACAAAGTACTATGCCGATATCTTCATTTTCTTTCAATGTATCCAGGGCACCATCAATAACAACGCCGTATCCTTTATCTGCGCCGTAAATATCAATTATATATTTTTTCATAAAGTATGCTCCTTAAAATTATTTTATTCAATTGCCATTATAAAATCATAAATATTCTGGCCGCCATATATTGCAGCTGTTTCCATAAGCGGATATGCAGTGTTAACATGGTCAAAGAGCTGCTCGACTTCTTCTTCAGTAGCATTTTCACCGTAAAAAAGAGTCAGAACCTGTTTGTCCTCAATGTCCTCAATCTTTGAGAGAAGTGATATTGCTGCGTCAATTTTATTAGGAGAACAAGAATAGATTGTATCTTTGTCAAGACCGATGTAATTATCTTTCTTAATTTCCATGCCGTTATACACAGTATCGCGAACGGCTGTAGTTACCAAAGCTGTAGACACATTTGATACAGCATACAGCATGTCTGCAATAACTTCATCAGCAGTGTCAGAAGTCAGATCCATCATTGATAAAGCAGAATAGCCCTCTGCGATTGATTTTGTGGGCACCACATGAATAACAGAATCGGTATAATTTTCTGCGGATTGCAAAGCAACAAGCAGGATGTTTGAATTGTTAGGCAGGACAAATATATGCTCTGCATTGAGACTGTTGTATGCCTTTACAAAGGCTTCCATAGGAGGATTCTGTGTTTGTCCGCCATCTATAACATAATCAACACCAATACTTCCAAAATAATCTTTTAATCCATCTCCGCTACAAACAGCTACTACGGCATATTTGCGACGGGGCTTTACATCCAGTGATGACTCGTTGTGTTGCACAGACATGTTTTCAATTTTTATAGTAACAAATTCGCCGAAACGTTGGCAGTAATTTATTACTTCCCCGGGATTAAATGTATGCACATGGACTTTGATAAGATCCTCATCTTTTATAGCTACGATAGAGTCTCCCAAAGTCTCGAGAAAACCAATGATCGTTTTTATCTCAAAGTTATCGATGTCCACTTTGGCATCCATAAGTTGTAAAATAAATTCTGTACAATATCCATATTCCAAAACGCTATATCTGTTGAATGTGGTATTAGGAGAATCGATTGTTCCGGGTCTTCTTGGTGCATCAAACTCCAAGGTTATATCTGTGACGGAATCTCCGGTAAGAGCCTGTAGCATACCTTCAAATATACAAAGAAGACCTGCGCCACCACTGTCTACTACGCCGGCTTCCTTCAATACGGGAAGTAACTCAGGTGTATGCTGCAGAGATTTTTTCATGACAGCAACAATCTCTGTGAAAAATAGAGTAAAATCATTATATTTTCCATGATTTTCCTTTGCGTAAGACGAAGTCTCTCTCATGACGGTAAGCATTGTACCCTCGGTTGGTTTGATAACAGCTGAGTAAGCTTTTAACGTACCGGAAGACAATGCGGCAGAAAAATTTTCAATAGAAAAAGTGTCAAGGCCTTTGGCAAACATTGCAATTCCTTTGATAAATTGTGACAGGATAACGCCACTGTTGCCACGGGCTCCCATAAGAGAGCCACGGGCAAATATTTGTAGGCAATTATCCACATCGCTTGTATTCATATCACTGGAACTAAGTGCTTTAAGTCCTCCTTCCAGAGTAAGGGACATATTAGTACCGGTATCTCCGTCCGGCACAGGAAACACGTTAAGCGAGTCTATGACACTGATATTTTTTTGTAAATTTACAAAACCTGCCGTAAGCATGGTCTTGAGGAGCAAGCCGTCAATCTCAGCAAATTGCATGGAGGTTATCACTCTTTTCCTTCTATAGTTACTTCTTTACCAACACAGTACGCAATTATTGTTCCGGGGCCTGTGGACGCACCAACGATAGGTCCGATATAGTTTATATATACATCCTTAAATGTAACTAACTTGAGAATCTCGTCACGGAGAATATGCGCATCTTCAATGCTGTCTGCGTGTGAAATATATAGTGTTTGTTCCTCTGGGTTAATAACTACATCAGCAACCATTCTTGCAATCTCAAGCTTACTGTTATAAGTACCTTTTACTTTCTTTACTGCGAAGTTCTGCCCGATAACATCAGAAATAATAATAGGTTTGATTCCAAAAAGATTACCAAAGAAGGCTTTAGATGCTTTGATTCTGCCTGCTCTTTTCAGGTATTCCATGGTCTCAACAGTGCCAAACTGGTTAACTGTAAGTTTTATTGATTCAATGTATTCAGCAACTTCTTCGATAGTCTTTCCTTCTCTGCGCATCTTTGCTGCGGTAAGAACAAGGTGTCCCTGTCCCAGAGAACTGATGAGTGAATCTATACAGATGATCTTTGCTTCCGGATTTGTTTCCATAATATCACGGGCAATAATACTACCAAGATTTACAGAACCTGACAGTGCGGAGGAACATCCGATGTATAAGATATCCATATCTTTATCAAGATACTCGTTGAATTTCTCTTTAAAAGTCTCTGCGGAAACCTGCAAAGTTCTGATTTTCTTACCTGCACGCATCATGTTGTAATATTCAGCAGGACTTACCTCGTCCCATTCTAATGCAGCAGGATGCTCTTGTTCGTCTACAACAAAGCCCATTCTGGCATAGTCGATGTCGTATTCTTTTAGTAAGTCGGTAGACAAGTCGCTTGTTGAATCTGCGATAATTGCATATTTTTTCATATAAAATCCTCCTTGTGAAAATTATTTCTTCTTAGCCTTAAGCTGTTCTTCTAATTCTTTCATTATAGCTTTCTCTTCTACATTGTTCTCGCTGATAGGCTTGCCGAAATAGAAGGCAGCACACAGACCGGGTCCTATAGAAGCTCCGCAGGCCATTCCTACATTAGTTATTATAATCTCTGCAGGATTGATTTCTTGCTCGATCATTTCTTTAAGTCTGAGAGCCTGCTGATATCTGTTTGAGTGAGCGATGAAGATAAGCTGTTTATCAAGATCGATGCCTGTTCTCTTCATATACTTTATTGTGGTATCAAAAGCATTTTGTTTGCCTTTGCATTTAATAAGCACTTCTGACATGCCGTTTCTGTTAAAATCTGCCATAGGATTAACACCAACCAAAGTACCAAAGAAAGCTTTGAAGTTGGAAATTCTACCTGTTTTACAAAGGAAGAAAAGATCGTCCATTGGTCCCATCTGATGAATACAATGCTTATTATTCTCCACCCATTCAGCAACTTCTTCAAGGGATAGACCTTCTTGTTTCTTTTGGCCGGCAAGTACGGCAAGAAGTGCCAGAGAAGTAGAATACCTAAGTGAATCGATGCATATTATTTTTCTGTCAGGATATTTCTCTAATGCAAGCTTTGCTGCCTGTAAACAAACATTATAAGTACTACTAAGAGCAGACGAGAGAGACAAAGAAAGCACATCATAACCCATAGAAAGATATTTCTCGAAAATTTCTAAAGTCTCATCAGGGTTAACCGCAGATGTTTTATATTGTGATTTTTTATCTTTCATTGATTCGTAAAACTCAGTAGGAGAGATAGTTTCCCAGTCAAGATTAATACGTTCAGAATGACCGTCAGGGAAAGTAATAACACCTCTCAAATAATCCGGGAAATCAAAACGTTCTCTTAGATCGGCCGTAAGGTCGCAAGAGGTATCGGGGATAATGACATATTTATTCATAAAAACCTCCACTAAAATATAATCCCTTGAATTATACAACAAGCAGGGGAATTCTACAATAATTTTTTCGTGTTTTGATAAGATAAAAAAGGAAATTATATATTTTTTTAGCTATTTAGCTTTTTTCTTATTTTTTCCCGCACAGAGGCAATAAATGAGGAATGAGCCTTGTCAAAGACACATTCATTTACAAAATGTTCGCAGTTGTTGTGTAGTATATCATATCCGCGATTGCCGATTCTGCTATGCGCATATTCAAGTACCTGAGCAGGCTTGCGTTTGCTACGCATCTCATCATGAGAGTATTCCGCCACTTCCATAAGCCTCAATGTGTCCGAATCAGTGCCCAAGAAGACCTGGGCATTGGTGGTCAATACCTCAATAGCGGCAGGGTCTGACTTTACATTATTTGGCAATCCGAATTGTATAATACTGTCATCGGATTCAAATATACCGTAATGATAATAGATTCCCATATTGACTCTGACAATATCGCCGGGAGAAGGCTCTTTCATTACCCATTCCATGTGCTAATCAACCTCTTACTTGTTATTATCGAGATAGTTAACAACATCCTGAACAGTTCTGAATGTGTTAATATCCTCGTTTTTAAAAGAAATACCAAATTCTTCTTCTATAGCAATTGCCATATACAGTAAGCCGATGGAGTTAAGCTCAAGATCCTTAAAAAGATCTGCCTCAGGTGCCAATTTTGATAAATCAGCATCATCTTCCATAACTTTTGTGAAAACTTTTGTCAGTCTTTCGTATGTTGTCATTTTATTCATCGTCGCTTTCTATAAGATTTTTACATTCTATTGTTTTCTCAAGTAAATGCTGTGTGATTTGCTGTATATCCTTCATGCCGGGCATTTTCTTTTCACAGTAATCAGAGCAGTAGAAACGTTCCCCGATGGCAACTTGTGTGCGTTGCCACCAATGTTGTCTTTTCTTAATGTAAATAGGGATTATCGGGACTCCTGCCTGATGGGCGATCAGTACTGCACCTGACTTGATAGTATCCAGACTTCCGTCTCGTGTGATGGCGCCTTGTGGAAACATTGCAAGTAAATAACCGTCTTTGAGCAGATCTACACTTTTCTTTATGCATTCTATATCAAAGATATTACGTCGTATTTTGATGCAACCCATACCAACCAGAAGAAGATGGATGAGGCCTTTTTTCATAACCTCCTCGGCGGCAATAAAATGCATACGCCTGTGCCATATACAGGAGCCTACCTTAAAGGGGTCTGCAAAGCCTGTGTGGTTGGCAACCAGAATAGAACCGTCATCAATCTTGAGGCTTTTCTTTGCTTCGTCGCTTACATAATGTTTCTTTACACGGAAATAAACGGGAAGTACAGAAATACATAATCTGCCAAGATCCATTGGGATTTTCTTTATATTAAAAATACGAGCAAATTTATTTTTTGCCATTTTTTTCCTCCAGGAAAACCTTTAATTCAAGAATTTTATCTTTCAAAATATCATTCAGACGATTTATCTCTTCTTTGCTTATCTGATCTACCGGGCAATCCTTGTCAGTCAGGTGATCTGTAAGGTTTATAGGTTCACCAATTACTATATTTGCTCTTTTATTTATACCATACCGGCCATCCGTGTACACCGGGATAATCGGCACTCCGGAGTGTAGAGCGATAATAACGGTGCTAGGTCTGAAAGGTGACATCTGACCATTTATTGGCAGCCTGCCCTCTGGGAAAATACCTACGACCTGGCCACGGTTGAGACAGTCTACAGATTTCTCAACAAAATCGAAACTGTATGCATCTCTGTCAACACGAATGCCACCCATTAAGTACAGGAACTTTGCAAACACCTTTCCTTTGTTATATAAGACCTCTGCCATCAGAAAGCGAATGGAAACAAATGGAAAAGCTATCAGATATAGAGCAAAGTCCATAAGGGATTTGTGATTTGACATGAAAATACAAGGATGTGGCAACTTGCGGTTTTGCTTCCGCTTGTTCACATAATGGACTTTTGGCTTGAACAGTAACATTCCGGGAAGGAAGCCTGTTATTTTTACAAATCCTAAAAATAATCTACTAAAGCTGTTTTCTTCCTTCATACAGATTACTTACCTCCGCTAAGTTCTTTACTAATTGTTTCATAAAAGCTACGTACTGTATAACAACTACTGTTTTCATCCAGCTTGAGGCTGATATCAAATTCAGTATTCAAATTAGCAATGATTGCAAAGTAATCAAGGCTTGTAGCGCCCAGATCGAACACAATATGCATATCTACACCGATTTCCTCCGGCTGTTTGTTTAGATCTTTGGCAACAATTTCCTTGATCCTCACGGCCAGAGCGTTATTCTCGTCAAATGCCTCCGGTTGTCTTTCCTGCGCCTGGGAGAAGGGAATCAACACGATAGAACCGTTATCGATGCCGCGGCGGACATACTGACGGCTGACCTTTACGGCAGTCTTGGCCGCAATCTCATTATCAGTAAAATAAAACTCTCTTACTCTGCTTGTCATAGGCAGCTCGTGGTTTGCTTCATAAATTGTTTTTATAATATTGTGCAGGTAAGCTACGCTCGTATATTTGTTAACCTGGACGATCATAACAGGTGCCTGCTGTGTGCTCTCGCCCTCTGATTTTATTATGCAGAAAGGTTGGTTAATATGAGGAGCAAAATGCTTCTCCAGCAAGTCCGGGTTAATATTTTCACCATTCTCGCCGATAATAACATCGCTTCTGCGACCTAAAATATAATAATAGCCATGCTCGTCCACTCGTGCAAAATCGCCTGTGTCAAACCATCCGTCATTCTGTATATTTGCGCAGAGCCGGCCGTTAATCATCATTTGTTTGCATATTGAGTTGCTGCGCACCAAGAGAGTACCTTCGTCGCTTATTTTATATTCAACCTGTGAAAAGGGGCGTCCTATTGAGTTCAGATTACGATATTTGGGCTTATTTCTAAGCTCAACGGAAGTGATGCCTATCTCGCTCATACCAAAGCCGTTATGGATAGGAAGGCCGATTGCGTTTAAAGTGTGGAGAGTGGAGTCGTTTACATAACTACCACCGCTGATACAGAATTGAACACTGTCACCAAAGAGTTTCTTATGCACATCCTTAAATACCTTCTTTGCAATTTTATTGCCAAGGGAGGGGAATATATTTTGTATCTTTGTACACAGAGAAACACCTTTGTTAAACTTCTTCTCTTGCTTCTCACCCATTTTCTTAACTTCACGAAGTAGCTGTTTCTCTACTGTATGCCACAAGAGCGGTACTGCAAAGATGTGAGTGGCTTCATGTCTGCGACAGGTTTTGAGAATTGTGTCTGCTGAATAGTCTTTGAGAAAAACAAGAGTAACGCCGAAGAAGGAAAACCAGAAATATACAGCGGATAAACCAAATATATGGTAGAAGGGCAAGAAGCAGAGTTGCTTTATATGACCTTTGTAGAAGCTGGCAATGCTCTTGCTCTCTGCCAGAATCTCCGGTGTGTTCAGAATCTGTGTTGCGATTTCGGAGCCTGTATAAATGCATATCTTTTCATTAAGTGATGTTGCCGATGTAGGGAGGGCAAACTCATTCTCAAAAGTAAACATCTCATTATTACAGGAAGATTCTGCCAGTTTATCTACATTAAGAAGGCAGGGTGAGTAAATCGATGTATCTTTTCCTATGATATATTGAATATTAAGAGACTTGAACATGCCCTCTTCTAATGCAAGAGGATGGCGGCTGTTTATAAGGAAAGGCTTGTTACCGCTCATTAATATTGCCCAGAAACAGGCGATCCAGTCAGCGCTGTTCTCAAGGTCAATGCCAATATATTGATGTTGCTGAAAACAAGCTTCATTGATCCCGCAGGCGATAGAACGAATTCTCTGAGCTATCTGTGCGTATGTGAGTGATTTTATACGATAACCATCCAACTGTTCACAAAAAACGTTCTCAAGGAGGAGAGAATCAGCACCAAACATAATATTGTAAATACTCTCAAAATCTTTATTGCTATTTTCAAGAATGGTAGTATTGTTTTTTAAAATCAAACGGAACTTCTTGTCCATATAACGCCTTCCTAAATATATTCTCGGTAATTCTATAGGATACCCGAAGTAAAGTCAATTAATAATTGGCTTTTTTACAGTCTTGACAAGGGAAAAACCATTTTGTATAGTGGATGTGTTGATTATTCTGATAAGAAGGTACGACAGATGGTGTATAATATTTTCAGCATATTTTGTATGGCAGCATTGTTACTTATTGTGATATGTTTTACATGGGCTTTACTGAGAAAAGATAGAAATGGTCGCATAGAGTTCCTCAGGACTTTTAAGAAAGGTAAATGTGCTATTATATATTTAGTTGCAGTGCCGCTTTATTGGCTGGGACAGGTGTATGCAGGTACCGGACCTTTGTACGCGATCTTCTCAGCCATCAGCGAGACGATGACCCTTGTAGTACTCCGCTACGATGCTGCTACAATTATGGACCTTATGTCAGATAATATGATATATGCCATTACGGTTTATTTCTGCTTTGTGCTTGTTGCTATAAATGCTATGCTATTTACTTTTTCATTGGTTGGACAGCGTATGTGGTTATGGTCCGGAAAGCGTCAGTGGCAGAAGAGTACCGGTGAGAAGTTGCTGCTGATTGGAAATAATCAAGAAAATATAATGATATACAAGTCTGCTGCCGGTTATACAAAGTGCCTTACTGACTGTCTGACTGAAAAGGATAGCGATGCCCTTTATGCAAAACAGGTATATAACATGAAGTTTACCGGTGGACGTAATACATATGAGCAGGTAATGATAGAATGTATTAAGTATCCGGACAGAAAATACATAATAGTTATTAATACAAAAGATGATGAGAAGAATATTTCGATCTGCCGTGATATTATTGCGGTATATAAAGAATATTTTGCCCAGAAGACAGATGCAGAGAAGAAAGAAATTATATCTGATTTATTACACAGACTCAGAGTGTATGTTTACGGTGATGCTCGCTTTGAGGCTATTTATAACAGAATTGTGGATTCGTCAGATGGTAGTATTAGATATATTAATAAATACAGCCAGATTGCAATGGACTTTATAGATAAATATCCGCTAACACAATTTATGGGTAATGAGGAGCTTGACTATAACAAAGCGCTTCTCAAGGGCGATGTGAATGTAAATGTTGCTATGATTGGCTTTGGTAAGACAAACAGACAGATATTCCTGATGTCTACTGCAAATAACCAGTTCATGACAGAAACAGAGAACGGTATTGAGCTGCAACCTGTGCATTATCATATCTTTGATAAAGAGAATTCAGAGAATAATAAGAATCTTAACCATAACTACTACAGGTATAAGAATGAATTTGATGATATAACAGATAAGGAAGCATATCTCCCGCTCCCTGCATTGCCGGCAAAGGAACATTATCACTGCCTTGATATAAACGATCCTGATTTTTACAGAGATATCAGAAAAATTGTTACGGATAGTCCTCGTGATGTTAATTATATGATTATTGCATTTGGCACAGACCTTGAGAATATTGACTTGGCTCAGAAGCTTCTTGAGAAGAAAAGTGAATGGAAGGTAAATAAGCTGGTTTTATTTGTTAAAGTACGCAGCGGAAACAGTTCATTTGATATTTTCAAAAGAAACGATTGCTTCTTGATCGGTGATGAGAAACAGGTGGCATTCAATGTCAGCAGTATTGATGATGACAGAATAACACGCATGGCTAAGATGAGAAATAAAGTATATGACTTAGAGTATGAGGTTACCAGAAAAGCAGCTTGTATAACAGATCCGCAGGTGATTGCAGACATATATAAGAACGCAGATTACAGATGGCATATTAAGAAAACACAGATTGAGAGAGAGTCAAATTTGTATGGTTGTCTGTCTATCCGTTTTAAATTGCATCTGATGGGACTTGATTATGTTGCAGCAAATAGCCCAAAAGCACCGGAGTCTATTGATGAAGATACATATATGAAAATATATGCCGGAGATGATATGCCATCATACTATGAAAATTGTGATGTACAAGGCAAGAAAATCGTACAGTATTCTCTTGATTTTCCTGAGTCAAAGAGAAAAAATTATGCAGTACAAGAACACTATCGCTGGAATTCGTTTATGATAAGCAAAGGCATTGTACCTGCAACAAAACAAGAAATATATGACGATCGCAATAAGAATGGCAAGGATTATGTGTTACGTAGACATGGCAATCTGACTACATTTGATGGATTGATTGATTTCAGAAAATTAGTAGCTACACGCAATGGCTCCACTGAGCATGAAGAAGATGTTATTAAATATGATTACCAGCTAATGGATGACGTGTACTGGTTCTTAGAAGAAAATGGATATTTGATAATTAAGCGGTGATGGATTGAGAATAATCTAACCTAAGCTGATCCGCGACTAAGGCAACAAATTCTTTTACATTTATAAAAGAGCTATCGGTTGATAGCTCTTTCTTTGTAACTGCTCTTAAAATTTGTCTTCGGGAGTTCTTATCATTTATTTCTGTTAGTGTGGTATTGAGTGCTCTCTCAATTGTCCGGACCGAAGTTCTGAATTTATTTGCGATGCAGTGAAGTTTTTCTTTTGTAATTTCCGGAACAAATTCATTGGAGTTTGCTACTTCAAGGATTAATTCCCTTAAATAATGAAAGCCCGGTGTTTCAGGGCTTAAATTCAAATCGTATAAAATGTTAGAAATAAATCGCCGCTCCTCGTTTGGTGGTATTGTAATATTATAGTACCTGTGCGACCTGCCGGGAGGGTCGGTAGTGAGCGGAAGGAGCTGTCCGTTAAAGATGTTCTTCACGAAGCAGGATGCTCCGGCTTCTATAGCGGACATTGCATAAACAGAATCGTGCCGACCATTGGTTGATGTAGCAATAACAACTGATTGTTCATTAGTCATGGACAGCAAGTCGCGAATGGTATTTTCGGGAGACGTTGCGATGGCCATATCAAGAATAATGAAATCCGGTATCATATGTCTACACAGAGCAGATAATTCTTCTATACATTTGGCTGCTGCAACCAATGTAGCATTCGAATTAGTGACAAGTTGCCTTGCTTGGTGAAAATCATACTTTTCATCTAGCAATGCAACTACACTAACAGAATGTTCTGTATGCATAAAATATTATGGCTCCTTCCGGAACACGTAGCTAACAAGTGCCGTCAGTGTATCATATGGCTTTGAACATGTCAACAACTTTCTTAAACAATGTATATAAACACAGAATGTGGGAAAAATATCGTTAAATATCTTTAATGCAACAGAAAGGGTGTTACATGATGAATAAAGTAAAGAAATTTTTACAAGAAAAAGGTTATTTGGTTATTGTCCTTATTTGCATAGTTGCAGTAGTGGCTGCAGGTATATCATTGGTACAGATGCAACCGGATGAGGATGATGTTATCCTGAAGAGTTCACCTTCCGTAAAGCCGTATGCCACAGCCAATTCAGGTATATCCAAAACCCCGACGCCAACAACTCCTACTCCTACTCCGGACAATCAGGATGTATCCAGACCTGTATCTCCGGCTCCTACTCAGAAGCCAAATGTGAATATAACATCATTAAGTAAACCTATTGATGGAGAGGTACAGGTATCTTTTGCACTGCGCAAACTAGTATTTAACTCCACACTCAAAGAATGGCGTACTCATACAGGTATGGATATAGCAGGAAAGAGTGGCGATACTGTACGGGCAACACATGATGGCAAAGTAGCATCAATTAAAATTGATCCGCGATACGGTCTTACTGTAATATTAGTACACGCTGAGGACAGTGCTTTTCAAACTGTTTATTGTGGACTGGATCAATTGAAGGTGGCAGTGGGAGATTCGGTTGATGCCGGCGATAGTATAGGCACGCTGGGTGGCGAGATTTTCTGTGAAAAAGATCAGGGAACTCATCTGCATTTCGAGGTTATAAAGAATGGAGAATACGCAGATCCGTCTGGATTCTGGTCTAAATGAGTAAACAACAATCGGAAGTAACTACTACCGATTGTTTACATACAGCGCAGGGATTTGCCTTGAAAATAAAAATTTACTAATGTATAATTCACAAACAGAGGTGATTATTAATGCAGGATAAAATCCGTAATATATTTATGTGTTTTCCGGACGGAAAGAGAAAAAGTGTGACACTCAGCTATGACGATGGTGTCATACAGGATATAAGAATGTGTGACATAATGACAAAATACGGTATTGCCGGTACTTTTAATGTTAATTCCTTTAATTTTTTATGTGATACTCAACTCACTGCAGAAAAGAGTGCACGTATTTCGCTGGCAGATGCTCCTGCGATATATAAGGAGCCTTTATTTGAAGTGGCGACACATGGTTTTTCTCATCCTTTCTTAACAAAGATACCTCAAACATCTGTTGTCAGAGAAATAATGGAAGACAGAAAGGTAATAGAAGATGGCATTGGTATTATATGTCGTGGACATGCATATCCGTACGGAGCATATGATGACAAGGTGATAGAAGCGCTACGCCTTTGTGGTATCGTATATGCCAGAACTACTCATTCTACCCGTACTTTTGGTTTACCTAAGGATTGGCTGATGTGGCATCCTACATGCCATCATAACGATGCTGCTCTGTTTGAATTATTAGATAAATTTATAAATGAACAACCTCGTCTTGAGCCTTGGGTATTCTATTTGTGGGGACATACATACGAGTTTGACAATGGTAACAATTGGGATAGAATTGAAGCTTTTTGTGAGAAAATCTCAGGAAATAAAGAGGTTTGGTTCGCTACCAATATACAGATATACGAATATGTTACTGCTTTTAGATCCCTGGTTTACTCCGCAGATGGAAGGAGAGTATATAATCCGTCTTCACAGGATGTCTGGCTGTCTGTTAATAGCGAGACAACCTACAAAGTTCCGGCAGGCCGGAGCATTTACTTAGCATAATGAATAAGAGGTCAGATTGAATGAAAACTCAGAAATTCAAAGTTACAGGCATGACCTGCTCTGCATGCAGTAGTCATGTACACAAGGCGGTATCACAATTAGCCGGAGTAACAGAGGTTCAGGTAAATTTACTCACAAATTCAATGATTGTAACATTTGACGACAATGTTACCGGTGAAAATATTTGTGAAGCTGTTATGCATGCAGGTTATGGAGCTACTCCGGCAGAAAAAAATGAAACGAAATCAGTAACCGTGGCAAATGATGGCAGCATCGAAGATAAACATACTAAGACGATAATCTATCGCCTGGTAGCATCACTTATATTGTTGCTGCCACTTATGTATCTGTCTATGGGACATGTAATGTGGAGCTGGCCTTTGCCTGATTTTCTTGCACGCAATCCTGTTGCAATAGGTCTTTGCCAATTATTGCTGTCAGCTATGGTGATGATAATCAACCAACGATTTTTCACAGGTGGCTTTAAGAGCGTTTTGCGAGGTGCTCCCAATATGGACACCCTTGTAGCTTTGGGCAGTGGCGCATCGTTTATATACAGCACTGCAGTTGTTTTTAAAATGACTGCAATGGGCCGGGATAGTCACCATCTTCTGCATGGCCTATATTTTGAGTCGGCAGCTATGATACTTACATTGATTACTGTAGGCAAGATGTTAGAATCGTACAGTAAGGGTAAGACGACTAATGCGATTAAGAAGCTAATGGACCTGACACCAAAGACGGCTCATGTGATACGTGATGGAGCCGAGATTACTGTGCCGGTACAGGAGCTAAGGCGCGGCGATATATTTACTGTGCGTCCCGGTGAAAATATTCCGGCTGACGGTGTTGTTGTAGATGGCCTGAGCACGGTGAATGAGTCAGCGCTTACAGGTGAGAGTCTGCCTGTTGACAAAGCACCGGGCGGAGAGGTATTTGCAGGTACTGTGAACCAGCATGGTTTCCTTACTTGTGAGGCTATGAGAGTAAATACCGATACTACATTAGGACAGATTATTGAGATGGTTGAGAATGCTGCAAGCTCCAAAGCACCTATTGCAAAGATTGCAGATAAAGTATCAGGAATATTTGTGCCGGCTGTATTGCTTATCGCTGTTATTACAGGTACTGCATGGCTAATAGCAGGCAGGGAATTTGGTTTTGCACTGGCCAGGGCTGTTAGTGTTCTTGTCATAAGCTGTCCGTGTGCCCTGGGATTGGCAACTCCTGTTGCTATAATGGTGGGCAGCGGGGTAGGTGCCAAGAATGGTGTTTTGTTCAAAACGGCTACTGCTCTGGAACAAACAGGTAAGGCTGATATAGTTGTGTTGGATAAAACAGGCACTGTCACAAAGGGAGAGCCTACAGTTACAGATATTTACGTTCTTGACGAGTCGAACAGTACAGATAGTCTGTTGAAGGTAGCTGCGAGCCTGGAGATGAAAAGTGAACATCCGCTAGCAAAAGCTGTCATAAAAGCGGCTCGTGATAGGAATCTCCTTGATGGGTGTCCTGAGGCGATACTCTTTGAGGCCCTGCCGGGTCACGGTGTATCTGCTGTGATAGAAGATCGTACGATAGTAGGCTCTAATGGTGCCTATATGGCAGAGCAAGGATATATGACACCGGAAATACAGGCGGTTGGTGACAAGTATGCCTCTGAAGGTAAGACGCCGCTTTATTTTTCACGGGGAGATAAAATAATAGGTATTATTGCAGTTGCGGATACTATCAAAGAAGACAGTAGCAAGGCTATTGCTGAGCTGAGGCAGCTGGGCTTGAGAGTTGTGATGCTTACCGGGGACAATAATAATACGGCCCAGGCTATAGCAAGGCAGGCGGGAATTGACGAGGTTGTGTCTGATGTGCTTCCGGGAGAGAAAGAAGCTGTGGTGACCGGGCTCAAAGCGGAAGGCAAGGTTGTTATGGTAGGTGACGGCATTAATGATGCGCCGGCTCTGATGAGCGCAGATGTGGGTATTGCCATTGGCGCCGGATCGGACATTGCCATAGACAGTAGCAGTGTGGTGCTTATGAAATCCAGCTTGTGTGATGTGGCAGCAGCAATCAGATTATCCAGAAAAACAATAAGAAATATTCATCAGAATCTTTTCTGGGCATTTTTCTATAACTGTATAGGAATACCGCTGGCGGCAGGCGTATTTATACCGGCCTTTGGTCTCACGCTGAGCCCTATGATCGGCGCCGCTGCTATGAGTTTATCCAGCTTTTGTGTTGTTACTAACGCTTTGAGATTGAATTTTGCAAAAATATATATAATGAATAAGGAGGAAAAGAAAATGACAAAGACACTTATTATTGAAGGCATGATGTGTGTACGCTGTCAGGCTCACGTTGAGAAGGCATTGGGCGGAGTAGCAGGTGTAGAGAAGGTAACTGTTGATCTTAAGAAGAAGAAGGCTGTAGTTGAATTATCCCAGGATGTCAGCGATCAGGTGCTTATGGAGGCAGTCAGTGAAGCAGGATACGAACCAAAATCATGTAAATGATATTTTATAAAAAAACAACCCGGAGACATTCCGGGTTGTTTGCTGGTATGACGGGCATGCCGTTCGTCTGTGGTGAAAGTCCACAAGGGGCGTAGTTGCCAACGAACCCCAAAGCAATTTGCAAGTTTCACATCGTGAGGTGTGGG
>SVJB01000024.1 GCA_015069185.1 Oscillospiraceae bacterium
GCCATTTTAATCCTCCTGTCTTTAATATAAAAAAGCATTTTCCATTTTTAACTCAAGTGTAACCTTTATTAAAAATATTGTCCACAGAATTCTTAGTGGGTGTCTACTTTTAGTATATCACTTCAAACAATGCCATTTTTTTAGCAAATACATGTAATAATTAAAAAAACAAGACTGTTTTTTTAGCAAAACTACATTATCATTCAAAAAACGATGCCGTTTTTTTTAGTAGATGTATATGAAAATTCAAAAACAGAAAAACTTGACACAAATAAGCAACTTTTTGCGTTGTTTGATATACTTATTTATGATACAATTCCCCTGCATTTAATAATTCGGAACACACGAGGTGTACAATTATGGAAAACAAGAAAATATCGCTTTCTTTTAACTATGGAGATAGAAGAATAACAGATATTGCCAAAGAATTTGCACTGCAGTCTGTGATTGAAAAGCAGGAGATGGGTAGAGAAAAGCTTACAATCACAGGAAACAATGCAAGTGGACTCAGCATAAAAGCAGAATGCGTCAGCTATAGTGACTATGATGTATCAGAGTGGGTTGTTTATTTCACCAATAATGGTACAAATGATACGGAAATATTATCAGATATAAGATTAGACAGCCTTTTCACAGGAAATAATCCTATTTTATATCACGGAAATGGTGATATATCAAACGAAGAAGGATACGAGTGGTTCAGAACACCTGTAAAGGAAAAAATCCAATTAAGAACATTAAATGGTATGAGCTGTGTTGGCGCAGCTGCATATATGAGATTGCTCTTTGAAAATCATGGAGTAAACATTGGCATAGGTTGGCCCGGCAGCTGGTTTGCTGAAATATCTCCCGAAGACAACAATACAGTAAGACTCAGTGTTGGTCTGCAAAGATGCCACATGAAACTACATCCAGGCGAGACAATTCGTACTCCAAGGGTTACAATAATGAATTATGACGGAGAAGAAGATGTAGGTCGTAACACATGGCGTAGATGGTTTATCACACATCTACTTCACCATGAAAACGGAAAACCATTGAAGCCTCTTTATTGCCTACACGTATTTATGGCAGAAGGAATGCCCGAATTTACAGGGGCTAACGATGAAAATCAGATTGACGGTATAAATGATTATATCAATAACGGTCTTAGACCTGATGTCTGGTGGGTAGATGCCGGATGGTATCCTTGCGATGGTGTGTGGCCCAGGATTGGTACATGGTTACCTGACGGAAAGCGTTTCCCAAATGGTCTTGGCACAATTGGAAAAAAATGTAAAGAAGAAGATATTAAGTTCCTCCTCTGGTTTGAACCTGAGCGTGCAGTTCCTGATACAAAACTTTACAATGAACATCCCGAATGGTTCCTTTGCGCAGAAGGCGAGCCAAATAAAGGTGCAGGTCCCGGCAATAATATGCTTAATCTCGGCATAAAAGAATGTTGTGATTACATGATCAATCATGTAGGTAACCTTCTCAAAGACAGTGGCGTTTCCATTTATAGGCAGGACTTTAACTTCTGTCCCGAGCCGTATTGGAACCTCAATGAAGCACCCGACAGAATCGGTGCCTTAGAGAACATGCATCAGCAGGGTTATTTGCGCTATTGGGACGGACTTAAAGAAATGAACCCTGGTCTTATCATCGACTCATGCGCAGGCGGTGGCCGTAGAAATGACCTTGATACAATGCGCCGAGCTATCACCCTTCACTACACAGATGTAGGATACGGTATACCTCACGTAAAGCAGAAGCAGCACAGACAAATGTTCGAGTGGCTCCCCTACTTCAGAGCTCACAATATGAATTGGGATTATCCAGGAGCCCCAATTGATTCTTACGCGTACCATACAGCTCTTACTCCTGCAATCACAGATATGATTGTTCACGATGCAGACGAAGAGGCTTTTGCCCTCGCTCGTAAAATGCGTGCTATTTGGCAAGAAGCGGCGGCAATGATGATCGACGGTGATTATTATCCGCTCACGGCATGCCGCAGAAATCCCGAAGATGTATATGCAATGCAGTTTCACATCCCCGGTGAAAACAGAGGCTTTGTTCAAATTTTAGCAGGTAAAGACTGTGTACATGATAGTTTCGTATTAAAATGCGAGAAATTAAATCCCGAGAAAGAATATATTTTCACAGACAAAGAAAGAAATATTACACACATATATAGCGGTGCTCATCTTATGGACAATGGCATTTGCCACAAATTGGAAAAGAGAACCGGATATATTTATTTTTACAAAGAAAGGAATCACAAAAATGGAAAATAAGGAATTTTATGACAAAATAATCTACAATTATGATGATGTAGAATGTGGCAAGACAGGTGTTGGTTTATATCCCAAAACACCTTATGAAGAGCGTATGGTAGGTATTGCATACGGTACATGGCATACCAGAATGCGTCAGTGGGGAGAAAAAACATGGGACATACCCATGACAGGCCCTTACCTTTCTGACAACCGTGACATTATTTACAAGCACGGCGTAATGCTGGCAGAAGCAGATATAGACTTCGTTTTTATGGATTGGTCAAACAATACATGTTATGATCCTGAAACAATGAGAGAAAAGCGAGAAGATTTCCGCATGATAGAAGAATCAACTGATTTATTATTTGAAATATGGGCTACCATCCCCAACGCTCCCAAAATCTGCATATTTGTAGGTCCCGGTCATAGTACGCAGGAAAATGTAGATAATGGTAATCATCAGAAAAAAGTAGATCAGGTTTATCGAGATTATATTGAAAACCCCAAGAACAAAGAAATGTATTTCTACTACGATGGAAAGCCCCTGCTTATTTGCTACGGTGCTACACCTACATATTATGGTCCTAATCCTGATTGGACAGATGATAGATTTACAGTTCGTTGGATGACTGGATATGTGGGTCAACAGAATGAATTATTTGACAAAGAAACAAAACGCTCTTACGGTTATTGGAGCTGGGAAGAGCGAGGAGAGCAAACATATACTGTACACAACGGCACAGTTGAAGCAATTACCTGTACTGCTGCTTCTCGTCAGCAAACAGCAAACGGTCCTTGGGAATACATACCGGCCTATCCAAGAAACAATGGTGCTACATTCAAACAACAATTTCAAAGAGCCAACGATCTTGGAGCCCGTTTTGTGATTTTAGTATCATGGAATGAATGGACTACAGGAGAGCAACCCTCCGCAGAGATTTCCAAAGACTTAGAGCCATCACAGATTCACGGAACTTTCTACTACGATTTGATGAAAGAACAAATAAAGAAGTTCAAAGGTAAGCTATAAAAACAAATCCCCTGCTTCAATCTGATTTGATAGCAGGGGATTTATTTTATACAATCGATTTTATAATTTGAATATAGCTGACAACGCAATGCTCAAGGATGGTTCATTAGGATTGTATGTATAATCCGGATCATATGTGTAAATCATAGCAAAGAACAGCAATATTGATGTGAAAACAATACCAATAACCAGATTTCTCTTGCTCGTATCATATCCCTTGGCCTTACCTATTATATATGTAACAAATGCCGGTTGTTGGAAAAGGACAGCAATAAGTCCTATCCAAGCAGTTCCCATTTGATAATATACATGATAATAATCATACGAGGATATCATAACTATAAATCCTATAACAAATGCCGCAATGGCAACGCCAAATGAAACCCAAGAAAGTGCTTTTAATCCTGTAGGCATTTCCGGTGCTTTTGGCTTCATGACATATGGCTGAACATATGGATTGACTTGCGGTCTGGGCTGAGCATATACAGGCCGATATACAGGCTGCTGATACACAGGTTGTTGATACACAGGTTGCTGTTGTACAGGCTGCTGATACACAGGTTGTTGATACACAGGCTGTTGATACACAGGTTGCTGTTGTACAGGCTGTTGTTGTACAGGTTGCTGGTACACAGGCTGCTGTTGTACTGGCTGTTGATATACAGGTTGTTGATACACAGGCTGCTGTTGTACTGGCTGTTGATACACAGGCTGTTGTTGTACAGGTTGCTGAGTAACCGATGCATCTGCTTCTGAAAGTAACTGATCTACTGATATACCGTAAACCTGTTCTATCTTAACAAGCTCATCAACAGTAGGCAACTTCGCATACGATTCCCATGCATCAACTATATCCATGGATATATTAAGCTGTTGTGCAAACTCCTGTACTGTAAGATTTTTTGAAACTCTGTAATTATGTAATTTATCACCCAGTCTCATTACTTTACGCCTCCTTCATTCTGCTTTTTCTTTTCCTTCTATCTCTGCAACAATCTCAACATTATTATTTTCTGTCGTATTCTTTGTTGCCTCTTCCTTTTCGTCGCTATTGGCCCAATTATCAACTTTTTCAGCTGCAACCGCAGCACTTTTTACAATTGACTTACCCAAATCTCTAAAAGCATGGCCCAGGCCTACACCTGTAGTCTTCCATGAATCTTTAAGTGACCCCATTGTTAGAATCGCTCCTTTCAATCTCTATACAATTAATTATATTGCAAAAAAATATTTATAGCAAGTTTATTTAATTATTTTGTCATAAGCCATCTGATAACAGCTGGCAACACACGATAGTTTCTGCTGAAAATACTATGAACTTCACGTTCTTCAAGTACTGCTACTTCACAGCCTATCTCAATAGTTATAGAGGGAATGCCTAACTCCTCCATAGCCCAATCCTTGTAGCCTGCACCATCAACACCATTACTGGTAGTAAGAGTGTATCCACTAACATTTTTTACTGTTTGAGCAAGAGATTTGGATAAACTGTTAACAGGTTCTTTTTTGCCATATTGATAATAAAGAATACTGCCTGTTGCATGATAGCTGATTGTCACATCAAAATCATATTTTAACGTATAGTCACGCAGAGCTCTTGCCTCTGCTGTAGAAAACGGTGCTGCGCCACGGTAGAGCTCTGCCGAAGGTGCATTTCTTTCTGTAATCTTGTCCCATCCCGAGGAAAAATTCCGATTGATATCAACACCCATTGCGTTTGCTTTCCATGACGATGCATAGTTTGATTGTGTTGCGTTAGTATAGCCTGCTTTTTTATCATTCTGGTATATAGCTTTCTGTTGTTCATTCAGTGTCTTTGTCTGAGATATTACCACACCGTCAGGATTACTCATAGGTACTATGTGAAAACACACATCACCGTATTGCTGTATATTATTTTCACTCCAATATTCAATCATTGCCATCAATAACCATGATGTCATATGTTCTCTGGCATGAATAGCTCCTTGTATAAAGACATGATACTCTGCATTTTTGTTACCAAGTATTACAACAGGTAAATCTCTCCCCTGCTCACTGCTGCCTATGGATTCTACAGTTATCAGATCAGGGTATTTTCCGGCTAAGGTTGCAATATCAGACAACATTTCACTATATGAATAAGAATCAGTTATCTCTACCTCAGCAAGAGAATCAAGTAATGAGTATTCTGAAATACCCTTATATCCATTAGTTGTTTTAAGCGAAGGTTTTATATAACTGCCCATAACATATCCAATTTTCCCATTATACTCAACCTTAGCAAATTTACCTGTCCAACCCAGCAAAGTAAAGGTAGATCCTTTATATATTTTAGCAATTGATTTTGAATCTACTAATGCGTTGCGACGAAGATTTATATAATCCTGACAATTGGCTTCCCATACAATAGGCATAGCAGGATTATAAGTTTCCTCTACAGAATACTCTACAGAATCAGCATAATGCCACCATTCATTTGCATACGGCTTGAAGCCATGCTTGACCATTACATTCTCTAATAATATCGCATTTGCAGCAGCCTCAGCACTAACATCACTATATTCTCTGTTTGCCTTCTCAGTAAAATCATCAAAGCCACTTGGCATCGCAAGTGCTCTTCCGGTAGATAAATCTATAAGCGTCACATCTACAGCGCTACCTCTGCAATGTGTTCTGTTTCCGGTCTTAGGATTTGAGACATAAGTAGGATCAGGACAAATATCCCATAAAAGTTGTTGCGCCTCCAAAGGTCTGAAAGCATCCCATATCAGAAGGCCCAAACCCTGTGCTTCTAACTCCTCTACAACAAAAGCCAGTTTCTTAACAGTACCATATCTTAAATATGCATCTGTAAAATCATACACACGTATACCTGTAAAATTTTCTGTTGTAGCATACATCATCTTTTGAGAGATGCCGGGAATATAATCAGTAACCCGAACCAACACACTATCGTCAATATTTGTTTCAGGTGGCGTAGTTGGTCTGGGGGTATTTGTAGGAGTATTTTCAGGAGTTGCCACAGGAGTATTTACAGTAGGCGTACCAGATGCAAGTGTATCAGTAGAATACGGAGTAGCCTTCGGATCAATAGTAATACTATCCGGCGTAATTGTTGTAGCAGGAAGATTATCATCAGAAAAACATCCTGCAATACACAACAAAGAGACCATTAATATAACTAATACTGTAAATCTTTTCACAAAGGAAATCCTCCGAAGTATTTTTTATTATTATAATAATGGCTAAGTTATTGGTCAATAGATAGTATGTTAACAAAGTTATTCGCTTTTTTTCTTAAAATAAAATTTGCTTTCTGTACCCTTGAATAATCTTTGTATATTCGCCTTATGACGTATAATTATAAAAATAACTATCGCAACACAAATTAATTTTGTATACAGGTTTGCATCAGTCAGGAAAAGCGTGACCACACCGGCAGTAGCAGCACTCATGCTTGATAAAGACATGTATTTTGTTGAAAATAATATGATACCCAACACCGCAACAGACACGAGCCAAGCTCTCCAATCAACCATCAGCATAATACCCATAAACGTGAGGAAACCTTTACCTCCTTTGAATCCATACCACACCGGAAAACCATTTCCCAGCATACAGAATAAACCTGCATATGCTGCTCCCAACTGCCACTGATGAATAATCATTTCAAAGAAATAAGCGGTAGCAGCAACAGGAATCGCTGTTTTAAAAAGGTCCAGGAACAAAACTACCATGGCTAGCTTATTTCCGAAATTTCTCTTAAAGTTGGTAAATCCCGGATTACCACTGCCACAAGTACGTATATCCTTCTTAAAAATAGCCTTAGACAATATAATCGATGAATTTATTCCTGCAATAAGATAACATACGATTGCTGTTGTTATAAATAATAATGGCTTCATTTTACAGTAGGCACCTCCATTTCAATATCACTCATAGGAAAGCTACAGCACGGGTGTATATATGAATTCTTGTTATCAGCCAAGCGTCTACCATCAGACTGCTGTGGTATGTACACTCTTCCTGAAATCAATTTACTGCGACAGTATCCACACTCACCACTACGACAACCGGAGAGAGCCGGAATACCATTCTTCTCTAAGCTTCGTAAAATAGTATCTTCGCAAGACGCTGTAAAAGATACTTTTTTATCCTTTATTTTCACAGAAATATTAACATATTCAGGACAGTCATATGAGGAATCTTTGCTGTATATTTCCCCAAAATATTCATATCTTATATATTTTTTTATTAAACTCTTATCCATACAACGTGTTTCATATACGGCATCAAGCTGTGTCTTAATATATTTATACATATTCTGTGAGCCACAGACAAATACAGATGTATTGTTGCCACAAGGACTCTCAGACAGTGCTTGTGAGATGTGATCAGATGTAATATTTCCGATTATATAATTTACTTTAACAAGAGAACATTTACTACATATACTATCTAATTCTTCTTTCATAAGAATGGATTCTTCATCTTTATTTCCATAAAGCAGCGTAAGCGAGCAGTCCTCGGAGCCTTCTGAAATGGCCTTTGCCAACGACATAAAAGGTGTTACCCCACTACCTCCGGCTACGCCCACTATATGTTTGCTATCACGAAGGGGCTCATATGTGAATACTCCCATAGGCTCTGACACATCAACATACGTACCTTGACTCCAATTGTTGAAAATATGTTCCGTCGCAAGTCCTCCCTCCTGGAGCTTTACTGTAATACGGTAAAATCCTTTGCCAGAATCTTCGGGAGAAGATGATATAGAGTATGGGCGACAAAGCTTCTTTCCATCTGCATCAATCTGAACGCTTATATATTGTCCTGCGTTAAAATATGCAGGTCTCGCCAGAGGATCAACCATTTTCAGAACATAGCTACGTACTATCGGATTATGTTCTATAACCGAATATACAACCATATGTTGCACTCCGGGATGCAGACTTCTTGCCAATTTATTAGCGTACGTTTCTGATACATCATACTCATTGCTTGCCATGGCAATTTTCTTTTCTCTGTTTGGAACTATTTCCATGAATCTACGTGGATCTAAAGAGTTAAGACTACAACCAGACATATTACTCACACTCCTTTTCCAGGTGGATTTCTCTCACCGCTTTAAGGCCGCAACAACGTCCGTTAGCATATGTAGAATTATATCCATCGCCACGTTCTCCGTGAGCGCCTACAAGCCATAAATTACCAATTAATTGTTCATTTTTACCATTTAATGTTCTTGCCATCATGCTATCCCACAAGGTTAATTCATATCCATACGGTGTGCCTCCGGGAGTATTCAGATATCTGGCAAAAGTTGCCGGTGTAGAGATTGCAATTTCTTCGATGTACGGTCTTATAGACACACCCAGCTTCTCTTCATACCTTCTTATTAATGTATCGGCTATATTATTCTTAACTTTTTTATATTCTTCCGGACTCACACCTTCTAACAAATCCTTTATAAGAAGAGTTGTAAAGAATAAGGTAGATGTTCCTTCCGGAGATGCGTCGGGCAGCACATTATTAAGACAGTTAACGATCATTAAGCTGTCATTGATATTTTCACAGGAATTGTATTGTTCTCTTGTATCAGGACTACCTAGCAAAAAAACAGAATAATCGTTGATTCCCAGCTCCTTAGCGCTCCTGCACAAGCCTATATACATGGTGAAAAATTGCATTCCGTTTGTTCTGGCATTAGCAAGCTTCACTGCCTTTTCCGGAATATGATCTTTGCTTAATAATTTCTTATACGCCGTACCAGGATGACAATTTGATATGATTTTCTTTGCATAAATTTCTTTATTTCCTATACGAACGCCATAGGCTTTGCCATCACGAACAAGAATCTGCGATACTTCAGTGTTGTACCATATCTCACCACCATTTCTTCTGATAGAAGACTCAAGCGCAAGCGCCAACTCATTTGAACGCATATGCGGCATAGCAGGGCCCAAACCAATATACCTCTCAACCATGATTGTATACAAAAGAAAATCCAATTGGTCTGTAGGTGAACCTAAATATGACCAGTAAGTAGAGAGAATATGTTGTGCTTTCTTAGGCATACCAAGCGCATCAAGTCCTTCATTAACACTATGGGAAGCCATACGAAGGAAATCAACATGTTCTGTCATTAGAACTTGAGGATCGGGTTTCCCTTGTGATAAATAAGCAAGAGCAGCATCTGCTTTCTTAGCAAGATCAAATACAGCTCTAACAGAATCGTAGCTACCGGGTACCTGGCGTTCCATTTCGTCACAAAAAGCATCAACCCCAACGGGCATGGTAACATCATACCCATCTTCGCCATCTACAATTGCACGGAAAGCTGTTTTTTCTATACACCAATCTATATCAATGCCGTACTCTTCAAAAAACTTACGAACTGTCCCCGGGTTATCCTCAGGTCCTACATTTGCCAGTTCATGTAAAGAGGTCTCGAATTCAAATCTGCCACGGCGAAAGCTGGTAGCACATCCTCCCGGTAATAAGTTTCTCTCTATAACAAGCGTCCTAAGCCCGTGTCTTGCAGTAGTAGCGGCAGCTGACAAGCCTGCATTCCCGGCACCTATAACGATTACATCATACAAATTATTATCCATTTTTTGTCACCTATCTATGCAATAGTTGTTTGTACATTTGAACATAATAACATAAACTCAGCATAAAGTGTAATAATATTTTTTCTATGAGCTGTAATATTTGTCTACATACGAAGGTTTTATTAGTATAAAAGCTAATGAAAGGTGGTTTTCACTGTGAAAAAAATAATTTGTGCACTGTTATTAATTACATTATGTATCTGTTCTGTAGCTTGTTCCAAATACGAGAATTACTCATCAGATATTTACGATGAAGCTCTACCGGAAAAAAACGAATCAATTGTAGATACTGAACTTGGTAGCACTGCTTCGGATCGTAAAATCATCGAGCGAATAACAATGACTGTCGAGACTAAAACATTTGACACATTACTGGAGCAGATAAACAGTCAGATCAAAGAGCTGGATGGTTATATACAAAACAGCGATGTAAATGGAAATAAAATTGACTCCGATAATTATCGTTATGCTAATATTGTTATTCGGATTCCTTCAAAGGAAACAAATAATTTTTCTGAGTTTATTGCCACAAACAGTGCTGTCACTAACAAAAAAGTTACCACAGAAGATGTAACCTTATCTTATGTAGATATCGAAAGTCGAATTGCCGCTCTGGAAGCAGAAAAAACAGCACTTGAGCAATTGCTTGCCAGCGCTTCTTCCGTACAGGATATTGTAACAATACGTGCGCAGCTTACAGATGTAATAGCCTCAATCGAATCTTATAAATCTCAGCTCCGTGTATATGACAGCCTAATAGCGTATTCTACAATTACTCTCTATATACATGAAGTCGATACTATATCTGTAGAGCCTGAGCCCGGAACCTGGCAGAAAATAGGAACTAATCTGAAAAATAATTTTGCCGGTATGTGGAGCGCAGTCAAAGCTGTATTTATATTCTTTGTTAGCATAATTCCCTATTTAATTCCTCAGGTTATTATTGCAGCAGTTGTTATTACAATTATTAAGCTTGCAAGAGCAAAGAAAAGAAAAGCTGAAAATAAATAATGTTATAGCTCTACAGTAACAGGTTTATCAATTATCATTGAATCTTTTGTCACAAGACAATCCATAGCAATGATACCGACACCAGCCTCTTTTGCCTCGCGAAGAGTCTCCGCAAACTCCGGATGCATCTCTTCGTTGGGGCGAAATTTGCTTATGCCTTTCATTTGAACGACAAATAAAATATATGCTTTGTGGCCCTCTTGTACACAGTGCACCAGTTCTTTTATATGTTTCACGCCTCTTTCTGTAGGAGCATCAGGAAACATAGCAACTCCGTCGCATTCCAAAGTAACTCCTTTGAC
Source organism: Oscillospiraceae bacterium (assembly GCA_015069185.1). GTDB lineage: Bacteria > Bacillota > Clostridia > UBA1212 > UBA1255 > SIG424. Next base: position 11,201 of record SVJB01000024.1, read on the forward strand.
TTCAATAAAAGTTTTAGCACCTCCGATTTCTTCTACACAAATGTCCAGCCTGGAGTCCCCATATGCAACTTCTTTCCTTACCTTGTGACCTTTTTCATTGGCTTTTGATAGAATCCATTCGTAAGCCGCAATATTCGGCGCGCCTGAATCCATATTAATAAGTAATGGCTCTCTTTCATCTGTATAAGTCTTCATAACAGCCACCAGATCGTACTGCGTTTTTCTTTCAGGATTGGATGCTTTTTCTAAAAATACTGTAGTACCATAAGTAAGTAATTCTCTGCATCTTCCGGTATTTTTCACATGTACAGTATGCTCTATACCCTCAATAAGGACTTTGGCTATAAATCTATTTGGTCTGCTTATAAATTTACCTTGTACGATTTTGTCATATTGCATAATGTAGCCTTCCTGATTCTTATATATTATTTATAAAATCATCTTGTTCTTGTCTTGATTTAAAAATATGTATTTGCTTCCCTTGCGTAGCATTAAGAAGCGACAATATTTTAGGCTTAGACTCCGTATTAAATTCTTTTATAAACTTAATGAACTCCGAATCATATTCAACCTCAACCCAGGGCATATCCGGTCTGGGCTTTCCAAATCTTTCCCCTATACCTTGAAGACATATCTCCACAGGATAATCAAGCCAGAAAATGGTATCAGCATTATCTATCCGTACGGACATGGTACGCATGTAATTACCATCAATTATCCACTGATCTTTATTTATTATTTCTGATAACTTTTCATCAAATTCTTCTCTTGTTACAGTTGTTCTATCCGGCTTATGATATATCATATCAAGGTAATAAACCGGCAATCCTGTTTTAGCACTCAAGCTCCTGGCAAAGGTACTCTTGCCGCTTCCGGGGCAACCTATAATAATAATTTTTTTCATAACGCCTCCCAGATGAATTAGTTTCATGCACTTAAGTATAACATACTTTGCACCATTCATATAACATAATAATCATTGATATTTCAGGACACAATTATTATAATAAATCATCATAATTAAGGAGCTTTGCTTATGAATGAAACATTAAATACTATTAAAAATCGATATTCCTGTCGCAATTATACAGGGGCTGCTGTGAGCAAAGAAGATCTTGAGGCTATCTCTCTTGCGGCTGTGCAGGCGCCAAGCGCCATGAATCAGCAACCCTGGGAGATTGTTGTACTTACTAACAAGACTCTTATAGATGAAATAGACAGTGCCATTATGAATATGCTAGCCACGCAAGAAGATAATGCGCTATATACAAGAATTAAAAACAGAGGCGGTAAGATTTTTTATAACGCGCCATGTATGTACATTATTGCCCAAAGGCCAGGCACAGACATTGACTGCGGCATTATCTGTGAAAATATCGCCTTAGCCGCAAGTTCTCTTGGGCTGGGTAATGTAATATGCAAATTAGCGGGTCTTGCGTTTGATACCGCCAAAGGTAGTGAATACAAAGAAAAACTCATACCCGCCGGATATGAGTTTGGTGTAGCTGTTTTAATTGGTCATGCATCTGACAAGCAAGGCATAGCGCATCAGGTAGACATGTCCAAAATAAAATATATTGATTAATATGTAATCATTTGCTTTTTCTCTTGTGGCGAACATACAAAGCAGCTCCGCCTCCTATAGCAGCGCAAGCCAAAGCGGAGATAGCGCCTATCAAAACGCCAGGTAATACTTTGCCGGAAGACTTAGCTGTAGCAACCAATTTATAAGTCTCGCCTTCTGATATGTCAAATGTAATCCATGCCCATTTACTGTCACCGGAAGTAACAAGCTCAGCGGCAACCTCTGTACCATTAACTGACGCAGTAATCTCTTTTGTATTTGAAGCAAAAGGTCCAAAGCGATAACGTACAGACTTCAGCGTATCTATACTGTGAAAAGTAACTGTTGCTTCCTGACGTCCATCTACAGGATACTCAGTCGCAAATGCGATGCGGCTATTTGTGTGCTCTACAGCAAAATCATCTACAGACACTTTCCACTTTTCTGCCAGACGTGGCATAATCTTGAGCACTTCGTTATTCTGTACCACCGGTGATACTCCCATAGACAGTAAGTAAACACTCAGCGCTTCACTCAAATGTATTTGATTCTCAAAATCACCTGTTCTACGTACAACTTCGTTAATAGGATCCACCGCAAAAGCTTCAGGAACACCATAAGGATCAGGATGTCTTGGAGAATAACAAATCTTGGATAGATTATTCATTAGAATTGTAGCTTCCTTCATTTGATCCAGGAGAAGTGCGTTCTGTAATATAGTACAGTGGTCATAACCTGTGCCCCATGCACCCCAATATCCTCCGTTAGTCTCAAGAAGCTCCTTAACATCGGCGGCGTATGATTTTTTAGTACGTTCCAGCCACTCCTGATTCATATCAGCTGTATCATATCCGTATAAATATCTCATATACGCCAGAGCCGGATCACGATCTTTACCCTCCCAGGCAAAATTCCAGCTACCGTCTGCATTAGTGAAATAATCCAGGATTCCCTGTCCGAAATTCGTTGCACATTCACTCCAATAATTAGCTTCCTCTGTCATTCCTGCACTTTGAGCCATCTCAATATAAGCAAGCAGACCTAAATAACAAGGTTCATTACAATAAAGTGAATAACCCATCCAGCCTGCCACACCCTCTGATTCAGCATACAGCACATTATCATGACATAATGTAATGTCTTCGTGTTCAAAGCACCATACAATCCAATCTGCAGCTTCCTTTATGTATATCCAATTCTTCTTTACCCATTCAGGATCACTGCCACGGCTCTTCCACACACTCCAATTGGATAACATCATCATGCCATGTCCGTCCTGTTCCATATTAGATAGATTCCATGCATCCATACCATACTTTTTCCTATCACTAAACTGCGTGAGAGTAGAGTTAGTATGCTTGTAATGCATCGGATCATCGATATTGATGGTAAAATGTCCGGGAATCGGCAAGCCCATGATCTTTAACTCGTTTTCCGGGAAATACATCATTTGTTTATTAACATAATTAACAGTATGCTCAGCTCTGTCTGTAAATCCATATGCAGTAAGTACCAGCATAGCTTTATTTCTGGCCCACATACGATTTGCATATGCCTGGCCCATGTTATATGTACCAAAAGCGCCATATAAATATTGTTCAGTATACGAAAGCGACTCAGGAAACAGTCCTTCTTCATTTGCTCGTGTAGACAAATCAGTCAAACCAAAATCAATAACACCTGTAGCAATATTGGCATATGGTGTGCCTGTAAAATATATTTCGGGACCTTTATATCCTTCTGAATATGTTGTATATTCAGGAGCATTGAGCCAATCCTCCTCTGTAGTTGAAATAGCCTTTAAAAGTTCTTTAAGATTATTCTCAATCCTGGCAGGAAGAGGGTGCTTACTATTAACAGTATGTGTATCATAGAAGCTGTTTGTAGGAGTCAATTTGTATTCTCCTTTGTCTGTATTAACAGTGATTGTTGCATCAGGAAGCTCATCATATACCTTAACTCCGTGTACAACAGGCGCACCATCTTTCTCAGGATTATCTACAAACATTACTTTGTCAAGAATCTTATTGGAGTCTATAGCTATTTTAAAAGAACATACGTCTCGTCCTTCGTATCCACTCTCTAAGTATAATGTTTCCTGAAGCAGTTTGTTCAGATTTTCATCGGCGCCTTCACCTTTAAAAGGAAGCGAAGCCATATTCCACTGTTCTCGCCACCATAATGTGTACCCATATACTAAAGGAACTTCGTCTTTACTTCCATCTGTATATTCAAGAACGATAGATCCCATGTGATCGCCTATAAAACGAACCTTTGAATACGCGGTATCGCCCCATGGGAAAGTACCTCCGTTATCCGGATTATTATATCCGCCAATAACAAAGACATACTTAGCAGATTGTATATCTGCATCAGTACGAGACCATAGAACTTCGCCTGACATAGCAGCTAATTTATTCATATTACTACCTCCATAAATCAACAGTCCACTAATAATCATTGCGATAAACAATAAATTATAAAGCCACCTTCGATGTTTCATGCTGTTTCTTCCCTTCGTCATAAATCTACTGATATATAACCATAGGAAACTTTTTGATTCAATGGATAAAAACGACTTATTTTTGTGTTATTTAATTTTTATCGTGGTGTTCCGGTAGCATACTTTGCGTAAATATACCCGTTTACCACCTTTTCACCGTTTTCGATATCGTATGCAAGTCGATATTTGCCACTTGCAATAACAGTTTCATTTCCTTCCATAGCTACATACGTATTTTCATCGTTCAAATATTCAATGTTGGATCCGGAAGGTATACCGTAATCACACACTTTAGCTGCCATCATATTGTATAGATCGCTATAACTCATAGACAAATCGCCAGACAAAGAAACGTAAATATCAGTAATTAATTCATAAGACAGAATTAGGTCCCCGTTTGAATTTTGCGCTGCATTCATATTAGATCTCTTTAGCGTTATGCTCTGACTATCTTCCACAGAATCAAATTTAACTGCTGTGTATCCGGAGGAACGGATTCCATCGGCAGTTGCAATATACGCCACTAGTGTATAGGAGCCATCCAGAAGCTGTGGCAATTCTAATGAAATATCGTTTACTGTAACAGAAAAACTATTTCCGTTAGTATATGCCGTGGTTTGTATATCACCTATTGACGCAATATGAACAAGTCCTGAAGTACCACTTAATGCGAAGTTTACAGTGTATGGCTCATTTTCGATAAACAGCAGAGTATCCGAAACAGATAATGTTATAGATTCTATTGTAATTGACATATTATATTGTGTTACATTGTTTAATCCAGATACTGTAACCGGGGCAAAGTGACTGTTAAGTGCCACTGCTTCTTTATCCATAAAATCAATAACAGGCGCATCTTGTACAGCTTTGAGCAAATCACCAAAAGTAAGTGTATATGCATCTTCTACCTTAATTGCCTCTCCAATACCCTCTTCAGTAGCTTGTGAGTAACCATTCCATGTGTGGTGTTTATTTATTTCTTTCAGCTCAACAAATGCTCTTTGCACACCTGGAAGCACAGTGTCTATATTGCGTCTACAAATAAATCCGGCTTCTTCAAGGAATTGTTTGTAAATAGATAATTTTTCATCAGTAGAATTTCCACGTATGAAAACTTCTATCTCTCCTGTATAGGTAGGATAGAAAAAAGAAACACGCAGGGCTCTGACCTCTGCTTTTCCACTTACAAAAGTGTCACCTACTTTTATAACTTTGCCATTTTCCATAACCAGTCGTTGGGACTTGTCGCCACCTGTAATGAATGGTATTTTTCCAATCTCACCGCCCATATCTTCCATAGATACCGAGGATGCACCCACTTCTACGTGTTTAATACCATCATGTCCTGAAAATTGAACTGCAATACTAACATAATCCTCCTTTTCACCGCCCTGATAATTGAAAAGGTCTGTGTTTTTATCTGCACTTATAATCTTAAGAAAATTTGTTTCACCTGTTTTAGGATCGTAAAAGGAGTCATAACAAATATCGTCCTTCATGACCATATAAGATACGTTATAATGAGTGGGATGCGGTCCTACCCAATATGATTCCCAGTAACCTTTAGTGTTATCTGCAATCATGTAATCACTGGAGTATTCCTGACCAAGAGTACCCATTATACGTTCAAAATGCATTCCGGGAATATATAACATGCGATGGTAGAATTTCTCACTCTGCATGTAATATTCATACACATTAAGACCTTCTTCGTTTTTATATCTACGGCAAACGCTTAAGCGTTCATCTATTCTTTCGTATAGAATTTCTTCATTCTCTCCTACATGCAGATAGTATTCTTCGTTGGAACTGATACGCACCCATTTATCTACTACACGTACGTTTTTCTTAATGTTATCAATCATTTTTGCAGCATCCTCTGCCATTGTAACAATGCTTTGAGCTGTAGAATAAAAGCTTGAATATGAATTAGATACCTCTACATAGTCGCTGAAATAATACTTTTCACCATCAAATTTAACAACGCCACCATTCTCACCACCGTCATATACTGTATTGGCATTTAAGGTAGCGATATTCGCCGATGACACACCAGGTCTTGGCAGTGAGGCAGCAGAGGGCAAAGAATCCGGTGCTTGCGTCCCTAACTTAATGACACTGGCGGTTGTCATGGTACTGAGAGTTTGCATAACCTCCACACCTTGCTCAAAGATATCACCTTCATTTTTCAAAAGTGCTGCATCAAGTCTCTCTGAAGCAAGAAGCAATCTAACTGCTGTGGCAGCATCTATTGGTTCAGAAGTATTCCCCGGTGTATTTGCAGGATCACATCCTGCAAATAATACTGCTATTGTTATTAAGATTAAGAATAAGCTAACTAGTTTCTTCATATTGTCACACCTTGTCTTCTTATTAAGATGCGCAAATTATAACATATGTACGGGTTGTTTTCTACTACCGTTTTGCATTAACGGAATTGCAAACTTGTGTCACCTATGATAGAATCCGCGCATATCAAAGATCGAAAGCAGGTATTCTTATGTGCGCAGATATACAATCGGGACTTATCTCATTAGGTGAAAAGGAATATAAAGACTTCCAGGCAAAGCTCATGCCTACAATAGATAAAAGTAAAATAATAGGAATTCGAATTCCTGTTTTAAGAAAGTATGCAAAATCACTTTCTGATTATGACGCATTTTTGAATGATTTACCTCACAAATATTATGAAGAAAATAATTTACATGCATTCCTTATAGAGCGAGAGCAGGATTTCGATAAATGTATAGAAAAGCTCCAACTTTTTTTACCCTATGTAGATAATTGGGCAACATGCGACAGTATGAAGCCAAAGGTATTAAAAAAGAACTGTGAAAAGCTCTTTGTATATGTAAAAAAATGGATTTCATCAAATAAAACTTATACAGTAAGATATGGAATAAATCTACTTATGAGTTATTATCTTGACGATAAGTTCGATAATGAGCATCTTAGAATTGTTGCCGATATAAGATCTAAAGAGTATTACGTTAACATGATGCGTGCATGGTATTTTGCCACAGCGCTTGCAAAGCAATACAAGAAAACATTGCCTATCATTGAGAATTATGTGCTCGACCCCTGGATACATAATAAAACTATACAAAAAGCAGTAGAAAGCTTTAGGATAACAAGAGAGCAAAAGGAATATTTGAAAATATTTAAAATCAGTGCTGCTGATTTGCATATATCCGATTACCGGATATAATCAACGTAATATTCTAAAATCACCATTTCGTTATCATCTATATTATAAAAAACACTGATATAATGGTACATTCCGTCTGTGCCAGGCAAAGAATTATACTTTGAAGTATCTATATTATACACTAACGTATAATCGTAGATATCGTAACTGTACTCCCTGGGGATAATACCTGCTAAGTTAGTCGGTATGGATGTCATCCACCTGTCATCTGTAGCCAGCTCTTTCTCAAAATCCTTCACAGAGGAGGATGTAAAATATACATTACTTTCTGAACATGGACTTCTCCAGATAGCAGAATGTTCTTTATCCGCATATCTTTGAGTATTTATTATTTTGTACTCAGGGATATCAATTCCTGTCATCTGCTCTACCATAACAACAGGCGCGTCACTGTGGTCAAACATGTCGGCAAATATAAAAGAAAACGACCCATAAACACATAATAATACTGTCATAATCAGTCCTGCTATTATATTCTTTTTAAATTTATATCCTCTGTGTTTTGCAAAAAAATAAAAAATTATAGAGGCAACAGGAATTGGTACAAACACGAAACATATCCACATATTCTCAACAAACATCATGTTTATTTCTGAGATGATCGCAATTAAGCAAAGTACTCCCATGATTGACAATATGGAAGAAACAAACAACACTACAGACAGCTTGTGCCAACCTTTATTGTCAGAAGTAGCTTTTGTCGCAGATGTGTTTTGATGATATGCAGGGAGAAAGACGGAATCATATTTCAAATCGCTTATTTTTAATATATATATTTGCCCACAAATCTGAACAAGTACCCATTTATCTAATTGTCTGATTTTCTCTATGTCTGAAAGCGCGAATTTTGTGCTACATATATCCTCATTTTCACGATATATATCAACACAGAAATAATCTTCATATACATTATACTTATAGGTTGATTTACTTATCCTTAATATACTCGATTCCCAGTTACGCTTATTGGCCCGTATAACCAATATAAGAATTATAATTGAAAAAAATAAACAGCTAAAGCCAAGCCCTGTTACAAAACTAAAACCACTAAAACCTATGCTTACAATCGTAAAAAGGAAAAGTACCATAACTAAAAAACCGGGAATTTTACAAACATTGTTTATTTGTAATCTTTTTATTTTATTTAGTTCTTCTTTTGTATAATTAAACTTGTATTCTTCTAATGGTTGAGAATCCTGATTCTTCGTATCAGGCTCTAGACCTAGCATTTCATCAACAGACATACCTAGAATTTCTTTTAATCGTATTAAATTGTCAATAGTGGGTACAGTCTGGTTGTTTTCCCAAAAACTAATTGTCTGTCTGCTCACAAGTAACTTTTTACCAAGCTCTTCTTGTGAAAGGCCTAATTGCATTCTCTGTTTTTGAATTTTCTCACCAATGGTCATGTTACATTCCCTCCATATTCATTTGAAGTATATCATATTGATGAAAAAAAGCGAAGAAAATATCGCTTGCATATGTCAAGTCACGCTTGCGACAGAAACAATTTCCTTTTGGCAACATCTGATAGTTTTAAAGGACTGTCTTTTTGGAAAAAGTATGATAAAATAGTATCAAAAAAGTAGGGGGGCTTTTCTGTGAAAAAAAGGATCTTATGTCTGTTATTAGTGGTTTTATCTGTGAGTCTGATTATTATTTTGAGCATCGTGTTGTTGTCCACTCCGAAATCCACTTCACAGCCAACTATACGGCCCACTTCACAGCCTACTTTGCAGCCCACTTTGCAGCCCACTTCAAAGGCAACTCTACAACCAACTTTGCAGCCCACCTCACAGGCAACTCTACAACCAACTTTGCAGCCCACCTCACAGGCAACTCTACAACCAACTTTGCAGCCCACCTCACAGGCAACTCTACAACCAACTTTGCAGCCGACTAATACTCCTGAAGAAGATAAGCCGCTTTCCGGCTGGATGCATACAGATGAAGCACGCTACTATTTTCTGGAAGACGGCACAATGGCTATTGGTTCATTTTATATTGATGGCGTTTTTCGTTATTTCTCATCTGATGGTAACTATGTTCCTTTGATTAATCCCTGGAATGAAGTTCCGGAAGACTATACTCCCCGTTTAGTTTCTATCGAGGGAGAGAAAATGGATTCTTCCTGTGTTGAAGCACTAAAAAAGCTTATGGCGGATGCGCGAAAAGCCGGCCTTACTTGTGAATTAAACTCCGGTTATCGTAGTATATCTACACAAACCTATCTATGGAACCGTCGATATAATGATTACATAAGCAAGGGTTACTCCGAGGAGGAAGCCTATCGCCTTACAGCCCGACGTGTAGCCTACCCCGGTACCAGTGAGCATCATACCGGATTGGCTATTGATATTGTAGAATTAGTCGAGGATGGAACACTGTATGAATGGTTTCGTCAGCACGCGTGGGAATATGGCTTCGTAGTCCGTTATAGAGGCGACAAGGAACCACTTACTGGAATCAAAGATGAACCTTGGCACCTGCGGTATGTAGGCAAGGAAGTTGCCCAAATCCTACAGGAAAATGATTGGTGCTTAGAGGAATTTATGAATCAATTTACAGGATAATACAAATCAACTTCTGATTGTATAATTACATTAATTTGCCATCAAAGTACCGACAGTCTTTGAGTAAGCTATTTTCAATCCATAATTTTAACGATATTTTCAACTGTTATGCGAATTTGATTCTCGTTTGTAATTGTAGGCTTACCGTCGCCATCCTGCTCACCGTACATGCCGAAGTATGCGTGACAACCACCTTCAATTACAACTTCGATAAAACTGTTTGGTAGTTTTGACTTGTTCTTATCATATTTTTCACGATTTATAATTTTATCCTGACTACCGGAGACCAGAAGTACCTCAAGATCAGTATCAGACAAGTCTGCCGTAGAGTATGATCCAAGTAAAACGAGACCTTTGTAGTCCTTTATATTATCAACAAGATAGGATGCCGCCATCGATCCGCCAAGCGAATGACCTCCTATGTACCAATCCTTAATCTCAGGATATTTCTTCTGTATTCCATCTGCGGCATTCACATCAAATACAGCAAGATTAAATGGCATCTTTACAAGTACACATAAAATTCCTTCATCGGCACACGCTTGCATTAATGGAATATATGCCGTATGTTCTACTTTGCCTCCGGGATAGAAAATAAATCCTTTTGTTGCTCCTTCGGGTTCAAACACTATCGTGCCATCTGGATCTTCCTTCCATTTGGCATCTTGCGGTAAAAATGCGCTTATTGCTTCATTATCTGCATGATAATAGTCACTAAGATAGATAGCGCATGCCCCTACAATAATTAAAAGAGTAAGAACAATGGATGTTGTAATTATAAATAATTTTCGTTTACGTTTATCTGAAAAAATTCTCATTCTTTTCCTCAAAGCTCTAAAGCAGATATTATAAAATAAGCTGTTCTTTAAATCATCCCGATCTTATGACACAAGTACCTTATTAAACATATTCAGAATGGCCTGCATCATTTCCACATTAACTTCGCTGTACAAGGCATGGTCAACACCATTACAAAATTTGGTCATTTCCGCCTGAGTAAGGTCCCGGTCGTATTTATCCTTCATTCGCTTCAAGTCCTTTTCAACTTTATCTTGGTAAGCAACGGCTCGCAGTGAGTGCAAAATGGTATTATGACCTGCCTGGGCATCTGTACCAATGTAATACGTTACATTTTCTTTCCGAATCTCATTCTTATGTGATATAACGGATTGGTGATTGAAGCTGATAACGAAATCACGGTTTCCATGAGCAATATACACAGGTATGTCAGTACTGTTTATGCCATCTACGGCATTGTACTTTGTATAGTCTCTGAATAACAACGTTTGATATGTGTTCAAAAATTCCTCAGGAAAATCGAGTCTAAACATATCCGAGAAAGGGCTCATATATTGTTCTCCCTTTTCCGCAAGCAGTGTATATCCGCTGTTAAACGGAGCTACAGCAGCACATCCGCGGATGTTTTTGTGAATAGATAGCACAGAGGTTGCTGCATAGCCTCCCCAAGAATGGCCAAACAAGAACAGTGGATATTTAGATAACTGTTTGTCGTTTTCAATATAGGTTAATGCATGGTCCAAATTCACCAAAGGCGTGCACATACCTACAGTAGAATTGCCCTCTGATGCATATGTTCCTTGACAATCGTAGGTAAACACAGCATATCCACCACGCACAAAGAACTCAATAAACGGGATGTAATCATCTGCACCGGCATGCATGCCGTGGCACACCACAACCATTCCCTTTGCATTGTGGCAAGGATAAAAATAGCCCTGGAGTTTCCACTGACTGCTGGGGAAGAAAAAAGTGGTCCTAGGTAGCCTGTCAGCCACGCGACTATAATCAAATTCTCCAAATATCGTGTTTATCGCACGTTTTTCATATCTTTTGAAAAATGAATCATACGCAGCCTTCGCCCCAAGGATCGTTCCTATTTTCAGACCTGTACTTAGTAGCATCCCGGCAATCGTTTTTGTATCATTCTTTATACGTTCACTTGACTCTTTGTTTTCCATTGTTCACACCCCTTTATTCGAAATTATGCTCAACAGTTCCAATATATACAATATCTGCTCACATATTCAGTCTAGCATAGGTTTTCGGGTTTTTCAACAGGAAACAAAACACTCACCTAAGGGTGTTTTGAGATAAAAACTTAAATATGTTTTGTTTTTGGATTATCAAAAATCATAACGAGAATTGGGATCAATACGATCTGAACAATAATTCCCGGAAGTGCATCTACAAAAGCACCTGCAATGAAAGCAGAGAAAGTAAAGTTACCGCCCTTTAAGCCCATAAATGTAAACATTGCGGCTCCCCAAACAAGTCTTCCGACAGTCATTGCAGTCAGCAAGGAAACATAAATGTAAGGCTTTTTACGAGGAAGAAGTTTATGCATTAATCCTGCAGTAGCACCATAAGCTGCAAGTTCAAACGCCATACATATTGCTTTTGGGAAAAGTGGTGGCATTCCAAGGGTAAGTGAACGGAATAACGGAGCAATAAAGCCGACTGCAAGGCCCCAGGGCCATCCGCATATAAATCCGCAAAGCAGAACAGGAATATGTAACGGGCAAAGCATAGAACCTATTTCAGGGATTTGTCCTGTAAAAAACGGTAGTACATATGCCAGTGCTAAGAATACTGCAGAAAGAATCATTTTTTGTAATCTGTTATTTATTTTCATTTAAAAATTCCTTTCGTGAAAAGAAAAAGGTGTCACCATCCCTGCAGAGATAATGACACCTTCATAGTATCGTTAGTTTATTTTTATTTCATGTAAACAAGGAAACTTCTGTCTCCGAATTATTCTTCAGAATAACAAATTTTTTATATCATAACTCAAATTATTTTTCAAGTATTTCTCGAAAGAATTATGTTGCCTAACTTCGAGATAACATCTGAGATTAATGCACTGCTGTTTAAATTCTGGATGCCAGCCACCAAATTTTCACACTTATTCAGTGGAATAAGAATACGAACGGCATCTGCCCTGGAAACTGCAAGCGCCATCTTTTCTGTTACTTCTCCCAGCAAAGAATCAGCAATAACAATACCAATCGGACCGATAATAACATCCGCTTTACGGCAGGCAACAACAACTGGGTTCTCCCCCGATGCGGCATTCTTTGCCCCGGCCTTCAACATTGCTGCTGTGGCTACGGCATTTGTGCCAATGGCCGTTAGGTTTATATCCGGAAACCGAGCTGTTATTTCTTTAATAAGTTGGACTCCAAGCTGTCCTCCCTGTCCGTCAATAATTGTAACGTTCATAATCCACCTCAATAATAATCTAAGGCATTGTATCATATGTTTACTGCTTTTTCAATCGGCTGTGGCCTAAGTGATATCTACAATTACCAGTTCAGGACGATTGAAAATACGAGGAGCCCACGTACTTTCCCTGGCAAGACCTCGGCTGACAATCATGGTCGTACCATTCTGTTCATATCGTCCGCCGGCATATTCTGGGAAAACTCCCTGATCAGGCGAATACAATCCATTTAAAATCAGTGGAATCCGACACTGACCGCCGTGAGCATGACCGCTCAATACCAGATCAAAATCATAGTCCGTATATAGTTCAAAAAATTCGGGACGGTGGGAGAGCAACAACGTAAAATTTCCATTTTCTGATATGCTGCTAACGTTATCCAGTTGCTGCACGAATGTAACTTCTTTCTGGTTTTGCGCATCCGTGTAGGCTTGCGGATCTGTTTCCGAATCAATCTCCACCATATATGCATCAGGGTCATTGACACCACAAATATTGATGCTTTCCCCGTTTACTTCAACAACTTCGCTTGTGCCTGCAAGAATCACAATATTATATTTGTTAAGAATATCAATTTTTGCAGAAAACTTAGCCTGCCCACTCCAGTACTCGTGGTTTCCGGTTACATAATAACAGGGATACCTATCATAGATACCAGCAAGAAAAAGTTCAGTATTTGTATCCTCGATGTCATCATCAAATATATCTCCACCTAGCAGCACGATGTCAGGAGACTCGGCATAAATTGCATCAAGCAGGTTTGTTTGATTTTTACCGTACTTGCAGGAATGCAGGTCAGTTATCAGCGCGACACGAATAGGCGTATCTATCTTGGGAGAATTAATTTCATATCGACGTACTACCATGCGGCAATCAAACATGACGAGGATAAGCGCAATGAGCGTAGTCGCAATCAGTATTTTAAATATCATTTTTTGTTTTGGCTTTTTCATAATAATTACCTCACAATTATCATAGCGTGAGCCTATAAATCTCACAAGCAGCTCGATGTTGCTTGTGCATCCTTAATAAATACCTTTTGTTTATCCTTCAAAGAAATTATTTAAAATTTCGTATGCTGCCGTAGACACACTCCCCTCAGTAGTTATGTTCATCGTGATGTGATGTTTACTGATGCACGGAATGAAAAATGCTGTTATTTAGTCGGACTGTAGCACATATTCAGCATTTTGTCAACGAAGCGTCCGATTGAGCTGTTATGTTTGACGTATTTTTTGTAAGGTGTATAATTGAATTAAAGCAAAAAAGTTTTACTGTAAGATACGCAAAATAATTCTGACAAATTTAGACACTTAAGGAGAAAATGATGTACGGTCTTAGCAACAAAGAAAAACAACAAGCAAAGCAAAGCGATGCAATGATCCGAGTAGCTTTACCACAATTTTGCCTTATGAAAGAGGAATGCTATGCAACCGTTGAACCTATTGATAAAACCTGCATCTTCACTTTGTAATATGAAATGTGAATACTGCTTTTACAAGGATGTGTCGAAAAGCAGAGAACAATATTCTATGGGAATGATGAGCCTTGATACGTTAGAAGCCGTGGTCAGGCGTGCTTTTGAATATGCTACCGATTTTGTTGGCTTTGCCTTTCAGGGCGGTGAGCCTACGTTGGTTGGGCTTGATTTCTACAAAACACTGATCTCACTTCAACACCAATACAATACGAAAAAAATCAAGGTCAGCAACACTATACAGACGAACGGATATATTATTGACGAAGAATGGGCACGTTTTTTTGCAGATAATCATTTTTTGGTTGGTCTTTCGCTGGACGGTACCAAGGAGACTCACGATTCGCTCCGCGTAGATACAAAAGGAAAAGGCACCTTTAATCGAGTGATAAGAGCGGCAGATATTTTGCAAAAAAACGGCGTAGAATTTAACATTCTTTGCGTGGTGAATAACTTTGTAGCAAGATATCCCAAAGAGGTTTACAGTCAGCTAAAGAAATATAAATATATCCAGTTTATTGCCTGTCTTGACCCTCTTGAAGAAGAAAAAACACGCTTTTCACTATCTGAGGAGCGGTATGCAAGCTTTCTCAAACAGACGTTTAACCTTTATTACGAAGATTTCATCCGCGGAAATTATGTCAGCATCCGCAATTTTGATAATTACATCAACATCTTGTTAGGACGACGTCCCGAAAGTTGTGCGATGAATGGATTTTGCACTTGTTACTGCGTAATAGAAGGTGACGGAAGTGTATATCCTTGTGATTTTTACGTACTTGATGAATGGCAGCTTGGCAACGTGCACGAGAGCTCTTTTGGTGAAATAATCGGCTCGGAAAAAGCGAAAGAATTCGTAAGCAGCTCCCTATTTGTGCATGAAGAATGTAAAAAATGCCAGTATTATAAGCTTTGTCGTGGCGGATGCCGAAGAGAGCGAGAACCGTTTGCAGACGGGCTTCCTTTGTTGAACAGACACTGCAAAGCCTATAAAGAGTTTTTTAATTACAGTATCGAAAGAATGATGGAGATAGCAATACGGCTCCGATCCGGATATACTCCAAGCTGAAGAAAGGATATCTTATGAGACCTAATATTTTATTTATCAGCTGTGATCAGCAAAGATGGGATTGCCTTGGCTTTAATGGCATCTATCCTGTGCAAACACCAAATATTGACAGGCTTGCAAATGAAGGCATCAGCTTTGATAACAGCTACACGCCACTTCCAACATGTTGCCCTGCAAGGCAAGCTCTTTTGTGCGGAAAGCGACCTGAACGCTATGGCGCTCTTTGGAATTATGACCAAGGTACACCTGTGGGATCTGTTTCCGCCGATGCATTTTCCTGGGCAAATTCTCTTAATGAATGTGGCTACAGAACAGGTTACGTTGGTAAATGGCACGTTAGTCCTACTTTGACTCCTCTGGATTTTGGCTATGAGGATTATGTAGACGAAACAACCTTGCATGCATATCAAACAAATAACAATCCTTCACTTTCCTTCAAAAGTGGCTTTTTCGGTGAGGTCAGTCCGTATCCGTATGAGGATAGCCCGACACATCGCAATGCCGCTCACGTGATCGAATTGATTGATAAATACGAAGAACAGCCGTGGCATATAAAAATGGACTTTGCAGAGCCACACCTGCCTTGCAGACCAAGCGAACCCTTTGCATCAATGTATGATGAGGTCCCAAAGTGGCGGTCGTTTGACGATACGCTTGATGGCAAGCCTCATATTCAAAAACAGATGCGTTATAATTGGGGTACCGCAGACATGACTTGGGAACAATTGCACGAAACTGCAAGGCTTTATTATGGTTATATCACCCAAATTGACGATGCAATCGGTAGAGTTATCAAACACCTTGATCGTAAAGGTATACTAGATAACACCGTCATTATTTACACTGCCGACCACGGTGACCTGTGCGGTGAAAGAAGAATGATAGATAAGCATTACATTATGTATGACGAAGTGGTGAAAGTGCCACTTGTTATCCGCTATCCTGCCTTGATAAAGCAGGGTGTCAAAAACCGCGCCTTTGTAACAAACATGCTGGATCTTGTTCCCACTATTTTGAATCTTGCAGGCGCACCTGTGCCCGAAAATCTTGACGGTATCAGCCTAATGCCCTATCTTACGGGAGAACAGAAAGACAGTATTCGTAAATATGCATTGGTCACATATAACGGTCAGCAGTTTGGGCTTTATACACAGCGAATGATCCGAAACGAAAAGTATAAGTACGTATGGAATCCCACTGACATAGACGAGCTTTACGATATGGAGTGCGATCCCGGTGAGCTTGTTAATCTAGCACAGCGCGAGGAGTATGCAGAATTGTTGAAAACATTACGTATCGACCTTTTGCGTGAGCTTGATGCCGTGGAGGATTGCACCGTAAATAGCGATTGGCTTCGTGATCAGCTGGCTGAAAATAAAAAGTTCATATAAACAGAAGAAGATGAAACTCCTTTTTTAGACTTTTTGTGTCGGGTGTAAAGATGTCATACTGTATATGGGCACATTACAATTTCATAAAACTTTTATTTTGCTATATCAATTAGCATATTAAATAAGAATTTGAATTTGTCTATCTGTTCGACTTATTGGAATTGGTATTATACTGGTTTAATCAAACCGTTTGTCCAGAATGTCTCAAAGGTTTCAGTTGAACCGCCGTGCTCGACAATTTTACCGTCAACAACTCTGTCAATGTCAACTCCCGTAATT
>SVJB01000025.1 GCA_015069185.1 Oscillospiraceae bacterium
TTTTACAACGAACAACGTCCCGCGTATTCTTTGAACTATTTGACACCTAAACAGTATCGTGAATATTTTTCAAATTCTATGATGATTAATTAAAAAATGTGTCTACTTTTTGTTGACTAGTGCAAAATTCAAAAAACGATGCCGTTTTTTTAGCAGAACTACGTGAAAATTCAAAAAACGATGCCGTTTTTTTAGCAGAACTACATAATAATTCAAAAAACAAGAAAAACTTGCCACTGTCCATTGCTAAAAATCCTTGACATAGCATATCTTTATGTGGTATTATAGCAAACGCGAGTTTAAGTGAAGCGATACGCTATCCACCTTGGCAGGCAATAGGGCATGCGGGTTTACTCACATAAGACAATTATTTAGAGTTTTTTGTGATTAAATAGCGGATCGTATTACTCGGTTCGCTATTATTTTATTTATATGGAGGTGTCTGTTATTAACAGGGATGAATCAATGGTAAACGAAGGCATCAGAGAGCCCGAAGTCAGATGTATTGATGAAAACGGCCAACTTGTTGGTATTATGCCAACAAAAGAGGCACTTAAGATAGCATATGACAGGGATTTAGATTTGGTGCTTGTGGCACAGGCTGCAAAGCCTCCTGTTTGTAGGATCATGGATTATGACAAATACATCTTTGATCAAAACAAGAAGGATAAGGAAATACGTAAGAATCAAAAAGTCATTGACATTAAGGAAGTCAGACTTAGCATCGGAATCGGTGATCATGACTTTAATGTAAAGGCAAAGAACGCAACAAAGTTCTTGCAAAGTGGTGACAAGGTAAAGGTTACGGTACGTTTCACACAAAGAGAGCTCAATCATACTAATGAAGGTGTAGATCTTATCAAGAGAATGGCAGAACATGTAAAAGATTATGGCACACTTGACAAGGAGCCTAAGTTAGAAGGAAAGAGAATGAACGTTATCATTAATCCTAAACAATAACAGATATCAATCAATAAAAGAAGGGAAGTTAAAATTATGCCTAAGGTAAAAACACACAGCGCTTCAAAGAAGAGATTTAAGGTTACAGCAACCGGCAAAGTTAAGATGAGCAACGCTTGCAGACGTCACAGACTTGTAAGCAAACCTCGTAAAGCAAAGAACCAGCACAAGATGCCTACTTTTGCAGCAAGCAGCGATGCAGCAAGAGTAAAGAAAATGTTACCGTATGTCTGATAAGGGAGGCTGAATAATATGTCAAGAGTAAAGAATTCAGTAGCTACAAGAGCTAGAAGAAAGAGAGTTATAAAATTAGCAAAGGGTTATTTCGGAAGAAAGAGCACAATCTTTAAGACTGCAAACCAGGCTGTTATTAAGTCAGCTATGTATGCATATAGAGACAGACGTGCTAACAAGAGAAACTTCAGAAAACTCTGGATCACACGTATTAATGCAGCTGCAAGACTCAATGGTATGTCATATAGCAAGCTTATGCATGGTCTTAAGGTTAAGGGCATTCAGCTCGACCGTAAAGTTCTTGCTGACATGGCTGTTAATGATGCAAACGGATTTGCAAAGCTTGTTGAATCAGTAAAAGCGTAAATATTATACCTGTGAATACTTATAATTCAGATAAGATTATAACAGATACTAAAAGCGGACCTGTGCAGTTTATACAGTCTCTGAACAAGAAAAAGTTTAGAGACGAGCACAGGTGCTTTTTGTTAGAGGGCCTAAGGGCTGTACTGGAAGCATTAGAGGAGAAGGATTTTGTACGAGAAGTAATTATATCCCAATCTTTTAAGACTACTGAGGAGTACAGCCGCATTTTGTCGTTGATACAAGGTAATAAGATACGCGCAACTTATGTGTCAGATAAAGTATTTGCGTCAATAAGCGATACCAAGACACCGCAGGGTATTGGCTGTGTGTGTCGCTATTTAGAGCCCAAGAGGGTTCGTATAAGCGGAAATATGGCCGATATACATAATGATGTAAAAAATATCCTTCTTCTGGAAGATGTGCGAGATCCTGGCAATCTGGGAACTATGATACGTACTGCCGCTGCCGCGGGATTCGATGCTATAATTCTGCTTGAAGGATGTGTAGATATATATAACTCCAAGGTAACTCGTTCAACCGTTGGATGTATGTTCAATATTGATTTGATTCAGAACCTTCCTAATACTAAAGCTGTAGTTGATGCTCTGAAGAAGGCCGGCTTTACATTGTATGCTGCTCACCCAAGAGGAGGTAGCTGCGCAATAGGAGAGAAATTTTCACAGAAGAACGTTATTGTTATCGGCAATGAAGCAAACGGAATTACTACTGCAATGCTACATCACTGTGATAAATTGCTTACAATACCAATGCCGGGCGGGACAGAGTCTTTGAATGCTTCTGTTGCTGCGGCGCTTATGATTTACGAAGTGATAAGAAATTAGCTGCAGGAGATAGGAAATGCAAAATTTTGGTTTATCAATGTTATGTTTTTGGGTGTGCTATATAGTAGTGACTTTGGTCGGTATCATGCACACCATATTTAATATATATGTTCTTAAAATGAAGCCTATGGATGATACATCAATGGGTGAGGGTTATGAGAGAACAAAACCTTGGCATCCACTTTATAATATAATTCTATTTTCTTTAGCTGGATGGCTCTACATGGAAGGGATTGCTAATCCTTCCGTTAAAGAAGCGTTGATAACTGGATTAATTTGGGCAGGTATCTGCATCGTGTTTGATGTTTTTGGGTGGGTACTTATCAGGCATCCGTGGAGTCTGTCTTTTAAGGGGTTTTATGTAGATTACCAGCCATGGATAACACTTATTTATTTAGCTATTTTTCTGGGACCGATTGTTGGGTACTGCCTCGCATAAAAGGGGGACAATTATGCCATTTGACTACAAGAAAGAATATAAAGAATTTTACATGCCACCTAATAAGCCGACTATCGTAGATGTGCCGTCTATGAACTATATCGCTGTGCGTGGCGAGGGTGATCCTAATTGTGAAAATGGTTATTATCAAACTGCAATAGGCTTGCTCTATGGTATTGCTTATACTTTGAAAATGAGTTATAAAACAGATTATAAAATAAACGGCTATTTTGATTACGTTGTGCCGCCTCTTGAAGGATTTTGGTGGCAGGACGGAATAGATGGTGTTGATTATACTCACAAAGAAAACTTTAAATGGATTTCTTTAATCAGATTACCTGATTTTGTCACAAAAGAAGATTTTGATTGGGCAGTAGAGACTTGTGCAGTGAAGAAGAAAACCGACTTTTCACCGGTAGAGTTTATAACATATACCGAGGGACTTTGTGTTCAATGTATGCATATAGGAGCTTATGATAATGAACCTGAGACAGTAGGACTTATGCATGAGTATGCACATAAGATGGGCTATGAGATTGATATTACCGATAGTAGACATCATCATGAAATATATTTATCTGATTTTCGCAAGACAGCTACCGACAAGCTTAAGACAGTTATAAGGCACCCGATAAAGAGAATATAAAAGGAACATATAATCCTTATTGATAAATACAATCAGTAAGGAGTTTTTTAGTTGTTGAAAATGATTAATTATGGTATAATAATACCACAATAACGCAATAACAACGATAGGAGGAAATTTATGATACAACATTTGCCTAAAATACTACCTGTTAACGAACTAAAAAATACATCAAGCATTATGAAGACTTGTCAAGAAAGTTCTGTGCCAATTGTAATAACAAGAAATGGATATGGAGAAGCCGTTATGATGAGTATAAAACTATATGAAGAGATGTTTGCAAAAATGCAGGCAGCTAGCCTTATTAACGAAAGCTTGAATGATATAGAAGAAAATGACGCTAAGCCTGTCAGCGGAACTGATTTTTTTGACGCTATGAGGGCAAAATATGACGGAAAACGGGTATGAAATAAAAATATTTCCTTTGGCAAGACTAGATATGGAACAAATATTTGAATACATTGCTGTTAATCTTTGCAATCCTACAGCAGCTATTCGTCAAATCAACAACTTTGAGAAAGCATTAGAATACGTATGCATTTTTCCGGAAAGTTGTCCCTATGTAAATAATGAATATGTTAATGATAAGTCATTGAGAAAACTGGTTGTTAATAATTATATAATCTTTTATCGAGTAAAGAAAACAGAAATTCAAATAGTACGTGTTTTATATGGAATGCGCAACTATGAAGATCTTTTGTGATTTTGTTGAAAAATTATATTATAAAAATATCCAATAGAAACATCCCGTGTACATAATACACGGGATGTTTCTATAACACTACTTATTTTATATCTTCAAACTATCCGAAGCAGTCTCGCAGTAAGCACAGCGATAAGTTTTTTCCTCTTTGTCAGTGAGAATGAATCTTTGATCAAGCTCTTGCTCTGTAGATGTAATACATCTCGGGTTCTTGCACTTAATTACATTAATAAGTGTCTCAGGAAGCTCCAACTTCTGCTTATCAACAAGTTTACCGTCACGAATTACATTTACTGTGATATTCGCATCAATATAACCTAAAATGTCAAAATTAATATCAATAAGTGAGTCGATTTTAATAATATCTTTTTTACCCATTTTGTTACTTTTTACATTCTTGATTATCGCAACTGTGCAGTCTAAGTCGTTAAGACCTAAGTAGTTGTATATAAGCATGCTGTAGCCGGCTTTGATATGGTCTAATACGATTCCGTTTTCAATTTGATCAACTATCATAAGTACCTCCTTATTTACTTAATCCAAGAAGCTTCATTATAAGTGCCATTCTGATAAATTTACCATTTTGTACCTGTTTGAAGTAGCATGCTCTTGGATCTTTGTCGATTGAACGGGCGATTTCATTTACTCTCGGCAGAGGATGCAATATTGCAAGATCCGACTTTGCGTTTGTCAGCTTGTCGGGGGAGAGAATATATTTGTCACGAAGTCTGATGTAGTCTTCTTCGTTGAAGAAACGCTCACCTTGTACACGAGTCATATAAAGTATATCAAGCTCGGGCATTACATCTGTAAGAGATTCAGTCTCGATGTAGCTAAGACCGTTCTTGTCAAGAACATTTGCCTTTACGTAGCTTGGCATCATAAGCTCACTGGGGGAGATGAATACAAATTTGAAGCCTTCATATCTTGACAGAGCGCTCACTAATGAGTGAACGGTACGACCGAACTTTAAGTCACCGCAAAAACCGATTGTCATATTGCTCAAATGACCTTTCTCACGATATATAGTAAGAAGATCCGTAAGAGTTTGAGTAGGGTGGCAGTGGCCGCCATCGCCTGCGTTGATGATAGGTGCGTTTGATACATATGATGCGGCTAAGGGAGCACCTTCCTTAGGATGGCGCATTGCAATAATATCTGCGTAGTAGCTTACTACCTGTACTGTGTCGGCAACACTCTCGCCTTTGGCAGAGGATGAGGAGTTGGCAGATGAGAAACCAAGTACGTTTCCACCTAAATCTAACATTGCAGCTTCAAAACTAAGGCGTGTTCTTGTGCTTGGCTCAAAGAAAAGAGTGGCAAGCTTTTTATGTTTACACACCTCACGATAATCATCCGGGTTAGCTATAATATCCTGTGCTACATTAATGAGCTCTTCTATCTCGTTAACTGACAAATCTGTAATATCAAGTACGTGTCTCATTAGTTGTTACCTCTCATCCAGCTCTCGTCAGATGGGTTGTTGCGGAAAGCAATAACTCTTGCGATATCTTCCTTGGCGATGAAGCCCTTGTCGGCTGCAACCTGTGCGATTGTGTCAAAGTTTGTCAAGCTGATATTCTTTACATTTGCTTTTTCGAGACGCTCGATACCTTTCTTAAGTCCGTATGTTACGATGCTAACGATACCGAGTACT
The DNA here is from genome assembly GCA_015069185.1 of Oscillospiraceae bacterium. GTDB lineage: Bacteria > Bacillota > Clostridia > UBA1212 > UBA1255 > SIG424. The sequence continues at coordinate 5,848 of SVJB01000025.1, forward strand.
TCAGCACCTGCTTCTCTTAAAATCTCAACAACATCGATGCAGCTGCCAGCTGTAGAGATAAGATCTTCTACAACAACAACTTTCTGCCCGGGGAGAAGCTTTCCTTCGATTTGGTTATTTCTACCATGGTCCTTTGCACCGGAACGAACATAGCCCATAGGCAGATTCATCATGTGAGCGGTGATAGCAGCGTGAGCGATACCTGCTGTACTTGTACCCATAAGAACCTCAACATCAGGATAATTTTCACGGATAAGATTCATAAGACCTGTCTCTACATGTGTGCGTACCTCAGGTGAAGTAAGCGTGAGACGGTTATCACAGTAAATAGGGCTCTTAATGCCGCTTGCCCATGTGAAAGGCTGGTCGGGACGTAAAAATACAGCGCCAATAGTTAATAAATCAAGTGCAATTTGTTCTTTCATTGTGAAAATCCTCCATTAATCTATAAATTCTGCTACGCATCTTTTGTATGCAGCAACCGGATCCTCGGCCTGAGTAATCGGACGTCCAACAACAATGTAGTCAGAGCCCATTTCTTTCGCCTTAGCCGGTGTTGTTATTCTTGATTGGTCATCTTTACTACTGTCTGCAAAACGGATTCCTGGTGTAACAGTAATAAAAGGAATGTTGTTTTTTGCAAAGTGGCTGTGGATCATTTCGCTCTCTAATGGTGAGCAAACAACTCCGCCCAGGCCTGCCTTGCTTGTGTTTATTGCATATTGCATAATTGTTTCGTTCATGGATTTGTCGATAAGCAGCTCATTTTTGAGCGTATCTGCGTTTGTAGAAGTAAGCTGTGTTACTGCAATAAGAATAGCTTTTCCTTCTAAACCTTCCATAGCTGCTTGCATCATGGCGATGCCTCCGCCTGCGTGAACGTTGGTCATATCAACACCAAGAGATGCGATAGAGCGCATTGCTTTCTTTACAGTATTTGGTATATCATGCATCTTAAGGTCAAGGAAAATTTTGTGACCACGTGCTTTAATTTCTCTGACAATATCAGGACCTTCTGCAAAATAAAGTTCCATGCCTATTTTTACAAAAGGCTTTACATCAGTAAACTTATCTAAAAATTCCAGTGTGGCCTGCTTAGAACCAAAATCGCAGGCGATAATAACGTCTTTTCCCATTAGTGAGCTCCTCCTATAATCTCTTCTAAACTATTGATTTTATACTTTTCCATAATTATGGGTAATTCTTCTATGATTTCTTTGCATGCATATGGATTTACCAAGTTGGCAGCTCCTACTTGCACCGCTGTAGCACCGGCCATCATCATTTCAATGACATCTTTGGCAGTTGTCACACCGCCCATACCAATAATTGGTATTTTCACCGCATTGTATACCTGATAAACCATTCTGAGGGCGATTGGCAGCACGCAACTACCGGACAAACCTCCGAAAGTATTTGCCAGCACCGGCTTTCTCTTTGCTATATCAATTCTCATTGATAAGACTGTGTTGATGAGGGAGATTCCGTCGGCTCCTGCTGATTCACAGGCCTTTGCAATAGCCGCAATGTCAGTTACGTTAGGGGATAATTTAATAATAACAGGCTTCAATGAAATTTCCTTGACAGCTTTTGTTATCTCATATGCGCTGTCGGGATTTACACCGAAGCTCATACCGCCGCCGTGTACGTTCGGACAACTTATGTTAACCTCTACCCAGCCAACCTGATCTTCACGGCTTATGCGCTCAACGCAGTATACATATTCTTCCTGTGAAAAGCCACTGATATTTGCCATTACTTTCTTATTAAAATACTTAGGCATTTCCTTAAGTTCTCTGCTGATTACAGTATCAACACCGGGATTCTGCAGTCCTACAGAGTTAATCATTCCCGAAGGAGTCTCAGCAATACGTGGAGTAGGATTACCAAATCTTGGTTCCTTAGTAGTTCCCTTAAAAGAGAATGTACCTAACATATTTATATCATAAAACTCAGAAAACTCCTTACCGTATCCAAAACAGCCACTGGCAGGAATTATTGGATTGTCTATTGTGATGCCACATAAGTTTATTTTAGTATTTACCATATGATTTCCTCCTTAACCAGAACAGGACCGTCTTTGCATATGCGCTTATTACCATATTTTGTCTTACATGAGCAGCCCATACATGCACCGAAGCCGCAACCCATACGCTCTTCAAATGAAAATTGACCGGATCTGTCAGTGCCACTATAGATTGCCTTGAGCATCGGGATCGGACCGCATGTATATATATAGTCATAGTCTCCGTCTGTGAAAAGCTTCGCATTTGTCACAAATCCACTGCCGCCGTAGCTACCATCAGCTGTCATAACCTCAACCTCAAGTCCTAAAGCTTTATATTCTTCTTCGTAGAAACAGTCAGCTTTAGAGGCAAAACCAAGAATTACCATAGGCTTCTTGCCTTCTTTAATAAGTTTTTTTGCCAGCATATAAAGGGGAGGAGTGCCAACGCCGCCACCGATAAGCAGGGGTTTACTGCTGTCTGGTTCCCTCAAAGTGTCAAATCCGTTACCAAGTCCTACCAGGCAATCAAGCTCTGTTCCAACCGGCATCCTGCACATTTTTTCTGTACCTGTGCCAACAACTTTGTAGATAATTGTGATTGTATTTTCACCAATATCTGATATAGATATGGGACGTCTTAAATATAAACCATCTATTGTGATATTGATAAACTGTCCTGGATTAGTGATTTTAGATGTATCGCCTTTGAGGATCATCTTATATACATCTTGTGCGATTTTTTCGTTGCTTACTATAACGTAGTTATTCATTAATTACTCCTTTTATAGATGTTGCTATATGCTTTCCATAAACTTCCATTCCGCCGTAGGGGCAGCTCCTGCCTTTACTCTTGAAGCATTGCGGATCGATAATATATTTTTGATTCAGGTCAAATACACAAAGTCCATCATCTTGTATGCGAAATACTTTGCGAGGGGCTATACTCATTAGCTCTATAAGCCTGTCAAGTGATATGACTTGAGCCTTTACCAGGTAAGTATACATAAGCGGAAACGCAGTTTCCAAACCTACAATGCCGTTAAGGCTACCTGCAAAACCTTTTGATTTTTCTTCGCTGCTATGAGGTGCATGATCTGTTGCGATCATATCAATAGTACCATCGCAGATAGCTTCTAATAAAGCTTCTTTGTCTTTAAGGCCACGAATAGGTGGATTCATTTTGTAGTTTCCACTGTCCTGTACATCATTTTCTGTGAAAATCAAGTAGTGTGGAGCGGTCTCACATGTTACAGGGAGACCTGCTTTTTTAGCTTGCCTGATAAGGTCAATTGACTCTTTGGTAGAACAGTGGCACATGTGATATCTGACACCTATTTTACTAACTAGCTTAAGATCTCGCTCTAATTGCAAATACTCACTTTCAGGGGAAGGGGCAAGGCTATTTACTTCACAGTGAGCGGCAATGATAGAATCATGACTCTTTACTTTTAGCATAGCCTTTTCCATCATTTCATCACTTTGAACACCTCTGCCATCGTCTGAGAAACCTATGACCTTGTCATAAAGAGCGTCAATGTCTGAAAGTTCGTTTCCAAGCTGTCCTTTCGTAATTGCTGCGAAGGGATATACATTAACAAGAGCGTCTTTCTTTATAATGTCAAGCTGAACATTCAGATTTTCTATACTATCGGGCACAGGGTTGAGGTTGGGCATTGAAGCTACTGTGCTGTAGCCGCCGCAAATCGCTGCCCGAGTACCGGTAGCAATAGTTTCCTTATATGAAAAACCGGGTTCTCTGAGATGTACGTGAACATCAATAAAACCCGGGAAAATTGAATAGTTGGGATTGGAAATAATATCTTCAGGAAGACGACCTTTGAATAGTTCATTTCTATGTAAGTTGTTAAAAGTTGTTTGTGTGTTCATTAAAATAACTCCAATTGATATTTGGTTTTCCAATAGATTATATTACCATTTGAGGAGGGGAGAAGTCAAGGAAAATGTGGTGAGGAATCTGACTTGCCAATCCTTTATCTGTTATGTTATGCTTTCTCTCGAAATTACCTTGAAGGGAAGTATGATTTGTGAAAATTTTAATAGTACGCCACGCAGACCCTGATTATTCTATAGATGGACCTACAGAAAAAGGAAAGAAAGAGGCTGAACTTCTGTCAGAGAGATTATATAGAGAAGATTATGCCGGAAGATTCTGCGAATGTTTCACAGATAATACAAGACATGACTAAGAGAAGTGAACAATAAATTTCTATAAAACAACCATTAAATTCTTGATAGAAAATACATCTCAAATATATAATTCACAGGTACAAGGGAGGTTATTAGGGCAATGTATTTGGGTATCGAATTTGGTTCTACCAGAATAAAAGCAACTGTAATTGACAGTAACTATATAACTCAAAAAAGCAGCGGGTATAATTGGCAGTCTCAATACATAGATGACGTATGGACTTATGATTTGCAGAACGCATGGACAGGGCTCAGAAGTGTGCTTGAAGGTCTTGGAGATTTAAGCAGTATTGAAGCTGTGGGAATATCCGGAATGATGCATGGATACCTTGTTTTTGACAAAGATTGGAATCTTTTGGCTCCCTTTCGCACATGGCAGAACATGATAACAGGCCGGGCTGCGGATGAACTTACTGAATTATTTAACTTCAATATACCACAAAGGTGGAGTATTGCTCACTTATATCAGGCCATATTAAATAACGAAGAACACATTGATAAAATTGCTCATATTACAACTCTGGCAGGATATTTTCACTATATGCTAACAGGACGCAATGTAGTAGGTATCGGCGAAGCGTCGGGAATCTTCCCCGTTGACAGTATTAACCTTGGATATGACAGACAGATGCTTAGTAAATTTGACGAGCTGCTTAAACTTAAAAAAATTAGGTGGACGACAACAGATGTCCTGCCTGAGATTCTTCTTGCAGGAGATAAAGCAGGAAATCTCACTGAGCAAGGCTCTAATCTCATAGACTCGCTTATTAGTCCCGGAGTAGTCTTTGCTCCGCCGGAGGGTGATGCCGGTACAGGAATGGTAGCTACCAATTCTGTAAGAGTCAGGACCGGAAATGTGTCTGCCGGTACATCAATTTTCTCTATGGTTGTATTGGATAGACCTATGAAGAATCTCCATAGGGAGATAGATATTATAACCACGCCCGACGGCAGAGATGTTGCGATGGTACATTGTAATAATTGCACACGAGACTCTAATGAATGGATTAATATGCTAAGGGAAATGTTTGATGTATTTGGTTACAGTGTCCCCGATGATGAATTATATAGCAAGCTCTACACCAAGAGTCTTGAAGGTGCCGCTGACTGCGCAGGTATTACAGTATGTAACTACATAGCAGGAGAGAATCTTACACATATGCCCGGCGGTATTCCTATGGTAATACGCCAGCCGGACAGCAAATTTACTTTTGCCGAATTTTTCCGGGCAACGCTTTATTCATCAATGGCTACAATGAGAATCGGTATGGAAATATTGACCGGTGAAAAGGTATCCATAGACAGCCTTACAGGTCACGGAGGGCTCTTCAAGACTCCCGGCGTAGGTCAGAAATATATGGCAGCGGCTTGCCGGACGCCTATAGTGTGTATGGAGTCGAGCGGAGAGGGTGGTCCGTATGGAATGGCTATACTGGCATCCTTTACTATGCAAAGAGAGGAAAACGAGTGTCTTGCAGATTATTTGGACAGTAAAGTTTTCAAAGATACGAAGACAGTACGTATGGAGCCCGATGCAGCTGATGTTGCAGGCTTTGATAAATATATGAGAAGATATATGAAGCTACTTGATGTTGAGAGAAAAGCAGTGGATATATTTAGTAAGGAGAAGCAAAGATGAAGTATAAATTCTGGTTTATTGTAGGATCTCAGCTCTTATATGGAGAAGAAGTTATTAAGACAGTTGAGAATAGAGCAAGAGAAATGGCGCAGATGTTAAGCCAAGTTCTTCCTGTACCTTTGGAATACAAAGTAACTGCAAAATCCAATGAAGAAATTTGTCAAATTATTAAAGAAGCCAACTATGACGATTCTGTTGCGGGCATTGTTACATGGTGTCATACATTCAGCCCATCCAAGATGTGGATAAACGGTCTTGCGAATTTACAGAAGCCATATTGTCATCTGGCAACACAATATAACAAGGAAATACCCAACGAAGAGATTGACATGGATTTTATGAACCTTAATCAAGCCGCTCACGGAGACAGAGAGCATGGCTTTATAGGTGCCAGACTCAGACTCCCCAGGAAGGTTATTGCCGGATATTGGCAGAATGAAGATGTTCAGAAAAAGTTAGGTACCTGGATGAGGACGGCTATCGGCGTTATGGTATCGCGAAGCCTCAAAGTAATGCGCTTTGGCGATAATATGAGAGAAGTAGCCGTTACAGAAGGAGACAAAGTAGAGGTACAGGCAAAGCTTGGCTGGCAGGTTAACACATGGGCTGTTGGCGATCTTGTCAAGGAAATGTCATTGGTTACAGATAAGGATATCGATGAATTAATGGAAGTATATAAAGCAAGTTATGATATTGCAACTGACAATATTGAAGCTATCAGATATCAGGCAAGAGAAGAACTTGCAATGAAACGTATGATGGACAGACAAGGGGCTCGGGCCTTTTCAAATACATTCCAGGATTTATACGGTATGGAACAGCTCCCGGGACTCGCTTCTCAGCATTTGATGGCCCAAGGGTACGGATACGGCGGAGAAGGCGATTGGAAAGTTGCTGCCATGACAACTATTATGAAGGCAATGGGTGAAAATGGCAACGGTGCTTCTGCTTTTATGGAAGATTATACATATCATTTAGTTGAAAATAACGAATATTCATTAGGAGCTCATATGCTTGAGGTTTGTCCGTCACTGGCATGTAACGACCAGAGGCCACGTATTGAGACACATCATTTGGGTATAGGCATGAATGAAAAAGATCCTGCAAGACTTGTCTTTGAGGGTAAGGCAGGGGAAGCTATAGTAGCATCCTTAGTGGATATGGGTGGCAGACTCAGATTAATATGCCAGGACGTTATGTGTGTAAAGCCTATAATGAAAATGCCTAATTTACCTGTGGCCAGAGTAATGTGGCAGGCATATCCCACTCTGACAGAAGGATTAGAATGTTGGATACTGGCAGGTGGAGCTCATCATACAGTACTTTCTTATGACGTCACAGCAGAACAAATGAGAGACTGGGCACGCATGATGGAAATTGAATTTGTTCACATAAATAAAGAAACGACAGTAAGCTCTCTTGAAAAGGAACTGTTCTTAAATGACATTGCATGGAGACTGAAATAAAATAACATCATAATTGTTTCCTTTTACCGGAGGTGATAACCGCCATACGAGACGGTTATCACTTTTGACTTTTTATGGTATTAATAAAATGTTGTGTATTAAATAAACATGGTCAAGAAATGGGGAATAGTTATTTTGTTATTAACAGCTCCTACATTTCCGCCTATCAATTTAAAAGCAATAGAAGGAGTGAATTCTTCAATAAATGAATCAAGAGATTTAGTTACTGAATTACCGGCCTTTACTTCTATAGGAATTACTTCACCGTCTTTTTCGATAATAAACTCCAACTCAAGACGATCACCTTGCTTATAGTAGTGAAGCGTGTAACCTTTCTTGATAAGTGTCTCGGCTACAAAGTTTTCATATATACCACCCTTGGCAAATCCTTTTAAAGTACCGTTTAGCAGCGCCTGCTTTGTCGCAAAACCAAACATAGCAAGCAGCAAACCTGTGTCAGCAATATAAAGTTTGAATTCATTATCCTTTTTATAAGCTTTCAGAGGGAGTATTGGAATTGTTGTGTTATGGCACATATAAGCCATATTTGCATCTCTGAGCCATTGTACACTGTCTCCGAATTTACGGGAGGTAGATTTGTGCTCAACTTCAGAATATTTAAATTTTTTATTTTCTTTAGCAAGTTGACGAGGAATACTATCATAGCATTGACGAACCTTTACCTTCTCGGCACCTTTGGCATGCTGTGAGATATCATCTGCATATGAAGATAGGATTTTATCCTGAATTTCCTGGACTTTAGTAAAATCTTTGTACGTTGCAAAATTTGCTACTACTTCAGGCATTCCTCCGACTACAAGATATTCTCTAAGCAGAGACTCGTACTTTTCGTTGATTTCTGCAGGGATTTTTTCCTTTGAGATAAAAAAACTCTTTAAATATGCAATTGTTTCGTCTGAATAGCCATACGCCCATAAGAATTCTTCAAAATCCAAAGAGTACATCATTACTGTCTTTTCGTATCCTACGGGAATGGATTCAACAGGTGCTACTTCTCTATCATCATCTTTCCCATATGATAAGCCCAGAAGGGAACCTGAGGCAATAATATCATATCGTCCATCCTCTGCAAGAAATTTTAAGGCAGTACGCGCTCCTGCGCACTTTTGAATCTCGTCAAGGAAAATAAGTGTGCGACCGGGGATTAATTTAGCTCCGGCAATATTTGCTGTGAGCCTCTTGTATATTTCTTCTGCTGTCTTGTCGCCTTCAAAAATGACTTTCAGACTTTTTTGCTCGTGAAAATTAATTTCAATGAAACTATCGTATTCATTTTTTCCGAATTTTCTTATAAGATATGTCTTGCCGACTTGTCTCGCTCCTTTTACTAAAAGACATTCTTTCTTTTCTTGATTTTTCCAAGCTATAAGTGTATCGTACATTTTACGCTTCAACATAATAACACCTCATTTCTTGCGGTATTATAACACAGTATATCCACTATATCAAGAATTATGCATATTTTAGGATGTTATAAAAGTAAAATTATGCATATTTTAGGATATTGCAAAAGTAAAATTATGCATATTTTTGGAAGAACTACCTTATATCAGAATCGTTTCTTTCTGCGTCGGATCAAAATTAAGCGTTCCCGATATTCTCATTCCTGTATCAATAACAAAGTCTTTGGGCAGGGAAGATGGAGAATATCCGGTTATTTCTTTGAAAACTCTGTTAAAATTTCTTATTGTTGTAAAACCACATTTAAGTGATATTGCGGTGATTGATGTTTGCGGCTCGGACTTAATCATTTCAATAGCGTGTTCTACTCTGATAACATTTAGATATTCGGAAAAATTCATTCCGGAGAACCTCTTGAAAATTTTTGAAAAATATGCGCTGCTGTAGCCACAGTAATCTACTGCTTCTTCAAAAGTTATTGTTGCATATTCATCGTTTATCTTGCTGATAAGATTTTTCAGAAAAAAAGTATCTTTATTTCTGTTGATTACCTCAGAATTCTGATATATATCGATTATCATTATCCTAAGAAGACTCTCGATAGATTTTCTGTACAACATTTTCTTTTCTGAAAGTTGTTTTTTTATTGTATTAAAATACATGTCAATTGGTATATTTTTCGATATTTTAGGATTTATTGGGGCATATTTACGAGTAAGATCACTTACTGTATTGCTGTCAAATATTATTATGTCAATTATTGTATCAGGACCGCTGCTGATAAAATGCAAATCTTCTTCTAAGCATAGAAAGCAATCATCTGTAATTGCTTCATATGAATGTTCGCCTATTTTTATATGGGCATGTCCGGATACGATTTTAATAATCTCGCATTCAAAATGCCAATGAAGTAAATTTGTTAAATTAATATAGCGGCCAATCCAGGCTTTTTCTCCATTTTCAAAATATCTTTTCTCGTAATTTCCTAACATAATTCCATAAACACATCCTTTTCACCATAGTATTATAACAAACAGAACAATAAATTTCTATAGTTAATGTATAGATTTCTTGTGAAAGGGAAAAAGTGTAAATATAATTAGAACATAATTTATTCATAAATCTGATGAAAGGAAATGGTGTATATGAAGAAAGTTATAATTGCTTTAACATTAGTGCTTAGCATGATTCTCACACTTATACCGCTTAGTGCACAAAATGAAGCGGACTTTGTATTGGAGGGGGATTCATGCAACATTAGCGGTGAAATGCTTCTTTCTTTGGAAGGATGTTTTATTCCCGGAGAAAATCGTCCGGAAGAGAATAAGGCGTATGCTTTTGAGTTACCAGATGATGCAGAGAATAATAAACAAATGCTTCACAGAATTTTTAAAGGAGATACATTTAATTTTACAGTAGACTTTGGAGAAGAGGGCTACACAAGTCTTAGCTTTTGTAGCTATGGTGCTGCAAAAAATACTGTTATTGAATTATATATTGATAATACTTTAGTGGGTGAAGGAACTGCAAAAGGCGGAAATGGCTGGGCAGACTATAAGCCTGATGTATGGTTTACGCATGAAATAAATTTTGACAAAAGCTACACAGGAATTCATGATGTGAAAATTGTTGTTATAGATTCAGCTCCTGCCTTCCCATCAAACTCTTTTGGTAAATTTGTTTTCAACAAAACAGCTCAATCCTCAAGTGGAACAGATGTGGATTTTGTATTGGATAAGGATGAATTTAACATTAAAGGTTCTGACTTAATTCAAAAAGCAGAAATTACACAAGACACAGGAGATTGTGATAAGACAGGTCAAATGATTACTTCATGGTGTGCAGTAGAAGTACCGGAGGAAGCTTTTGGTCAAATGCTTTTCAATGTTGGTGCAGGAGACTCTATAAAATTTACTGTTGACTTTGGAGAAAAGGGATATTCTACCATGGGCTTCTACAATTATGGATCAGCAAGTGTATCATATTTCGAGTTGTATATAGATGATCAACTTATTGGAGAAGGAGAAGTAGTTGGTGGTAATGGATGGATAGATGCCGCAATAGATTCATGGAACTATGATGAAATTGATTTTGGAGCTGCCTTTACCGGAGTACATACTGTAGAGATTCGTGTTGTAGAATCTGCTCCTTCTTGGCCTTTCAATGTCTTTGGTAATTTCTTGTTCTATTATGCTCCTGAAGCTACTGAGGCTCCGACAGAAGCTCCTGCAACAGAAGTTCCTACAGCGGCGCCTACATTGGCTCCTACAGAGAACCCAACACAGGCACCTACTGAGGCGCCTACAGAAGAAAAAAGTTGTGGCTCTTCAAGTGCAATAGCTCAAGTTATGCTCATTTTAGGTGTAGCATTAATTATTAAGAAAAAGAAATAATATATAGGAGGACAGTATGAAAAAAATTAGTTTATTTTTATGTTTGATACTTATTGTCAGCTTATTTAGTGTACCTGCTATGGCTGATAATGGTAGTGCTGACTTTGTGTTGACAGAGGATAGGCATAATATCAGAGGTTCTGAAATAGTTGCTATTCCTAATGCTATTGGCAACAATCATGCAGAACATCAGTTTGGAAATGCATATGCATTTGAACTTCCGGACGATCCTGCTAATAATGGACAAATGATCCATAAACTTTTTGTAGGTGACACAGTCACTTTTACTGTAGATTTTGGAAGTGTAGGATATGAAAAATTTGGATATTATTGGTATGGCTCAAACACAAAAACAGTATTTGATTTCTATATTGATGATACCGTAATAGGACAAGGTCAGGCTGATGGTACTACTTGGTGGGATGATTATGCTCCTGAAAAGTGGGTTTATGGAGAAATTGATTTTGGTAAAGTCTATACAGGTATACATCAAATCAAGCTTGTAATAACAGAATCTCCTGCTTTCCCTTCTTGTGCAATCGGTAAATTTATGTTCTATAAGACAGATGTTAAGACTCCGGACTTTGTATTAACAGAAGATAAGCATAATATCAGAGGTTCTGAAATAGTTGCAATCCCGAATGCTATCGGAAATAATCACGAAGAACATAATTACGGAAACGTGTACGCCTTTGCACTCCCAGATGATCCTGCAAATGACGGACAAATGCTTCATAAACTTTTCAAAGGTGATACAATTACATTTACAGTAGACATGGGCGATGTAGGATATGAGAGCTTTGGATATTATTGGTATGGCTCAAATACAAAAACAGTGTTTGATTTCTATATTGATGACACAGTTATAGGACAAGGTCAGGCTGATGGTACTACCTGGTGGGATGACTATGCTCCTGAAAAGTGGGTTTATGGAGAAATTAATTTTGATAAAGTCTATACAGGTATACATCAAATCAAACTTGTAATAACAGAATCTCCTGCTTTTCCTTCTTGTGCAATCGGTAAATTTATGTTCAATAAAGTAGAAGTTGTAAAAGAACCTGACTTTGTATTAACAGAAGATAAGCATAATATAAGAGGCTCTGAAATAGTTGCAATCCCGAATGCTATCGCAAATAATCACGAAGAACATAATTACGGAAACGTGTACGCATTTGCACTTCCTGATGATCCTGCAAATGATGGACAGATGCTCCATAGACTCTTCAAAGGAGATGTAATTACATTTACAGTAGACATGGGCGATGTAGGATATGAGAGCTTTGGATATTATTGGTATGGCCTTGCTTCTAAGTCTGTTTTTGAGTTCTATATTGATGGCACTCTTATCGGTACAGGCGAGGCAACAGGTGGCAACGGTTGGGCAGATACTGATTCTAATGTATGGACATATGGACAAATTGACTTTGATAAGGCATACACCGGAGAGCATGAGATTAAGATAGTAATAACCGACTCTCCTGCGGCATTTCCCGCTAACGCAATCGGTAAGTTCATGTTTAACAAAGTAGAGAAGACAGTAACTCCCGAGAATCCCGGTATTCCGGAAATTGGTGATAACAGTCTCTTTGTTCTGCTTGCCGCTGTAGTTGTATCAATAGGTACATTATACTTCGTAGCTATCTCAAGGAGAAAAGCAAATGTATAAGAAAATAATAATCTTGATTATATCAGTTATTATTCTTGTGGCTGTAACCGGATGTGATAGTCCGGTTACAGGTCCATCTGCTACAAAATCGCCAAATCAGACACAATCACCCTCGCAAAAGGAGAATTTACAAATGAATTATACGCAACAGGAAATTGATCTGTTAAACGCATATCAAGAAAAACAGGCAGGACTTGTATTAAGTGCATATGTGGCTAACTCAAGTACAGCTACATTGACTCAGACATCAGATAAAATAGGTGATTTATCTATTATTCCGGACAATTTATTTGGTAGTGGTACTGTCAAATATGAAGGATTCATTAGCTTTGCAGAAAGTGGTAGGCAGGATATACGGGTAAATGGAGTTGATGCCGTGATTACTATTGCATATGGAGAACTCCGCCATCAGACGTACGATGACAGTATTGAATTTTTGGCAGGAACATACTACGGAATTATTATAGAATTTTCACTTAAAAATGTGACCAAAGACACTGCGATAACCTTCAGCAGTAAATCTGCTTATAGATTGTCACAAACAAGACCTACTTTTACAGGAGTTGTAAATCCAAGTGATGTTACACCTCTTATTGATGAACATTTAAGAGATGCTTTTATACTAAATGGCCCGGATGAGTATTATTACTTGATTGGAACATATTTGGTGAAAAGTGATGATTGGAACCACACAAACGAAATCCATATATACAGAAGTCCTGATCTTCAAGAGTGGACCGATCTTGGCTGTGTATGGAGTATGGAAAAAGACGGTACTTGGCAGAATGAATTGGTTGGTAACGGCAACCATCCTGTATGGGCACCTGAACTTATATATGTAAACAATACATACTATATAATTTATTCAATAGGCTGGGGAGCAATGTCTTCTCAAATGTTAAGAAGTACGACCGGCAAAGTTGAAGGTCCTTACGAAGATATATCAGGCAAGCCTATGCTTGACTATATTGATGGTTCTATCTTCTGTGACAATGATGGAAAAGTATATGCTGTATACTCAGATGGTCGTATCGCGTTGCTTGATAAAGATATGAAGCTTACAGAAGAACCAAAGAAATTATCCTGCTTAAGTGGTATGTCAGTAGGCTTTGAAGGTTGCTCTATATTAAATTATAATGGCAAATATATTTTAACTTCTGCAACGTATAACACTCATTTAAATGAAGATGGTACAACTTACACTACATACGATTGTATGTATGCTGTATCAGATAATCTTTACGGACCATATAGCGAAAGAAGACTAATGCTACAATATGGCGGACACAATAACCTGTTTGTTGCAAAAGACGGAAAAATATATTCAACATCTTTCTATGGAAGGACATTCAGTGAACGTCCGGCAATTGTTGAGATAAAAATCCATGATAATGGAATAATTACATCACCGTATGAGCTTAAGAACAGTAGCCATATTGAAGAAGATAAAAAGTTTACATTAAGCGGTAGTGTAGACAGCAACTCAAAGTATATTATTAAGATTAAGAACAAAGCTGCCATTACTGTATACATTAACGGACAGATAGCCTTTGAGGCAAGAAGCTCTGCAAATAAATATTACAGCTATGAGATAGACCCGTCTTTAATAAAGACAGATGGATCTGCAAATGAGATATCTTATTCCAAAGAGCGGAGAATGGAAATTGACGCTTTCTTCGAAGTGTGGTCATGATTTGTTATTCAGAAAATAGCCTCTGTTTTAGGGGCTATTTTATTAAACAGGAGGTTTTATGAAAAGGTATTTAGCTTCAGTACTTACATTGATTTTAGTTATTACATCGATTTTCACAATTAACATTAATGCGGCTTCAAAGGTACTTGATACATATGATGCATCAAGTAGCTCCTCAAATTTACGTATAAGTGAAGGCGATCGTGTACAGCTTCAATTTAATGTAACCGGGTCGTTTACAGGTGTTGGTATTTATACTGAAAAGAACAGTCTAAGTAAAGCAAAAGTAGTAGTTTCTTTGTATAAATGGGACAAGAACAGTGTTTCTTCAAGAAGAGGAACACCTATTGCCCAAAAGGAAATAACGAAATGGGGACCAAATGAGTGGCTTTCATTAGAGTTAGATAAACCGGCAGAGGCAGGAGAGTATTTCTTTGATTTACATGTTCAGAGCGGTAGCTTTACTGCCAAGAAGTATAGCGGAAATGTGGTTGGAGCTAAGTTGTGTCAAAATGACAAACTTATCTTAGGATCTGTTAAGGGACAGGTTACTTTGAGTGGATCAGACGGTAATTTTACTTTGACGTCGGCTATGACAGATTTCCCTGTCGATCCTGCTCCCGAGCAGTCCCAAATATCACCTGACAGCAACATCGCTATTATGGGAATAGACCCTTCAAAATTTGCTGCAATAGATGATCTGGGAAGAGAAGTAGACGGCTATAGTCAGGTGGGAGATAAGAAGGACAAAGTTGTAGGTATGTTCTACTGGACATGGCACGATACAGCTCATAAAACTGATAAACCTGTAAATATCACACAGTTAATAGCACAGTATCCAGAGCTTGCTACTGATTTTCACAACCCATTATGGAAGCAACACTCAGGTATGAACTTCTGGAACGAGCCGATATTCGGATATTATGCAAGAACAGATAAATACGTACTTCGCAAGCACGCAGAGCTACTTGCCAATGCAGGAGTAGACTTTGTCCTGTTTGATTGCACAAATGCAGATGCAGTATGGAAAGAAGGCTATATGGCTCTGTTAGAGACTTGGTCTGAGGCAAGGCAGCAAGGTGTGAAGACGCCACAGGTAGCCTTTATGCTGCAATTTGGTTGGTCTGAGGATACCTTGTCATCCTTAACTCAACTGTATGATGATTTATATAGCAAGAATTTATATCAGGATTTATGGTTCTATTGGGAAGGAAAACCCCTTATTATGTCTCACAGCAGCGGACTTGATGAGAGTGATCCGTACCAATATCAGTTGAAAAATTACTTTACGTTCAAGGCAGGTATGCCATCATATTTTGGTGGAGATATGCAAGATGATAGCTGGGGATGGCTGCACGTACACCCACAGGCTGTATATAAAAATGAAGATGGCACAGTTGAGATGACAACTGTAGGTGTAGCTATGAATGCAAACTCTGAAAAGATGGAGCTTAGTGCAATGAATGGTGAGAATAATATGGGCAGAAGCTTTACTATGCAACCGAATTATTCCTATTCATACAAATACAGAGGAGAAACTATTAAAGTAGATAAGAATATTGAAAATTCAATGTTCTACGGACTTAACTTCCAGGAGCAATGGGATTATGCAATAAGTGTGGATCCGGAGATTATCTTTGTAACAGGTTGGAATGAATGGGTAATGGGAAGATTTGAAGAATGGTGTGGAGTTAAGAACGCTTTCCCTGATCAGTACGATGACGAGAACTCAAGAGATATTGAGCCATCTAAGGGATTATTAAAAGATTATTACTATTACCAGCTTGTATCAAATGTAAGACGCTTCAAGGGAGCATCAAAGCCGGATAGTCAGATATATGAGAAGACAATTGATATTACACAAGGTAAAGAACAATGGGAAGACAGCAATATAGTCACATACAACTATTATACCAATAACACATATGAGAGAGATACCAAGGGTTATGTAGGATATACATATACAAACGAAGGTACTCGTAATGATATTAAGACTATGAAGGTATCTTATGACAAAGAAAATGTATATTTCTATGTAGAGACGGTAGATAACTTAACATCATATACAGATCCAAACTGGATGAGACTCCTGTTAGATACCAAGATAGCCACACAAGACTCAAAGGATTGGGAAGAATTTGAGTATATATTAAACCGTAACAACCCGACAGCAAATGAGATGGTACTGGAGAGAAGTACGGGAGACTGGAACTGGGAAGAGGTAGGCAAAGTATCTTACACAGTACAGGGAAATATCATGCAAGTACAAGTGCCACGTCAAATGCTGGGCATGGAAGACAGCGTTACATTCAACTTCAAGTGGTGCGACAATAACCTTGTAAACGGCGATATTATGGACGTATACACAGATGGCAGTGCAGCACCGGGAGGCAGATTCGTATTCCAGTTTATGTCAGAGGATATACCGGATTTTGGAGAAAAGAATAATAATAACATTCCTTTATATGTTATTTTAATTGGTGCCGGCCTAATATTAGTGATTTGCGCAGGATTATTCTTGGCTATAAGAAAAAAAGATCTGTAAAGTGATTTGGTGGTAATAAATATGGATGTAATGTTGTAGAAGGAAAATGGAAGCCATCTTCTGATACTCCTACACATTTGGCACTCTACAAAGCATTTGAAGATATTGGTGGTATCGTACATACACACTCTCGCTTTGCTACAAGCTTTGCACAAACAGGAAAAGGAATTAAAGCATATGGCACTACTCACGGTGAATATTTTTACGGAGAGATTCCCTGTACGAGAAGAATGACTTCTGCGGAGATTAATGCAGAATATGAAATAGCGAGACGTTGAAGCCTGCTATAGATCCTATGCAGCAGGAATTGCTTGATAAACACTATTTGCGAAAGCATGGTGCAAATGCATATTACGGGCAGTGATAATTACCTTTTAGAAACTTTCACCTTGCACAGCATAAAATAATGGTGTATTATATTCATCATCTTCGGGGCGAGGTGTGAATCCTCACCGGCGGTATAGCCCGCGAGCCTGCAAGAGACAGGTTGATCCGGTTTGATTCCGGAGCCGACGGTATAGTCCGGACGAGAGAAGGAGTTGTTTTTATTGTGAAAAGTTCGAAGAAATCTTTTGATGCACGAAGCCTGGCAGTTACGGCTATGTTGTGCGCTCTTGCTTATGTAGCAATGTTTGTTTTTAAGTTCAAAGTCGGATTCCTGACATTTGATTTCAAAGATGCAATTATATCTATTGTTTCGCTGATTAACGGTCCTGTAATGGGTATTGTGTCTGCCTTTGTTGTGGCACTCCTGGAACTGGTAACAGTAAGTGACACAGGCCTTTATGGCTTTATTATGAACTTCCTGTCAAGCGGTGTGTTTGCCTTATCTGTAGGTCTTGTGTACAAATACAAGAGAAGCTTTGTAGGTGCATTACTTGCAGCTGTTACAGCTGTGTTTTCAGTGACTGCTGTGATGCTACTGGCAAACCTTTTCATAACGCCTTATTACATGGGTGTGGAGAGAGATGTGGTTATAGGTATGCTGGCATCAATGCTGCTACCGTTTAATTTATGTAAATCGCTTATGAACGCAGCTTTGATGCTTATTATATACAAACCTCTCACGACAGCTCTGCGCAAGGCGCATCTTGTCAAGGCAAGTAGTACACCGTATGGATTCAGCCTCAAAACGTTGTTGATGATTATAGGTGCAGTTATCGTAATTATACTAAGCGCACTGTTTCTCATTCTTCACATGGAAGGCACGTTCAATATAATATAATCATTTATTTCTCATATAGTAGAAAAGATACTGCTGAGCATATCCCTGAAGGTTGCCAAAATGCTCTGCAGCATATTTGTGCACACCGCGTACAGAATCTTCCTGGTGGTACAAATCTGACATAACACGGCGAACCCATACATCTACAGGGAACACATTACGGTTCAAATTTGCAAATAGTAGCACGCAGTCTGCTACCTTGGGTCCAACTCCCGGGTAGCACTGCATTTGTTTCTCGTCTAGTGGCAGAGCGGCACCTGCTGTTACGCTATTCTGGTACATAATGGCACTGTTTACAATATACGGACACCTATATCCTGCATGGCAGGCATTACTAATATCGTCAGGTAAAACACTTGACAGTGCCTGGCAGGAAGGAAAAGCGTAATACTCCTGGTACATACCTACATAACTGTGAAAAGCCTCCGGCACATCAATTTTCTCGCCAAAATTGACACACAGGTTTTCTATACATTTTTTTATTCGTGGTATATTGTTGTTAGCGGAAATAATAAATGATATAAGAGTTTCAAAGAATTCCTGGCGTAGCAAGCGGATTCCGTGACCATAGAGCACAGCTTGCTCCATATTTGGATCGATTACACGCAAACTATCTTTGATCAGTGAATAATCAGTATCCAGATCCAGATAGCTCTTCCAGAAGTTATGGTAATCAGCTTCTGTTACATTTGCCAGTGTCAATGTTTTTTCCTTGTCATTATATGAAATAGCCGCAACCAGACCGGCCGCTACACCTACATACATATCAACATTGTTTACTGTAAATTTATTCCAACGAAAAGCTTGACCACAATCAAAAACGTGGTCAAGATTAAAATCGTAAACATTATAGACAGTGAAAATTGGCAAATTATTCAAGGTCTTTTGCTCCTGATATTTTTCTTATACTACGCAGAACACTGTCTTTGGAATTTCCCCAAGGAGCATCGTTGTTTCTGTAATCGAATTTCTTTGTAAACCAGTTTACTTCTTCTTGGATTCGTTGCATGTTTTTACGTTGCAGCTCAAAAAGAGTTCTTAAAAATTCGCTTTGGCGTGAGGAACCAAGATGTTTTTCGCTGCCTTTAATCAACATATTAAGATGAGGCATACAATACCCAAGACCATTTTCAAACTTTTCACGAAAATCCTTCTCACTAAAGAAAAGATGCAGGATAATCTCCACATATCTGTCCATTGTATAGTCAAGATCCTTACATATACAGCACTCCTTCTGGTGCTCTTCTATGTGCTTTGATATTTTTGCGGCTTGAGCGCTGGCTGCGCTATCACCTTTAAGAGAAGCCAGTAAAGATTTTTTCTCTCCCGCAACACTGTTATAGCTGTCAAAGAGCTTCTCCATCTTTTCGTTTTGCTCCTGTAGATATGTATCAATTATGAGACCAAGGCCCAGACGATTAGTTTGAGTTTCATACATCATAGAAAAATGCTTACCGCAGAAGCCTTTTTTATTTGTTTCAATGCGGTTTTCAGGTTCCATAAGGGAAGGCCCTAAGTAATAGTTTACTCTGTCTGCCTCGAAACGGTGTTCCAGCAGGCAAAGTGGACATTCGCACTGTACATCGTAGGCTTCGTTAACAGGAATTGTATATATGGTTTCTTTCATTTTATTTCTTCTCCTTCTTTTTCATAACCAGACTCTTGGCTGTCAATGTGAGGCGGTTAACATTCAGGGCGGTGTATTGCTCGATTTCCTTTCTCACAGCAGCTTTTGTCTTCTTTAAAATCTCAGGTATATTATATCCATAATATAGCACAAGGTCGGCGTCGATGCGTATGCCGTCCTCTGCCTTCTCTGCGCGGAAACGGGTGATGGCAGAGACCCCTTCTATATCGCGGATAATATGATCAGATAATTGGTAAATTGTGTAATCAGAAATGGTGTATTTTCCCAGATAACTATAAGTGGGACGGATCACAGACTTTTCACCCATTACCTCAAAATCTCCCAGACCTTTACGTTGGAGAATATTCAGAGGATCCAGCATCAATCCGGAGAAACCCTTCTTGAGCTCCATGGTAGGGACGGGAATAACATGCTTGCCTTCGCTACGCCTCGTATTGAGAGCTTGTTGTATCTCGTATTGACTTGATATATCGTTAATGTACACTGTCTCATCAATGCCGTGAAGGCCGAGTCTCTTTGCAATCTTGGCCACCATGCCGTCTGATGTGCCAAGAATTAGCAGACGCTCTACATTTCTTAGCTTGAGAGCTTGGGCCACTTCAAACGTGTGTTCGTCGTCTGTAAACACAGCAGTCTTTACCGCTCCGACTCTGGTACTCTCACGCTTTGCGGATTTACCGGCAACAATGCCATTGCCGCATATCAACAGACCGTCATCGATAATATAATCGATACCGTGTTCCTTTGCTACCCAGAGCGCTCTATGACTTTTTCCTGTACCGCTAGGGCCTACCAAGCCGCAAACATACATATAATCACCTGTGAAAATAACGTCACTAATTATTTTACATACTTATTTAAATATAGTCAAATATAAAATGTTCGCTGATGGTGTCAAGTTATTCTTGGGATTTCAAAATTTTCTGCCACACTCGACATTTTAACGAAAACTCCCGATTTTGTGTCAACTTACTACTTTTGCCTTGCCATATGCTTTCATTAGCACTTTCAAGC
>SVJB01000026.1 GCA_015069185.1 Oscillospiraceae bacterium
AATACAACATGATATTAAGGTTGAAGATGTAAATGCAATTTTTTTAATTATATCAAAAAGTTTAAAGACAAATTAGTGCGAAGAAGTAAACGCAACTTAAATGTTGCGTTTAGTTTTTCAAATAAAGCCATACTTAGAAATAAAGAAATCTAATTGACTTTCCCTTGCCTCGTAACTATAATAGTTGCACGCGCAACAGTTTCGCACGCAACTATTTTTCACGAGGCGTTATACGCCAAGGCATCTCGCAAGAAGAGCCTGCCGTCTTTGACTCGGTACTGCTACGTATGCAAGAGCGTGCCGGAGAAATCATCAAAAATCAAGAGGAAATCAAATGAAGTGGGTATTTAATTATCTCAAACCATTATCTTCAAGGATAGCAACAGGCATCACTGTGAAAATCGTTGGTACTGTAGCTGAGCTGATAATACCTTTCCTCCTGTCATATATTCTTGAAAATGTAATAGAAAGTAACGACATAAAGAAGATTATATTTTACGGATTACTTATGACTATCTGTGCTATCATTGCCTGTCTTGGCAATATAATCGCCAACAGAATGGCCGCAAGGACTACCATGATTTTCTCCACACATATGAGAAAAGAGCTTTTCTCAAAGACGTTACACCTCTCTGCCAGAAGTACAGATAAATTCACAATTCCTTCTCTCGAGGCACGTATAACATCAGATACATATAACGTTCAGAATTTTATAGGAATGATGCAAAGAATGGGTATACGAGCACCTATCCTTCTGCTTGGCGGTTCTGTCATCACTCTGATAATGGATAGAAAATTAGCCCTTGTCATGATTGCTACCATGCCTCTTATATTCATAGTGGTATACAGCATATCTCGACTGGGTGTCCCCCTCTACACAAAAGTCCAGCAATCGGTTGACGGTATGGTAAGAGTTGTCCGCGAAGATGCATTCGGAATCCGAGTTGTCAAGGCACTGTCCAAGGTTGACTACGAAAATCAGCGTTACGACAAAGCCAATAAAGCACTGAGGCAGAACGAAACAAAAGCAGGTATCATAATGGGTATTGTCAATCCCATTATGACTTTACTGATGAACGCCGGCATCGTTGCAGTCATTGCTGTTAGTGCGTATTTCGTATCACGTAATCAATCCTCTGCAACAACTGTAATTGCATTTATGCAATATTTCACCTTAATATCCATGGCAATGATGTCACTTTCCAGAATGTTCGTTATGTATACAAAATGCGCTGCATCAGCAAAGCGAATCTACGATGTTATGGAAGAAACAAGTGAGCTCACTCTTATAGAGGACGATGGCAAGGGCGACACTACTTTGCATATTTCATTTGAAAATGTTTCTTTTTCATATCTTGGCAAGAAGGACAATTTGAAAAATATTTCTTTCCAACTTAAGAAGGGACAAACTCTTGGAATTATAGGAGCAACAGGAAGCGGAAAATCAACACTTCTTCGTTTGCTTATGCGCTTTTATGATAGCGATTCAGGTATTGTACGAATCAGTGGCAAAGATGTGCGTTCGTATACGCAAGACGAACTGACTTCTATGTTTGGTCTGGTGCTGCAAAGCGACTTCCTTTACGCTGATACTATAGAGGAAAACATCCGTTTTGGACGTGATATTTCACAGGAAGACATCATTAGCGCAGCAAAGATCGCACAGGCTCATGACTTTATTACTTCTTTTGCAGACGGATATGGTCACAACGTGTCTGCAGGAGGTACTAACCTTTCCGGTGGACAACGTCAACGTGTCCTTATATCCCGGGCCATAGCCGGTAAACCGGATATCCTTATTCTGGATGACTCATCCTCTGCTCTTGACTATAAGACAGATGCAAATCTAAGAAAAACTTTATCGCAAGCATTGCCGGAATCTACTATTATAACCGTAGCTCAGAGAGTAAGCTCTGTGAAAAATTGCGACCTGATTTTAGTTATTGATGAAGGCCAGATTATCGGTTACGGTAAACACGAAGAACTTATGGAGAGCTGCCTTGAGTATAAAGAAATCAGCGACTCACAGATGGGAGGTGCTTTCCTTGAATAAGAAAGAATCTACACCTAACAAAAAAAGAAACAAAAAAGGGGTTTTTATAAGACTTAGTAAATATGTTTTGCAGCAGTGGCCACTATTTATTGTAGCTTTGTTGCTTACTCTTGGAGCTAACCAGCTGTCACTTCTCGGCCCAAAATACTCCGGAGCAGCAATTGATGCCATCGAATTTGAGACAGGAGTAGACTTCCCTACAGTCTGGAAGAATGTAGCACTTATGCTTGGTTGCTACGTTATCTCTGCGGTACTTTCTTATGTTCTGTCTATCGTTATGATACATTTAAGTCAGAGAATTATATACAAGATGCGTAAACAAGTCTTTGAAAAGCTGACCACTCTTCCGGTAGGTTTCTTCGATACTCATGCAACAGGAGATATTATAAGCCATCTTTCCTATGACATTGATACTATCAACAGTACGCTGTCTCATGATCTTGTACAGGTCATGACCAGTATTTATACTGTAATAGGCTCGCTGATTTTCATGTGGCAAATATCAAAGCCAATGATAATCATATTCCTTATAACCGTTCCGGTTTCTATTATTTTCACCAGGTACAGATCTAAAATTGTGCGTCCGCTTTTCAGCAAGAGATCTAAAAAATACGGAGAATTAAACGGTTTTGCCGAGGAAATGCTGACAGGATCCCGTACCATCTCGGCTTACGGAAAACAGGATGTGGTGTCTGATCGTTTTAATAAGATAAACGACGAGGCAATGGATGCTTTTTATAAGGCTGAATATCATGGCGCCCTGCTGTTCCCTACAATTAACCTGATTAACAATATCTCACTTACTTTAGTTGCCATAATGGGCGGCATACTGTACATGTTTTCACAAAACGGAACCATCCTGGCCACATCTGCTTTCTTCATTACGCTGGGGGGCGTGGCACAGTTTGTGCAATATTCCAGAAAGTTTGCAGGCCCTATAAACGAATTTTCAAACATATTACATGAATTCCAATCTGCTTTCTCTGCTGCAGAGCGTGTCTTTGCTATTCTTGACGAAGAACCGGAAAAGCCTGATGCACTGGATGCCAAAGAGCTAAAAGAAGTGGAAGGCGATGTAAGCTTCGAAGATGTGACTTTTGGATATACAGAAGATAAAATTGTTCTGAAAAATGTCTATGTACAGGCAAAGAAAGGGCAAACCGTTGCTATTGTAGGCCCTACAGGCGCCGGAAAAACAACTATAATTAATCTACTTATGCGTTTCTATGACCAGCAAAGCGGCCGTATTCTTATAGATGGCACACCTTCCATTGATATTAAGCGTACAGATTTGCGTCTTGCGTTTACGATGGTACTACAGGATACGTGGCTCTTCCGCGGAACAATATATGATAATATCGTGTACGGCAGAGAAGATGCTACTCCTGAAGAAGTGTATGCGGCTGCTAAGTCTGCGAAAATTGCTTCGTACATAGAGAGTCTACCGGATGGATACGATACAATTCTCTCTGACGACGGAGTGAATATTTCAAAAGGACAGAAGCAACTTATAACTATTGCACGGGCTTTTCTATCAAAAGCACCTATATTGATTCTGGACGAGGCTACATCAAATGTTGACTCACGTACTGAGATACAGATACAAAGCGCTATGACAGAGCTGATGCGGGATAAGACTTGTTTCATCATTGCCCACAGATTGTCCACAATTCAAAACGCAGATACAATTTTAGTAGTGAAAGACGGTGCGATAATCGAGCAAGGTAATCACGATGAGCTGATTAAACAAGGTGGTTTTTATTATTCATTGTATCATTCGCAGTTTAATTGAGGATTAGAAAATCAGCCTTTGTATTCGTGAGGGCGTTCGGAGTAATCTTTGACTTTGTAGTCACCAATTTTTTCATATTTTGAACTATTATCTCCCGCATCAATATTGCCTGTGATGTGTTCATGAAGAATGGCATCAAAGAATATTTTTTCTAAATATTCATATTTGGAGTATATTCCTTGAGCTCCCCAAACCAAAGCATTTCGTACATACTTAGAATGTTCTTTGAAAAGGTCATGATTAACTTCAAAACCAAGTTTCCTTGCCAGTAAAACAGCAAATACAATAACAGTTCTTGTGTTACCTTCTCGGAAAGGGTGAATATGCCATATTGATGCGATAATTCTTACAAGACGGAACACCACATCATGATCATTGCCTTCTCGTCTCTTGAGTTTATCAATTTCCTTCATCGTAGCCAATAGTTCTTTTTTTATATCCTTTGGATAAGCGTATTGAACGGTATCCCCGCCCAAAACATCTTCATACTTGACCATTTGTATGGTTCTAAATTCACCTGCCCAGTCATAGATCTGACCAAAAACCGTTCTATGGATATCACACAATGTATTGATATCGAATTTTTCATATGTTTGCTCATAAATAGCAGACATCGTGAGATTAGTAATATCTGCTTCTACTTGTTTGAGAATTTCCTTGTTCTTAATATTTGCTCTATTTTTTAAAACATCTACATCTTCATACAGATAAGGGTCTCTCATAATCACGCCTCCACGGGAAAACCATATCTTTTCAAAGTATTTTCAAAAACATTTAGAAACGAAATTTCTCCTTGTTTCCAGCTATTAATTGCATCATTTGTCTCTTTACTTATTTCAATTCCTTCTATTGCATTCATTGCCTTACCAAAAGATGAGCATTTTTCTTTATCTGATTTTGATATATTATCCATTCTACTACTAAGTTTGTATAGCATCAAAAGGCATAGCAGATCTTTGTTAATCAACTTTGCTGCGTGCTCCAAATCGATTATTCTCTTGTATATCAACTGAAGTTCTTTGCTATTTTGCTTTCTTTTTTCAATTTTCGATGAAATATCTTCAACCTCATCTTTATTAATATATGAACTAACAATCCTCGTTCCTTCTCTGCGTTGAAGATAATACTGCATATTTCCTTTAATGTTTTTTTTAGAGATATACCCTTTGGGTAAAAATTTCATTTCTTTTTCTATATTATTTTTTTTATCTATTAACATTCTGTATTCTTTTGAAATATTTTCGCTCATATTAATGTGCCTCCGTTAGATATGTACTTATATTATAGCACACCTATAACCTACTTATCAATGTTTATTTTATTTTTGTAGGTTATCCAGAAAATGGCAGTTTTTTTAGTAAGAAAAAGTCACCTATAATTACATCATACCTCTGTTAAAAGTTTAGATTGCCTATATTGTTCTGCTTCAGGTATATCGCCCCACTAAACCTTTTGTACTTCTCCTCAAAACTTGACAGGCTCCGTCATCCATTAGTATAAAATAATACGATACACAATATTTGACCTCAAAAGGTAAATATCCATAAGTTGTGTATCCACCTCTATATCTCTCTTTTACTACTTTATGCCAAACAGTCTGAGTCCATGTAACTGTATAAGTAATCACTCCTTTGCAAACAAATTATTACTACAACGCGCGTCAGATGTTGCCGTCCGACGTGCGTTGTTATATTATGGTTCGAAAGATCTATTGAGAATCAACGATTAAAATTAACGGCATCGTTAATTCTTAAGTTTTACAGAAAATTCACTTCCCAAAATCGAATATTTATTGATTTTGGGAAGCAAACGCGGTATGATAACCTTGCAAGGTGATTTTCTATGAAACTGATCGAAAGAAAACAATACTTAGATAAAATGATTGGCATTATCGGAACTCCCGATATTAAGGTGCTAACAGGTGTGCGCCGTTCCGGCAAATCAAAGCTGCTGGAAGCATTCAAATCCTATGTGCAGAAAAACATTCCCGATACTAATATTATTCATATTAACTTCAATCTGTCTAAGTATGACACCCTTAAGGAATATAAAGCTCTTAACGAATATATTGAAAACAATTATGCAGAGGGTAAGGAAAATTTCGTTTTGATCGACGAGATTCAAATGTGTTCCGACTTTGAGTTGTGCATAAACAATCTGCACGCAACCGAGATGTACGATATTTATATCACGTGCTCCAACGCTTTCCTGCTCAGCTCAGATTTGGCGACGCTGTTTACTGGCAGAACCTTTGAGATCAAGGTATATCCGTTCTCCTTTGCCGAATATATGCATTACTTCGGACTAACAGATAATTATACCGCTTTTGATAACTATATGCTCGAAGGAGGTATGTCTGGCTCTTATCTGTATAAAGAGCGCGAAGATAAATACGATTACATTGAAACCGTCTTTGATACTTTGATTTTAAGAGATATACGGCAAAAGTATAACATTAAAAATCCTCCTCTGATGGATCGTATTTCTCAATTCTTGATGGATAACGTATCCAACTTGACCTCGGCAAGAAGCATTACGGACACCCTCACATCGAACAAGGATAAAATTAATCATAAAACTGTTGGCAATTATTTGAATTGTCTTTGCAACGCATTTGCCTTCTATAAGTTCCGCAGATACGATATTAAAGGCAAAAAGTATCTTGCTTCTAATGACAAGTATTATTTGAGCGATCACACCTTCCGCTATGCCAAGCTCGGCACGAAAAACTTAGATAACGGCAGAGTGATCGAAAACATCGTTGCAATGGAATTGCTCAGACGTGGCTATGAAGTTTATGTCGGTGTTTTGTATAAGAAAGAAATCGACTTTGTTGCTCTTAAAAGAAACGAGAAAATTTATATTCAGGTTTCGGACAATATAACCCATCCCGACACCTTTAGTCGAGAAGTAGATCCTCTGCTTAAAATTAAAGATGCCTATCCTAAAATGGTAATTGCAAGAACAAGGAACCCCGAATATCAATACGAGGGTGTAAGAATTGTGGACGTGGCGGATTGGTTGTTGAACAAATAACCACTTCCCGAAAATGAAAATTGTAAGGTTTTGGGTAATATAGTAGAGCGTTCTCTTTAAGAGTCTCTATTTGGCGATGATGGATGCCACAAAGAAAGGGACCGGTAAATCATGGATCTAAGATTTTTTCATTATTACCACCCCATTATTTATACATATAAATTATCAAATACTTCAAAGAGATTACATCTATATAGATTCTTTGTTTTACTCACTCCAGTCCAATTTTCATCCAGCTATTCTATTGAAATATCGTAAGAATCTAATTCCTTAAACATTTGTTCTTGTATCTTGCGATAAATCAAAGCCTGCATATTGATCTTATTGCTACCCTCTATAAAAATATTTTTTTCACTTGAAGGTATTATAAAAATAACATCTTCCTTCTTTAAAGCTTTTTGAATCTTTGTGTATAGCACATCTTGGAACCTGTATTCATGGTGGCTTTTCCATGTGGTTGTAAAAATTTTCTTTCCTTCTAATAAACCTTTAATAGCCCTGTATCTAGGAAATGTATGTCTATACGGATCAATCACTTCGTCATACGGAATGTCAAATAAATTAATTATTTCCTCTACCGTTCGATTGCTTTTAGTTTCTCGAATGAGTTTATCTAATGCCTCGACAACATTCATCCGCTTTACTTTTGGCTTTTCTATGCCGTCAATGCAACAAGTAATATCACGAATTTCACTAATACCCACTTCTTTATTGTTTAAATAAAATCGACTTGCTTCGTCTATTCTTGTGTGAGCTATTTTGTTGTCAAGCGCATTCGTGAAAGCCCATGCACCAGAATCTATTTCTCCTTGTAAAACATATATTCCTTTTGTAAATTCATATGAGAACTCAGAACAAGCCATATAATATTCTTTAATCTGTAAGCTACTGCAATAGGTAGTGCATGAAAAATTTTCTACTTTAAATTGCATAATCACACCTCAATTATAATATTTTACAATTAAAAACGTCAGATTAGGATAGTTTTCTTCTTTCCGAAAATAAATTTCATTTATTTCTGTAAACTAAGGAGCCAATCTGCAATATCAACAATTTTTATGCCCTCATACTGGTATTCATCATGTCGGGTACGAGCTATCACAATTTTGGGATAAGCATCTTTGATTTGTAGAAGCGGAAAAACCTCTCGTTCAAATGTCTTTTCATCGCTGATATTATCAGATACTTGTATATAAATTTTTTCGTTGCGCTTAACAGCTACAAAGTCAATTTCTTTCTTATAGAGCACACCAACATAGACTTCATACCCTCTGCGAAGTAACTCCATAGCAACTACGTTTTCAAGTATTCTGCCGTAGTCCATATTCTTAGTACCGAGCTTAGCATAACGGAAGGTATGGTCACTTAGATAATACTTGTCGTTACTGGTAAGATACTTTTTACCCTTGATGTCATATCTACGGATTTTATAAAAAGCAAAGGCATTGCACAGATGCTGAATATACGCGCTGATGGTAACATGGTTTACTTTTTCCTTTGATCCGCTAAATGTGTTTGTGATATTCCTTGCTGAGGTTAAATTGGAGATGTTGTCCATCAGAAAATCCACAAGTCTATCCATCAACTGCATATTACGTATTTTATATTTTTTGCGTATATCACGGACAATTAAAGTATTGAAAACCTCAGCAATATAATCATATTTTGCTTCTTGATCTTTATAGAGATAGGAACCAGCCATGCCACCTTCCATTATATATCTGTCTACGGCAGTATATTTATCGTAGCAACCAAAATACTGTACATATTCGCTGAATGAGAACGGGAACACTTTGATTTCAAAGGTTCTTCCGGTAAACAGCGTAGCCAAATCAGAACTCAAAAGGAAAGCATTTGAACCAGTGATATAAATATCAAACTTTTCGGATGCGTGCATACCATTAATTGCTTTTTCAAAGTCGGCACACATCTGAACTTCATCTATTAAAACGAAATTTTCTTTACCTGCTACGTATTGCGAATTGATATAGTCATACAAGGGTCTATATTCAAGCAGATGGTCAAACTCAGGCAAATTAAAATTGATTTGAATGATATTGTGGTCGTCAGGCATATTCTGTTCGATATAATTCTTAAATGCTTCAAGTAGCTTGGATTTTCCACTGCGACGAACACCTGTGATGACTTTAATATCTGGAGTACCGATTACATTAATAAGTTTTTCTAAATATTGATTTCGAGTAATAAGTTTCATAACGCATCACCTCTCATACAGTATTATGACATATATTCTTACCATTTTCAATAGATTTTCAAAAATGGTAAACAGAAACTTTGTAGGATTACAATACATGTGTTACATTGAACCTAGAAAAAATAGCGAAGTTCCATTTCTTATAACGTATTCATCTCCCCTTCTGAAGAAGCAGCGGTTTTCAGGACGAAATCTCGAAGTCCCCAATATTTCTTTTCCTGCATCTCCGTCTGGGTTTGCAATCGATGTAAGGCCAATCAGTGTTAGCTCATCGGCGCTAAAAGGCTGTTTTTTGACGATTTCTTCTTCCAAAGTATAATTCGTTGGAAACGAGCTCTGCGGCTTTTACAAACGGCATGTTGCAGTAGTCTATAACCATTTGAATAACATCTCCTTTTGCCCCGCAAGAAAAACAATGATAACCATGAGCTGTCAAAACACAGTTTGATACATTAGAGTCTTTTTTACCCAATCGTTTTTTGTGAGAAGGACACTCGCAATATGTGTGAGACCCCTTTCTTACGATAGATAATCCAATAGCTTCTGCAACCGTTTGAGGCGTTGCGGTTTTAATAAGAGCATCGGTATTATACATGCTTATCCCTTCTTTCCTTTGTTAGGTCCACTGTTCACATCTCCTAACAAAAAAATTTCCTTATCTAAGTTTAGTATGAAAGAAGAATAATGTAGATAATTTTGTGAAACTCACAGAATCAAACTATAGGAAACTAGGAAAAAATAATGTCGAACAAGCAATTTTTTTATGGCATCTGCATATATCAATATGACCTACAAGATTTTTCCTGTGATGCAGAATAGACTTCTAAACGCCACCTAATAAATGATGGAAATGCTGCGGGAGATATATGAGGCTAACGGATATTTTAGTGACTTTGACCACAATTATATAATTTTTACACAAAAAAGAACCCTTTTATTAGACTTTTTTGTCTAATAAAAGGGTCTTTTTAAAAAAGTTCACTTTAACATAAGATGCATTCAACCACACCATCTTCTTTCTTCGTTATATCTATAGATTCCGATTGTGCAGTTTACAAGTTTCTCTTTGTTTGTCATTATGATATAAATACCATTCTTATTCTCTTCCTGCATCTTCTATAATCTCGTTCAAACGAGTCCTATAGTAACAGAATCCTTCAAAATCAACTTCCGGAGGAATAAAGTGATCAGCATGTGGAATATATCCTCCACCCTTCAATGTTTTGCGTACATGCGCCAGCATATCGTCAATGCTCTTGGTGCCATTTAAAATTTCCATTTTATTGATACCCCCTGTACAGGCAAGATTAGGATATGTGTTTCTAACCTTAAGGACATCCATTCCGGCATGAACTTCGAACGGATACATCACATTGATGCCACCGTCCAAAAAGACAGGAATAATCTGATTACAATCACCATCTGTATCAACGATGAAAAGAGGAATTCCGTGTGCGCGGCCAAAATCAGTTATTCTCTTATAATAAGGAACCATAAATTCTCTCATTGTTGCCGGAGAAACCATAGGACCATATGTACCTGAAATATCCTCCCAGAATTGTATGAAATCAATCTCTACATCTTTTAGAATTTCACTGATTATTTCAATCCATAAATCAGTAAACGTACCGATAATATCATGAACTAACTCCGGTTCTTCATAATATGCACAGAATAAATTCTCATATCCCATAATATGAGCAAGAGTACCAAACACACCAAAAGGAAGACCTCCTACCCCCAACGGATAATCTCTAAACTTATATTCGCGGACCATTTCGCTCCAATTATCCGGGAATCTCTTTTTTATATCAGCAGGATTTAGGCGCTCTTTTTTTATTTTATTCCATGAATCCCAATCATATACAGGATAATCCAGCGGAGTAGGTAGCACACCGGTTCTCTTATCAAAGATCTTTTTAACACCATCTATGTCCCAATAGATTAAAGTGTCTTCTGTATCTTCAACAATTTTGGTATCAAACATCGGGTAAAACAAAAAGTTTACATCAATCAGTCTTTGCGTATCATCCATATTAAAATATTCTTTTACTTCTTCCAGGCGTTGAGATACCGTCCGAGCTTGTTAGTCCTTGATAATAATCGTCAGGAAAGCCCTTCTTTGCTGGTGCAATATTGATTTCTGCAGTAGCTGTTCCAGCAGGGCCAAGAGTTGCTCCTACATTTTGCCCTATTGCAGCAGTTCCGCTATGTTTACTTAATTCTTTTTTTATTGTGTCCATTACTGGTTTAGCAATTTTTTTAAACAACCCTTTCGCTATACCTTTTAGAGTTAAATTTCCATTAAGATCTAAATTGTTAACAGGGTTATTAGCGGTATATATAAACAGATTATAACCTAACAGTGCTGCTCCACCATCTGTAATTGAATCCGCATTAATCCATCTGCCTACCTTAGGATTATAATACCTACTGCCCACATAGTATAGCCAATAGGTCTGCTGGTATCATAGTAAAACTCCAGACTCTCCTCGACACTTGTCATATAGATGAAAATACCTATTAATCTAAAACGAGTTATTATGTTACTCTATCTTTTCTACTCCTTCAAACTTTATTAAAAGGAAGAATATGCTATCAACTAATAAAAATGTTAAAAGAGTTAAAATAGCATTGAAAAGAAGCCTATATACAAATTGATCGTAAACACTTTGTTTTACTAACAAACTGAAAATATACATATATAAGCGACCAACGTATGTAGAAGAAAAAAACAATATTATATTTTCTACAAATTTTGCTGTAATCCACTTAGGAGTCAGGCCTATATTAGCACCACACTTTTTACAAGAGAACTCCCAAGATGCGATATGTTTTCGCGTTCCTGTGCGTTTGATCTGTACGAGCCAATAATCAAAAATCCTTGGTCGATGTTTACACATAGTTTTCACCAACTTTCTCACATAATTCTCAACTTAATTTTTAAGGATGATTTTTATATCGTTCGGCTAAATACGTATCTGTATAAGATGAAAAGCCTACAAAAATACCTTGTTCGCAAAATATATATGTTGTTGTTTTTGTATATTTAAAAGGTTTTTTACCAAAAACTCTATATCCATGATAATTTGCAACCTCAACATCATAATAATATCTTACCTGAAGGTTGGAGTGATCATCAACAATAGCTATAATATCACCTTGCAAATTAAACACATAATAATACATTTCTCCGTCATAGTAAAAGCCAATAGGTCTGCCGGTATCATAGTAAAACTCCAGACTATCCTCACCATTTGTCATATAGATGAGGTTGCTTCCATGATATAAATATGTCCAAGTAGTATCGTCATAATTAGTCAGCAAATCAGGCCAATTGCTGTTTCCATAGGTGTATGTTATTGTGTCAAGTACTGAGCCTAATGTGCTGCTTGTTGTATATGCATATTCTTTCTTCTGAGTAATATTTCCTCTCGCATCACTTTGATATTATCACTCCATGCGTGCGTAGGTACTACTAAGACAAATAATAAAATGATTACAAAACAGTCATTAGTAATATTTTTTCGTTTGAAGATATTAAAACTGTCTTTTCCTAATTTGACTGCTCTATTCTAAATGTTTATTTCGTCTCTAACTCTTCATCACAAGCATCATAATAACTATCATATGTCAACGCATCTTCGCGCTTAGCCAACTTCAAAGAGGCGACAAAATCTATATCTTCCTCTCTTGCATGAAGAATAGCGCCTATGCCTTCATGTCCAACAGAATAAAACCAACATTGATTTCCTTTGAAAAACGAAAGATCTTCAGGGTAAGAAGGACGACTCCATGCACTTAATTTATCTACTTGCTTCAAGATTTCTTTTGCCTCGGGATCTGTTTTATAGAAAACGATTTTATAAGTAGTATTAGGACAATATGTCTCCAACACTCCT
Source organism: Oscillospiraceae bacterium (assembly GCA_015069185.1). GTDB lineage: Bacteria > Bacillota > Clostridia > UBA1212 > UBA1255 > SIG424. Next base: position 12,999 of record SVJB01000026.1, read on the forward strand.
GGCCAACTCGGATTACTTCTACTTTTAACTTTGTATTTATTCAAAATATTTTTATAATATTTCATTTTTTTACTATATCCTTGGTTGTAGTAGTTTACATATACCAACATAAAACAATCTGTATTTTGAAAAGCATAGTCCAAAAAAGCGTAGTAGTTTTCTCCTGCGCACTGCTCTGTTTTCTCATTCTCAAAAAAAATAATTTTATCCATTTTATTCTCCTAAATACCAGATATGATTATGGTTGTTTTGCTGGCATAAACTTTAGATTCACAAAAAAGAATATTTCCAAGAGTAAACTATGGCACAAAAGAACAAGAAATATATTTATCATACGAAATAGTAGCTCATATTCCCCTTTGAAAATAGATGGCAGTTCAATCGACGACAAAACATATGCAATCAATGCAAGCAGCGGAAACGATGCAAGTAATATAATTCTTTCAATCATTTTTGCTAAAGCACTTTTAGGATGTAACATTATTTTTTTGCCACATTTTTTGCAATAAAATTTTAATTTTGCAAGGTCACTTACTAAGAATTTGGCTCCACAAATACTACGATACTTGAAAAAGCTCGGTTTGTGACAATTGCATTTTTCTACAACATTATTCGTTTTCATAACCTTTTCTTCTTTCCTGTAGGATTAAATATTATAAATAACGGAGCTGTAAAAATTATTAATACAATTATTGTAATAACTATGTTAGAGGCTACAGCTCCTTTCGTGCCATCGTATACAACGACTTTTTCTCCGGATGCGGATTCTCTTATCAACTGTGAAAATATTAAATTCGTAAACTTGGATTTATTAATGGCATAATATCTATCTCCTGTCTCCATAGTCTTGGACTTCGAAGATTCAGTGTCCGCCGGAGCATCATATATTGCTACCAATTCACATTCTTTAGTAAATTCAATAATAACGTCTCCCCTAACAAAAAAAACTTGAATATTATTACCGTTGAAATTAACATAGAATGAACCATTAGCATCAATAGAATACTCAATAACATTACCTGTCTCCTGTTCAACATATAAAACTTTTTCTTGTGTCATTGTAGAAATCCCTATTAACAAATCACCATTTTCCGATATATCGAAGGAGCTAAACGAATATGTATAATCTTCAATTTTCTTGTCATCGGCAACTATTTTAATATAACCATTTTCCCATATTCGGATCTGATCCTCCTTCTCTTTTTCAACAATATTATCACTCCATGCGTACACCGGCGCAGATAGAAAAGACAATAAAATGATTGTTAAAACATTCAGTATTAATATTTTTTTTATCATTACCATGCCATCACCTTTCGATATAGTTTGTCAAATTCATCAAATATGTTTATTGTTTTAATATTAGTTGTCTTGCCCCCACCAGCATATACATCTATTCCTGTTCCTGGCGTTGAGATACCGTCCGATCTTGTTAGTCCTTGATAATAATTGTCAGTTCTTATGTTCATATTAAGCCATATATGATCCAATTTGTCAACTCCCTTCCATCTTGACTTTTCACCCACTATATGATACAGTTTACACGTTAATTTGATTTGGAGGTTCGGACCAATGAGCAGAATTAAAACTATTTCTACAAAGAACATCGCTAAGACTGTTAATAAGGGCGGCTGCGGCGAATGCCAGACATCTTGCCAGTCAGCTTGCAAGACATCATGTGGTGTTGCTAACCAGAAGTGCGAGAATAAGAATAATCAATAATTTTATTCGAAGTTCAAACGAGCGTTGCCTTATTTTAATCACTTAAGGCAACGTTTTACGTTTTTATAGGGAGTTTTTATGGTACATCAATACAAATTAAATGGATATAACATAGTTTTAGATACTTGTAGCGGATCAGTACATGTGGTGGATGACGTAGCTTATGACATCATTGAGATGTACAAGGACTTTTCACAGGAAGATATTAAAGCAAAGATTTTAGAAAAATACAGTCATTTGCCAGATGTCACTGCGCAAGAGGTAGATGAGTGCATACTTGATGTTAAGGCCCTTGAGGTAATGGGCAAGCTTTATTCCAAAGACGAGTATGAAAATCTTGCTATCGACTATAAAAACCACAGCAATGTGGTAAAGGCTCTTTGTCTGCATGTAGCACATACATGTAATCTTAGTTGTTCATACTGTTTTGCAAGCCAAGGCAAGTATCACGGAGACAGAGCGTTAATGAGCTTTGAGACGGGAAAGCAAGCCTTTGATTTTCTTATTGCAAATTCAGGCACCAGGAAGAATCTGGAAGTTGACTTCTTTGGCGGCGAGCCTCTTATGAACTGGGATGTAGTTAAGAAGCTTGTTGAGTACGCAAGGAGTATTGAGAAGCAGCATAATAAGAACTTCCGTTTCACATTGACAACAAATGGCATGCTTGTTGACGACGAAGTAATTGAGTTTGCTAACAAGGAAATGAGCAATGTTGTTCTTAGTCTTGACGGACGTAAAGAAGTAAACGATAGATTCCGTGTGGATTACAAAGGTAGAGGCAGCTACGATGTTATCGTACCTAAATTCCAGAAATTCGTTGAAAAGCGCGGCGGCAAGGATTACTATCTGAGAGGCACATTTACACATAACAATGTAGACTTCACAAATGATATTTTTCACATGGCAGATCTTGGATTTACGGAGCTTAGTATGGAGCCTGTTGTTTGTCCTCCCGGCGACCCATATGCGCTTACTGAAGAGGACTTACCTAAGCTTAAGGAGCAATACGAGATTCTTGCTAAAGAAATGATTAAGCGCAACAAAGAAGGTCGCGGCTTTACCTTCTACCATTATATGATAGATCTTGATAACGGACCTTGCATTTATAAACGAATCACAGGATGTGGTTCAGGTACTGAGTATATGGCAGTGACTCCATGGGGCGACTTGTATCCATGCCATCAGTTTGTTGGCGACCACAAGTATCTGCTTGGAAATGTCTGGACAGGCGTTACCCGGAAAGAAGTACAGGATGAATTCCGTTCATGCAATGCATATGCCAGAAAAGAATGTAAAGACTGCTGGGCTAAGCTTTATTGTTCAGGCGGTTGTGCTGCCAATTCTTACCATGCAACAGGCAGCATCAGTGGTGTATACGAATACGGTTGCGAACTTTTCAAGAAACGAATTGAATGCGCTATAATGATTAAGGTTAGCGAGAGCGAGGCAGAATGAACACACCTATAGTTGACTTTGTGAGCCAATACGCAGACGCAGATTTTTCTCGATTTCATATGCCGGGACACAAAGGTCATACATTTTTAGGTTGTGAGAAGCTGGACATAACAGAAATAGATGGTGCTGACGTGCTATACATGTCAGATGGCATCATAAAAGAAAGCGAAGAAAATACATCTTCGCTTTTTAATACTTCAAAGACTTTCTTCTCAACAGAAGGCTCCAGTCTTGCCATCAGGGCCATGATCGGAGCGGTTTGTCCCGGAGTAAAGGCTGATACATACAAGCCTTTGATTCTTGCGGCACGAAATGTACACAAAGCCTTTATATATGCATGTGCAGCCATAGATGTAGATGTGCAATGGATCTATCCGGAAAATTATACCCATTTATGCAGTTGCCCGATAAGTGCCGACGATGTCGAGCAAGCAATTAGCCGGGCACCATATCCACCTACCGCAGTATACCTTACATCCCCTGATTATTTAGGCAATATCACTGATATTGCAGCCATCAGTTCTGTCTGTGAGAAGCATGGAGTATTGTTGCTTGTTGATAATGCACATGGTGCATATTTACATTTTTTAGAGACATCCTTGCATCCAATTCATTTAGGAGCTCATATTTGTTGCGATTCAGCACACAAAACACTACCGGTTCTAACAGGCGGTGCATATCTGCACTTCTCGCAGCACTGTCCGGAAAAATATATCAAAAGAGCGCAAAAGATGCTTTCCGTGTTTGCCTCTACAAGTCCTTCATATCTGATTCTGCAATCTCTGGATTTATGTAATAAGTATCTTGCAGATGACTGTCGCTCACAATTACTGCACACAACAAAAGATATCTTTGCAGCCAAAGACAAAATTACCGAATTTGGTTTTGCAGTTCAACAGTCTGAACCTCTGAAAATTGTAGTCAACATTAAGAAAGCAGGTCTTGACCGTACTGAATTTTGCAATATGTTAACAAGCAATAAAATATCACTTGAAATGTGTGACGATGATTTTGCCGTTTTTATGGTAACCCCACAAAACAATACACAGGATATACATAAATTAGTCTCATTTTTTGAGAAACTTAAACCAAAACAGCCATTTACTCTTGATATGCCTGAAAATTCTCTCTACATATCTTCTCAGAAAAATCACAATACAGCCTTATCAATAAGGCAAGCAGTGTTCGCTGATCAGATTCATATTCCGGCAGAGCAAAGTCTCGGCAGGATCTGTGCAGCTCCTGTTATTTCATGTCCTCCCGCTGTACCAATTGTAATAAGTGGAGAAATAATAACGAAAGAAGACATCGAATTGATGAAAAAATACCACATCGAATATATCGACGTGGTATCTTAAATCAACTTTTATTACATAATCTCTAATTCCAGACCATCATATGCAACTATAATATCATACGGCTTCATGCGTTCCTCTATCTTTACCTGTGGATCATGAAGTGTCCTTGCCAAATGGCTGATACAGAACTGCTTTATATATGGCATTAGGGTCTTGCGCATCTCAATTACCATATTCAGATTATTGTGCTCGAAGATTCGATAATCCCCATCAATATCTCCGATTGTTGCATCAAATACTGCAAAATCAGGTTTATGCTCCTTTATTGCCTGAACTTCCTCAAACATCAGCCAACATCCGTCAAGCCCATAGAAAAGAGTCTTCTCTCCGTCTGTTATTATAAAATGTACAGCCTTCTCACAAGTAGAGTGATTGGCTCTGTATGCGTATACTGTATATTTGCCTAGTTGCTTTACATCTCCATGTGAAAATTCAACAAATTCAGCACCCGTCTTTGCCAGTTCATTTACAGTCTCAATGCGATAATGATCTGCATGGTCATGAGTATTGATTATATACTTAATATTTTTTGGATCCTTTCCGTGAGTAATCAATGACTCTATTACCTGCGGACCTGGATCTATCATTAGTATTTCATCAATAACAGCAGAAGAAAGTCTTCTGAATTCTGTCATATTTTCCCATGGCTTCAGTGGCCAATCAGCTGCACCTGTTCCTAAGAATAAAATTTTCATATAATGTACCTCTAAATATCTTATACACCAAATCTATCCTGATACAGTTTGATACACTCTCTTACAATTTCCTCTGCCTCTGTTCTGTTGTACATCTCTTTTACAGCTGTTTGCTTATTCTCAAGCTGTTTATATACCATAAAGAAATGCATAATTTCGTCAAAAAGGTGCTGTGGCAACTCCTCAAAGGAGCGAATATCCCTGTATGTAGGATCTGAGAAAGGTATCGCAATAATCTTATCATCCAACTTGCCGCCATCAATCATTCGAAGTGCTCCAATCGGAAATACACGAACGAGTGTCAACGGATAAATCGGCTCTGCGCATAGAACTAATACATCCAACGGGTCTCCGTCGTCTGCGTATGTACGCGGAATAAATCCATAATTTGCAGGATAGTGAGTTGCTGTATAGAGCACTCTGTCAAGTCTGCAAAGACCGGTTTTCTTATCAAGTTCATATTTACAGGAGCTTCCCTTAGGTATCTCGATTACTGCTGTAAAATCTGTTGGTGTTATTTCGGACGAATCCATATCATGCCAAATATTCATATTAATTCCCCCATTCTTAATATTCATCGACATATATATATTATTATTCAGATTTGATTTTCTTCCACAATTGACTATAATATTGTTCTATTTCTGCACCAAGATATTTGTATACAATACCCTTTTCCTTAATGCTGTCATCAGGGAACATAGCCGGATTCTCTGTTACATTCTTATCATCAATCAACTCCAAAGCTGCCTGATTAGGTGTTGTATAATAGATATATTCAAAATTCTTGAGAGCTACTTCCGGTTCACATAAATAGTTGAGGAAAGTCTCTGCTAGCTCCTTATTTGGAGCATCCTTGGCAATTGCCCAAGCATCTAACCAGATATTAGTGCCTTCCTTTGGAATAGAATACTTAATATTACTATTCTCTTCGGATGCCAGATATGCCTCTCCGCTGTACACAACTGCCATAGCGGCATTTCCTGATACTACCTTAAGTCTTGCTGCTTTATCAAGTAAATATGCCTGAACTAATGGCTTTTGTTTAATTAATAACTCAGCTGCCTCATCAAGCTGTTTCTTATCTGTTGTATTAAGATCGTAGCCAAGTATCTTAAGAGCGACTAACATAGAATCACGCTCGCTATTGGGCATAACTATCTGTCCTTTAAATTTATCATTCATAAGTATTGACCAGCTACTAACCTCTTCTTCCGTTACCTTAGTGCTATCATACAAGATACCAACTGTTCCCCAGAATTGAGGAATAACGTATTTTGATTCCGGATCAATCATTTTCATGAAAGTCTTTGCTGTGTCGCTTAAATTTGCATAATTAGGAATATTCGCAGGATCAAAGGGCTGTACCAGATCGTTTTTCATCAGCTTCTCAATCATATACTCAGAGCTACAAACAACATCGTACTGGTTAGCACCTGAAGTAAACTTTGCATACATATCTTCTGGTGCAGCATACTCATCATATACAACCTTAACACCGAATTCTCTCTCAAAATCGCTTACTATTTCAGGATCAAGATAATCTCCGTAGTTAAATACATAAAGCTTTGGCTTAGATGAACATGCAGTAAAAGCGCCAAAAGCAATTAATGCAATCGCACATACAAGTACGAGTTGTAAACAGATCTTTGTAATACGTGAGAAACCATGTTTCATTCTTATTTATCCTTCTTTCCTTCGTTTTTATTTCCTTTGTAGTTTACTATAAACAATATCAAAAGTACTATAACAAATAAAATCGTTGCCAGTGCATAATGTTCAGGACGTATACCCTTAGTCCTGACCGCTGAATATATTTTTGTTGAAATAGTCTCAAAACCTGCCGGCTTTGTGAAATATGTCAGTGTAAAGTCATTAAATGACAATGTTGCCGCAAATATAAAGCCTGTAATAACTCCCGGCATTATATCAGGTAACATAACCTTGCGAAACGCCTGGAAATTAGTAGCACCAAGATCAAGTGCCGCTTCATAAATCTTATAGTCAAATTGTGTTATTTTCGGTAGTACATTCAGTATTACATAAGGTAGTGTGAGCGTTATATGCGCAATTAATACTGTGTGCGTACCAAGTCCTCCAAAAAATCTGACAAAGAAAAGCATAAAAGCAATGGCTGTTACGATATCAGCATTTAACATCGGTATATTAGTAGTTGTCTTTATCACTGTCTGTAGTTTGCGACTCATCGCCATAATACCTATACAAGCAAGAGTACCTAACACCGTACTGATAAGAGCAGATAACAATCCTATACCTACTGTTGTCACAACAGATTCCAGAATATCTTCATTCTCAAAGAGCATCTTATACTTTTCAATAGAGAATCCAGTCCATTCAAAGGTAGAGGTATTCTCGTTAAAGGACATCATAACAAGTACTGCTGTAGGTAAATACAGGATTATCAGCAAGAAAACAATGTAAAATCTCTGTATAAAATTACCAAATCCACGGAGGAAACCTTTTATTTTCATAACATATGTCCTCCTTCTTTGTCAGATTTGGCTGATGTTACCGCCATTGTAATCAGTACAAAGGCCATCAGTATCAAAGCAAGACCCGAACCTCCGTTATATCTGCCGAGCTTAAAGTCCTGTTCAATAATATTTCCTATCAGAAGTAATCGTCCTCCGCCCAGAATTTCCGCAATAGCAAAATCTGATATAGCAGGAATAAATACCATAGTAATACCACTTATGACGCCGGGCAGTGACAGGGGAAAAATAATTTTAAAGAATGTTTTCACACTGTTAGCGCCCAGGTCCTTTGATGCTTCTATGAGTCTGTGATCAATTCTTGATATAACATTATAAATCGGCAACAACATAAACGGGAAGTAGTCAATTACCATGCCGATAACAATTGCAGTAGGTGTATTGGCAATCTGTAGCGGCTCAATACCCAGCTTTGTCAGTACAAGGTTAATAATTCCCTCTTGCTCTAAGAGTGCATTTATAGCTGTCATTTGTAAAGTAAAGTTGAGCCACATTGGCAGAATAAATAAGAAAGCTACAAAAGTCTTACGCTTCATTTTCAAATTATTAAGGCACATCGCCAGAGGATATGCCAGCAAGAAACAGATCACTGTACTTATTGCAGATATAATCAAGGACAGTCCCAGAGCCTTCATATTAACCTTATCTTTAGCTGCATTGATTATGTTCTCAAATGTAAAGCCACCATCTACAGCAGTGAAGCCATAAATGAATATGGTAATTAATGGTAAGACAATAAATCCCACCATCCAGATGATATAAGGACTTGCCAGCCATTTTTTAGATAACTTAATCTTCAAGGCTCGCAACCTCCTCATCTTCTGATGCCGGTTTATTCATAATCTGGATATTTTCAGGATCTACATCAATACCTACCTCTGTACCAACCGGCTCTAATTTTGTACTATGAACAAGGAGTTCGTATCCATTTACCATTACATCCATCTCATAATGAACACCTTTGAAAATAAGTGATGTTACGACACCTTTGAGCTTAGTATCATTGTCAGGTTTTGTAAGGATAATATCTTCCGGTCTGAGCACTACGTCAACGGGCTTATTCTTGCCAAATCCTGTATCTACACACTTGAACTTAACGCCCAAGAACTCAACCAACAAGTCATCAATCATAGTACCATCAATAATGTTACTGTCTCCGATAAAGTCAGCAACGAATGCATTCTCAGGTTCGTTATATATGCTCTCCGGAGTACCAATCTGCTGTATATATCCCTGATTCATTACAACAATTGTATCAGAAATCGTAAGCGCCTCTTCCTGATCATGTGTTACGTATAAGAATGTTATGCCAAGCTCGTTCTTAAGTCTGATAAGCTCATACTGCATATCTTGTCTCAATTTAAGATCAAGAGCAGCCAGCGGCTCGTCAAGCAGAAGCATCTGAGGCTCATTTACTATAGCTCTTGCTATAGCAACTCTCTGTTGCTGACCACCGCTCATTGCATCTACTGATCTCTTTCCATATCCATCAAGATTAACAAGCTTCAGTGCATATTTGATCTTATCAGCTATGTATTGTTTTGATTTATTCTTTATCTTTAAGCCAAAGGCAATGTTCTCCTCTACATTCATATGAGGAAACAATGCATATTTCTGGAAAACTGTATTAAGATTACGCTTATTCGGAGCAAGATCTGTAATATCTTGTCCCTCAAAGAAAACACTACCGCTATCGGGCTTCTCAAATCCACCTATAATTCTTAAAGCAGTAGTCTTACCACATCCCGAAGGACCTAACAATGTAACAAACTCGTTTCTCTTCACATATAAATTAAACTCATCCAATACTAATTCTTTATTGAATGACTTTGAGATATTACGTAATTCTAATAGTTTTTCCATTATAGTCCTCCTGAATTTATTTATGTATCATCAAAAGCTTGGTGGCGAGGATACCCAAAGTACCTGCGCACCGCCTTTACTCAGAGCCTTTATATAGTGAACCTTAGTAGCAGAGAAGTAAAATGTCTCACCCTTCTTCACACGATGAACTTTATCTCCGATGCATAATGCAATACGTCCTGACAGCACATATCCAAACTCGTCACCTTCGTGAGGATTATCAGGATATGTGGAGCCGTCTTCATCCAACGTGAGCAAAATAGGCTCCATAACATTCTTCTGTGCATTGGGCACAATCCACTGCACTGTGTTCCCTTGCTTAGGATCTACCTTCTCAAAATAATCATCTGCCTTGAAAACAATCTGTTCGTCCTTCTCCTCTGTGAAAAACTCAGCAGGTGTGACACCTAAACATTGCAGAATGTCCCCAAGCGTAGCAATAGACGGAGAAGTCAGATCTCTCTCTACCTGAGAGATAAATCCCTTAGTAAGCTCTGCTCTGTCAGCCAGCTCCTCCTGCGTCAATCCCTTTTGCATACGTACTTCTTTTATTCTATTACCGATTTCCATAAAACACCGCCTAATCCAGTAACCCTAATAACAAACAAAAAGTTTAGTATTATTAAATCGAAGCAAGAAATATTATACTCGTTTTACATATGATGTCAACAATAAAAATGCGTAAAAAAAAGCTGTATTTCTTCCATTATTATCTCAAAGAAATACAGCCTTCTGTTCAATTATTATTTAGATTATTTTTTCTTGATTATCAAAGCTATACCTAATACAAGCAGCACTTGTGCAACTGCACTGGAAGAACCACAGCCACCATCTTCTGTTGCAGGAGCCTCTGTTGCAGGAGCCTCTGTTGCAGGAGCCTGTGTTGCAGGTACTTGTGTTGCGGGAACTTCTGTAGCCGGTGCCTGTGTCGGATCCGCTACCTCAACAGGTGTATAGATCTCAATCTCAGTCAACTCAACAGCACATCCGGGGGCTGCTGTATGTCTTCCGGGTAAAGCACCATCACGAGCTACATAAAATCTCCAAGCTGTAGCCTGAACAGGCTCGTCAAGTGTTATATCATCATCAAACCAGAATTCAGTAAATTCTTCTGAAGTATAGATTGTTACCCACTCTTCTGTTCCTTGCTGAACCTGAATAGAATACTGAGCAATATTAGAATAACCTTCATTTGACTGGAATAAACACCAACCACTTATTGTGATTTCCTGAGGGAACTTTACTGCTACCCACTCAGCTTCTGATCTGGTGTAAACATCGTCGCTACCCCACTTGTTGTTATAATCAAAGTCAAAGCAATTACTTCCGTCATTATTACCGCTTCCTTGCCATGTACCCGACCAAGAATATTCGCATTCATATTCTTCTGTTGCAATTTTTTGAAGTGTTGCAGCAGATGCAGGAATACATTGTAATAACAACATCGCACAAACAATTGTTAATATTACTATTTTTTTCATTTTAATCACCTTTCCCAACAAATTTATTAAATACTACCGTCCTTATAGTATTATTCAAAGTCTCATGTGGCAATGGATAAAACCATAAACTTAATGTATAAAACAGATTTATCAGAAAAACCACACCAGCAATTAATCTTTTATTATATTTATTCCTTTTTGTAACGAAGTTTTATTCATACTGCCTACAGCATATTTTTTTACAATACCATTCTTATCTATAAAAAACGTGGTAGGAATAGAGCTTATACCATATGCCATTGCCGCGCTGCCTGAAGTATCAAAATACACAGGAAAAGAATAGCCATATTCACCGATGAACGATTGAGCACTGTCAATTGTTTCACCAGAACCATCTGTCATATTAACCATAAGAAAATGTATTTCGTTTCCGTATTCTCTGTACGCCTCTTCAAATTCAGGCATCTCATTTCGGCAGGGAGGACACCAGCTGGCCCAAAAATTAAGTATAACAGGTGCCCCGTGAAAATCAGAAAGTTTTATAGCTTTACCTTCTGCATCATACACAGTAAAATCCGGTGCTTTACTACTCTCATCAGAATTATCGTGAGTTTGTAAAGGTGTTGATATATCAAATATATCGCATCCGGTAATAAACACAACAATGAATATTAGTAATACAGTTAATAGTCTTCTTTTCATAAGTCAGGTATTCAAATCCTTTACTAAAGCACCCGCAGCGGGAATCGAACCCACAACTAACCCTTAGGAGGGGTTTGTTATATCCATTTAACTATGCAGGCAATTATCAAAACGCAGGATAGCTGCGTTTTAATTCCGCAAACTTAAGAGAGGTGCAGGAAGTCTGCCGCCTCTATTTATAAAATCACTGCAATCATATTGTTTGACACTCATAACCGGGCCTGAACCGAGAAGACCTCCAAACTCTACTACATCGCCCACTTCCTTACCGGGGGCTGGAATAATCCTGACTGCAGTTGTTTTTGTATTAACCATACCGATAGCAATCTCATCAGCAATAATACCTGAGATAGTAGCTGCTGTTGTGCTACCCGGTACTACTATCATATCAAGACCTACGGAGCAAACGCAAGTCATTGCTTCAAGTTTTTCTATAGAAAGAGAGCCTTGTGTTACGGCCTCTATCATACCTTCATCTTCACTGACAGGTATAAACGCACCACTAAGACCTCCTACGTGAGACGAAGCCATCAAGCCGCCCTTTTTCACAGCATCGTTGAGCAGAGCCAATGCTGCTGTTGTTCCCGGTGCTCCGCAACGTTCGATACCCATCTCTTCAATAATACGAGCTACGCTGTCACCTACTGCAGGTGTAGGAGCCAAAGACAAATCAACTATACCAAAAGGAACACCAAGTGCTTTACTTGCCTCCTGAGCCACCAGCTGACCCATTCTTGTAATCTTGAATGCCGTTTTCTTAATAGTCTCAGCAAGCACAGTGAAATCTTCGCCACGAACAGCTTCTATGGCACATTTTACCACACCGGGGCCACTGACACCTACGTTTATAACACATTCCGGCTCACCTACTCCGTGAAAAGCACCTGCCATAAAAGGATTATCCTCCGGCGCATTAGCAAATACTACTAATCTGGCACAGTTGGCACCACCTGATGCAGCAGACAACTCAGCTGCCTTCTTGATAAGTATTCCCATATCGCGCACAGCATCCATGTTGATGCCCGCTTTAGTGGTTGCCACATTCACACTGGAACAAACTTTGGTAGTAGAATCTAATGCATATGGAATAGATTCAACAAGAGTTTTCTCACTCTTTGTATAGCCCTTATGAACCAGAGCAGAATAACCGCCGATAAAATTAACACCTGTTGCATTGGCAGCCTTCTCAAGAGTCTTGGCAATCTTAACGCATCCATCAACGTCGGTATTGGCAATATGACCGATAGGTGTTACAGATATACGTTTATTAACAATCGGTACCATACTTACGTTCAATATCCTG
>SVJB01000053.1 GCA_015069185.1 Oscillospiraceae bacterium
CCTGTTTACTCTAAAGATATGGACAAATATGAATATTGGCAGATTAAGGTAGTTCACGACTGTAATAACTCTTTATGGAACACAGTTGCTGAGGAAAGTAATACAGCGGTTAAGGCTGATGACGGAAATATCTTCCTCAGCATAAATAAAGCACCATATGTAAGCGGTAAATATTTCCCTGAAAATACTGTTCAGACTGTTAAGTTTGTCCCAAAGACAGCGTCAGAGGGAAGTAAGGTTAACCTGATTTTTGCCGCAAACAGTGCTTTAGAATTTGATAATAATACTAAAGAATTAAAAAATGACCATTTCATACTTGAAATTGAAAATGGTCTTGCAAATGTATACGAGCGTGAGCTTGGCGAAGAACGCTTAATTAAAAAGGGAGTAGAGTTCCCACTTGTGGATAATGTAGAAAACAATATCAGAATTTCCTGCCTACCGGTAAGGGATAAGACGATAATTGTTATCTGGCTCAATGGGGAGCTTGTGACTAATGTCCTTGCTGAAAGAGAGGCAAATTCAGGATATATTGGCTTCTTTAATGAAAAGACAGGCGTTAAAGTTATTGAATAAGCAGGAAAGGAAAAATCTATGAAAAGAATAACAGCTTTAATAACTGTAATTACAATAATTTTTACTATGGCAGTTCCTGCCTGGGCTTCTGATAGCTACATTTCCGTATCGGTTGATAAACCAATTACGTCATTGCACTCTTATAATAGCAGTTATCCGCCTGAGTATGCAAATGATGATGCTGAACTGTATCCACGTTCTGAGTATCGCGGAAACAAAGGTCCGGAGGATAACGGCTTTTACAATGCACTTACTATTGATCTTGAAAGAAAGTTTATTGTTGATCATATAGCAGTAACAGCCAGCAGTATATCGGCAAGTTCAGTTTATTTGTCTAACGATTCTGATTTTACTGCATATACAGAGTTGGAATTTGACAGAACAGAAGGTAATGTAAGTTACTATAAACTTCCTTCTGCTTATGCAGGCTCTGCTTATCAATATGTAAGATATTCATTCTTACCTTCGGCATCTTATGCACGAATAAGAAACTTTGAGGCGTATGTGACAGAAGAGAATGCAGGAGGTGCAGGCGCACAGCTAATTGTCCCTCCAACCTTTGAGGAAGAGATTATAAAAATTTCTGAGGGTAAACCAATACTTTCCATGCAATATGGAGAGGGTGGTTTTTCAACATATGTAGCAGCTAATGCTGTTGACAGTGACCCGAGTACAGAATTTATATCCTGCCAGTACAGAGATAAACCGGAATGGGTTACAATAGACCTTGAAGAAGCTGAAATAATAAATAAAATTGAAGCAAATTTTACTGCACAAAGAACATACGGTGTATATGTAACTAATACAGTTTACGGTCAGACTGAAGAGTTTGCTGACGGAATACAGCTAAATGAAACATCGCCAGAAAGTAAAATTTTTGTTCTTCCTGATGAATACAAAAATACCGCTTATCGTTATGTACGATTGCGTTTTGACGATGATGCACCAAATACAGGCAATGATACTGAACAGAATATTTATATTAAAGATATAAGTGTATATAAAAGTTCCCGTGATGTAGTCTATAACGCTGCAAGCCAAAAAAGCGGAAGTCTTACAGACGGAAATACCGAGGAGGCAGTATCAGTAGCAAATAACACGGTAATTGACTTGCTTGCACCTACATATATAAGCTCGTATGAGATTTTCGGCAGCGACAAGGATAATGTAACCATAAAGGGAAGTCTGTTTAACACAACAGTTGACAATATGACAGAAATCCCTCAAAAATCAACAGATAATAAACAATACCGCTATATCGCAATAGTGAGTGATATCACAGAGGAAGTTTCGCTTAATGAAATTCAAATATGGTCGTTCTTTACTGATGTAGTAACACCTTGGACGTTAAACGAAAACATATGTTCTGTGGAAGTTACAAATACTTCTCATAAAGACGATAGGATTTATACACTTACAACTACTGCATTTGACGAATACGGAGTTGTAATGGGAGTAAAACCTGTAACCGAAACACTTGCATATGGCGAGTCAAAAATTGTTGAGCTTGAAGTGGATGGTGCAGACTATGCAAAGAAGGTAGTATGTACTATTACAAGAGATAATATGCTGGTTTCAGCACCTGCAATATTCATTGATGGAGTTAAAGTAGCTACTCCATCAGGAACCCCTTATACAACTCCGCCCGTTAAAGATATTGAAAGTGCAGTTATAAAAACAGATTACTTTGACGGACTTGAGTTTGAGATACAAAATTCTGATACTACGGGAATAGTGGATTCAGATATTCTGAGCCTGAGTATATACGATTCTTCTGATAAATTATTATCAAGTGATGCTGCATTAGCTAATGGCACTTTTAAGTACAGATTATCCGGAACGGCAACTGCAGGAAATTATACAGCTGTTCTTATGGTAACAGATGCTTTCGGTAATACAGTTTTAAGTAAATATACATTTACTAAGACGGTATCCGGCGAAGCAGAACTATCAGCCGCAATCAATGCTTTTGAACAGGTTACAACTGACGAAGAATTTCAGGCAGCTTATCGGGCATATTGTGTTGAAAATGGTATTATAAGTTTTAGCGATATACCCGAGGTAGAGGCTTTGCTTGCAGATGGAATAGGTAACAGTTTCATTAAGATGATGTCATCAAGGACACTCTGGAAAAAGAGCGCAGAAGCAACTCTTACCGTAGAAGATATTAGAGATTGCGCCAAGGCTGCTGTTGTAGAAAACGCACTTGAGAACAGAAGAAGCAATGCTCCGACAATACTTAAAAAGTATGCCGATGTTCTTGATAATGTGTTTGACGGAAACCAGAATAATAAATATTTAGCAGAGATTTATAAGACCGGTGCAACGGACAATGAAACACTTATATACAATATGAAGATGGCTGCAGCACTGAGTCAGATGAAGAATGCATCATCTGAAACAGTTGTCACAGTTCTTCAAAACTACAGTGATATATTAAAAGTTGACCTTGCTGAGATTACAAGTAGCGGAGTAGATATTCTTCTTGTGGCCAAAAGGCTTGACAAAACAATTCCGGAAAGCTACAAGGATGGTTTGTCCGCTGAGATTGCCAAGATTCTTATAGACAATAAAATTCCGGATAGTAACCCAACCGGTGGTAGCTCTGGCGGAAGCTCCGGTGGCAGTTCCGGTGGTGGTTCCGGTGGTGGCTCAGGTGGTAGCTTTGGTGGCAGTTCCGGTGGTAGCTCTGGCTGCGGCTCCGGCGGAGGAACCGGTGGCGGAAAGTACGCAGTTAATACCAATGAAGAGCTAAAAGAAGATATTAAAGTAAATGAACATATTATTCCTCCTGTG
>SVJB01000027.1 GCA_015069185.1 Oscillospiraceae bacterium
ATAAATATTGAAGACATTTCCGGAAATCTTGGTATTATTGCTTCCAAAGCAGAAGCAACTATTTTCTCTGCAGAGTTCACCTGGCTATAAATTTTTCTTGCTTTTCACATAATAATAAAATAAAATCTTTTCATTAATATTTATGTGAAAAGGCGGTTTTGTGATGCTTAAAATTTACGATATAACTTTAGATTATACAAACGAACCTTCCCTGCTAAGGCTTTCCGGATTTCGCTTTGGCTGGAAACTGGAATCTGATAAAATAAATGTAATACAAACAAGTTATCAAATACAAATATATGATAAAAATATCAAAATATTTGATTCCGGTGTTGTTTATTCTGATCAGAGTTATAACATCATTTTTGATTCACTTACGCTATCATCAGGAAGCAGTTTTGATGTAACAGTAATAGTAACAGATAATAACAATAACACAGCACAAGGACAAAGTCATTTCTCAACTATGCTTCTTGACGGAGACTGGAATGGTAGTAAATGGATCAAGCCTAAGGAACATATAAGTGGCTGGGCTCCATATATGAGAACAAAATTTTCAACAAAAAATATCAGTAGCGCTGTTATGTACGCCTGCGGTCTTGGTTGCGCAGAGTATTACATAAACGGTGTACGTACAGATGATTATTATATTGACCCACCTATTGCAAATTACGAAAAAAACGTTTATTACAGGCGTTTTGACGTTACATCACTGTTGAGAGACGGCGGTAACTGCCTGTGTATGTTGCTGGGAGAAGGATTTTATTCTCAGAGCCGTGTATGGGGACACGGCGGTTTTGTGTATGGTAATGTGTGCGGTATTATCAAGCTTGTTATCACACATGGAGATGGAACAATCACTCAGATCGTGACAGATACTACCAATTGGAAATACAAATATAGTCCTATTTCTGTTAATAATATATACGCAGGAGAGATGTATGATTGCAGGTTGGAAACAGCTGGTTTTGCTGACTACAACAGTCCGGACGAAGGTTGGAATATGGTTATTGAAGATACTACTCCCAAAGGACAGCTCACTGCCTGTAACATACCTCCTGTGCGCATTATCCGGAAATTACCTGCCAGGAGTGTGACATGTGTCAGTGGTAAGAATGATGGCGCATGGATATTCGATATCGGTGAAAACATTGCCGGTACTTGTGAATTTCACTTACCACATTCACCCAGAGGCGCTATATATGTGTTTAGATACACAGAAGCATTGAATGCAGGAAGCAATCTCGATCATCGCTCAATCGGTGCTTGTGCTACACAATGTATACAGCAAGATATATACATGGCACGCGGTACTCCAGGTGGCGAAGTATATAGACCACGTTTTTGTTATCACGGATTCAGGTATATTGAAGTTACCGGATTTCATGATTTTTCAGAAGGATATGGCACCATGCCCAAGGTTGATTTAGTAACAGGACTTATGTTATCAACAGATTTCAGGAAAGTCGGTACTTTTAATACTTCTCACTCAGACCTGAATAAGCTCTATAATATTATGGATAACACTTATCGCTCTAATTATCATGGTTTTCCTGAGGACTGCCCTGCAAGAGAAAAATGTGGTTGGCTTGGCGATGCTCAAGTGGTGGTAAACTGGGGCCTGTATAATTATGATACTGTATCTGCATATGAAAAATATTTAAATGATATACGTACTACAACAGAAGTTTATGGCACCTGGCTAATGATATCTCCCGGTAAACGAGGATGTGGCGAGGCATCACCTCTATGGGGATGTGCGCAGATAATCATTCCCTATTATTTATATAAATATTATGGAAACACCCAGGCAGTTACAGATAACTGGGACCTTATGACAGCATGGGTAGAGCATGAGTTATCCCGTTCTGACGACTATATCATATCAGAAGGTCTCGGTGACTGGTGTCCTCCCGGAGGATTTGATGTCAGCAATAAGAATCGAATGCCGGTAGCTCATTCCTCTACATTTATGTTTTATGAAATATGTCTTTTGATGACAGAGCTTTGCCATTCTCTGAACATTGGAGATTATAAATATTATTCAGATCTGGCAGCTAAAATAAAAGAATCTGCAATCCATCATTTTTATGATTGCAGTAATAACACTTTTGGGTATCAAGGTTCGGACGGAGTAGCCCTTAGGATTGGAATGTATCCCGATAATAAGAAAGATAAATTAATGGGCTCATTGCTTGAGCATTATAAAAGAAACAATTACGCAATGTTCACAGGTATATATGCCAATAAATATGTTGTTCCAATGTTGTTTGACAGCGGGTATGGCGATATTGCATTGAGAGTGCTATTTAATCGCAATGCTAACAGCTTTGGTACTATGATGGATGATGGTGCTACCTCTATCTGGGAGGATATTGACATGAAATCAAATCAGCCAGCCGGCATAACGTCTCAATCATATAACCATCCTATGCACGGAGGTTTCTTATATTTCTGTCATATATCTCTGGCAGGATTTGCACCCATACAGCCAGGTTTTAAGCATTTTGAGTTCTCTCCCTGTCCCGCCACCGGCATTACTGAGTACCAGGCGAGCTTTGATTCTCCTGTAGGTTTGATCAAAATGCAATACAAGCGATCTGATAACCGGCATGTATATACATTGCAAGTACCTGCAAATAGCATCTGCACGCTCCGGCTACCTACTGAAGAGTCCTTCACAGTCAATGGAAATATTTGTAATAATGGTGATATATTAGGTTCTGGTGAGTATCAGATTATTCTATGTTAATCTTCAGGCAGAACACCTTCATCGCCCACAGACATATTGTCATTATTGGAGTGATGTACGTGTTTTTTCTTAACAATTGTAACTTCCTCAGCCTTATAAACCTGCATTTCTGTTTCTGTCTCATTACCAAGCTTAACCTTGAGGGTCTCTCTTAGCAAGTTAACGTCCTCTACCACACCACGTCCAGCCGGAGTATCTACTATCGAACCAACGCCGGGCAGTCTTGAGAGGGCATCCTCATAAGCTTCCTGTTCATATTTGAGACAGCACATAAGGCGTCCACAAGTTCCTGATATTTTAGTAGGACTTAAAGACAGGCTTTGCTCCTTTGCCATCTTTATAGAAACAGGTTGGAAATCCGGCATACTGGAAGCGCAGCATATAACTCTGCCGCAAACACCTAAGCCACCTACTGTCTTGGCCTGGTCCCTCACACCGACCTGTCTGAGTTCTATCCTTGTTTTGAAAATTGATGCAAGCTCCTTTACCAGATCACGGAAATCGATTCTGGAATCTGCAATAAAGAAGAACATGATTTTATTATTATCAAATGTGTATTCAACATCAATAAGCTTCATTTCCAATTTGTGCCTCTTGATACATTCGTTACAAATCTTAAAAGCTTCTTTTTCTTTAATTTTATTTTTTGCATGAATCTCAAGATCTTCATCTGTAGCAATACGAATTACATCCTTGAGAGGTGCCACAATCTTGCTCTCATCTACATCACGCACACCAATAACCACATCTGCGCATTCAACGCCTCTTGCGGTCTCCACAAGCACCTTTTGGCCCACCTTAATATCAAGCTCTCCGGGGCTGAAATAATAAACTTTTCCTGTATTGTTGAAGCGTACTCCGATAATTCTAACCATTTTTTGTTCTCGCTTTCCTGAGCTCACTATACATTCTGATAACCAGATTGCCTGTTGCAAGCTTATAATTTACATTCTGCTTTATTTGTTTCCATGTATTCTCAATATATTCAAGACAATGTGCAGCTTTATAATAGCTTATTTTACCGTATAAATCAACTTGATTGCTGTCATTTGTCTTTGTTATCATTATGTTACGTAATTCCAAAGAAAGAAAATAGAAGAGGATCTCTTTTTTTTCCTGATTACTTGTGAAAAGCTTCTGAAGCCGTGCATATACCTTGCCATCAGACTCTGCCGGCAAGGTGCCCAGCTCTTCTAACACCGTACATACCTGACTCCTTATTTTTGTATACTCTTCGGAATTAACAGCACTAAGGCTTCTTCCTATAGAACCATCTGAATAATCACAGATTTGTTCTATAAGCTGTTCATCTGTCATTCCGGAACGATTCCTCAGTACAGCTGCAATCTCAGCCCTGGTGTTACGAGCAAAATCCACCTGCACACATCTTGATTTTATTGTGTCCAACAACGCTGAAACATTGCTGCATACAATTATTATAACAGCGTATTCAGGTGGCTCTTCCAAGGTTTTGAGTAAAGCATTCTGGGCTTGAGGTGTCATTAGTTCTCCATTTTCAATTATGAAGAATTTAAGTCTGCCTGTTGATGGTGCTGTCACAATCATATTTTCCAGTGATCTTACCTCATCGACACCAATAGAAGCTTTATTTTTAGCAGGATTAATCCATATTATGTCAGGATTAGTGTTATTTTCACAAAGTTTGCAACTTGTACACGTGCCGCATGAATCTAATGTAGCACAAAGCGCCATCATAATAAAATCCTTGGCAGCAGTCTTGCGTCCTACTCCTTCAGGCCCATTGAAAATATACGCCTGCCTGACACGGCCTTCGCGCACCGAATCAATTAATATTTGTTTTACGTTGTTTTGTCCTATAAGATTGTTAAAAATCATAATAAATACTTCTCATCTATCTGAATATCAAGATCGGCAGATTCCATACTGTCTTGTAAATGTTGTATATTCTTGCAACCTACAATCGCATAACCATTAATTTCAGATTTTATAATCGGTAACAAGGACAACTGTGATATAGAGGCGTGAGGGTATACCTTTTGTAACTCACATAGCTTCCTGTATATTTTTATATTACCCTCATTGGCATATCTTTGTCCGGCTTTACCCTCAGGAAGAACTATTTTACCATCTGTGTCCACACGAATCTTTGAGAAGAAGCCCTTTGCTTGCGACGAGAAAGCAAACACAGGAATCTTATTTGCCAAATAGCCTGCGTATTCTTGTGAATTCATAGCTACAAGAGTATCATCCTTATCCTCTTCAGGTGTTACCTGCGCAAGACTCCAGCGTATCTGACTTGCCTGTATTCCCACAAGTCCGTTCTGATTTGCATATTTATTAGCCTCATCTATTCTGCTGCATTTCCAATTAGACACACCATAGCATGCAATAAGTCCATCCCTGACAAACTCATCCATCCACCCTACAATCTCATTTACAGGAATAGCAGGGTTGTCACGATGTAACCAATATAAATCAATTTTGTCTACGCCAAGTAATTCCAGGCTACTTTCCAGATCGCTCTTAATATTATCATATGATAGTCTTGACTTATGAAAATCGTCAAGTTCCGGAAATCCACCCTTGGTGGATATATATATTTTATTACGCGGTATATTGATCAAGCCCGACTTCCTGAGCCATCTGCCAATAACCTTTTCACTCATATGCCGCTCACCGGGAATATAATCTGAGTATACGTGAGCTGTATCCAGCATATTGCCGCCTTTGTCACAGTAATAGTCCATTAGTCTGTAGCTGTCTTCTTCGGCAATGGTCTTGCCAAAATAATCAGTGCCCAGCACTATTTTACTGCAATTTATTTGTGTATTCCCTACTAAGCTGTAAATCATATCAGCCTATTCCCATCTTCAAAGCAATAATTTCTCTGATTTCCAGCTC
Source organism: Oscillospiraceae bacterium (assembly GCA_015069185.1). Classification (GTDB taxonomy): domain Bacteria; phylum Bacillota; class Clostridia; order UBA1212; family UBA1255; genus SIG424. Next base: position 5,636 of record SVJB01000027.1, read on the forward strand.
AATTTCCTTATTTATTCTGTTAATGTCACGCTGAATATCTTCTACAGTTTCCTCAACTTTGACATCATTTCTACGATCCTTCTGGGGAAAATTATTTCTTCTGCGCTGTCCGGCCTGTGCCATTTGATTATTCTGATTGCCATTATTCTGTACTTCAGACTTACTTTCCGGGGTGTTCTCATGATTGTATTCTCGTCCGGCAACATTTTTATTTCTATTATAATGCCCTTTATTCTTGTTAGGGTTATAACGTCGATGGTTAGACTGGTTAGAATTCTGCACCTGTGCATTTTGGGGTTTGTTGCTCTGCTGGCGGTTGTTATTGCCCGCGTTAGTGCCATTTTGTTGAGGTTTGCTCTGCTGAGTAATATTCTCTTCTGACAAAAAGCTCATTCCTTTCAAATTAAATGATTATTGGTTATGTTTTCTCACAACAGCCTCTATGGAGCCTGTGTCACGTGAAATAAATAGAATATAGTTACCGTCTTCTTCTCTTGAGTACATATCGGCAACATCTTTACTTGTATAATAAGCATATAATGCTATATCTTTAAATGTGTCAGATGCATCGTCAGCATTATAAAAAAGCCTATTACAATAAAGCTGCTCTGATGAATGATAAAGCAATGCTTCATCTTTGTTGGGATCATATTGCTCTATCATATAAGGCAATAATGTGCAGGTAATTAAACATACCGGAGATCTGTACGAACCAATTTTATATTGGCTGTGCGGGACGATACTCTGTTCATATCGTTGTCCGCTTAGTGAATCATCTGCAATGAAAGTTTTGTTATCGGGCACAACGATTTTCACAGGGATAACATCATTACTTTTATTTTTGAAGTCTGCCGGATGTAAGTAAGCTTCAAAACAGCTTATACTTGTGCCATGCACGGAAATAGTTCTGGTACTATGTCCTTCCCTCTTAATGCCGCACTCCAGCACCTCGTCTGCATCCTCTTTGCGTATAAAATAAAAAGCCTTCACCTGCAAAATTATCCTCTCGTAGATTATGTTTATATCTTAATCATTATATAGTTATCTGTGAAAAAATGCAATCAGAAAGATTGTTTCTTACCATATGCTCTTCTTGTATTTATAGGGCGATATACCAAACTTCATACGAAAACGCATTATAAAATATGAGCAATCGGAAAAGCCACAATTGAGGCATACATTCTGTACAGAATGTCCGGCAAGCAGCATACGCTTTGACTCTGATAATCTTTTAGATTCAAGATAATCAGAGGGGGTAGTCTGAAAATATCTTCTGAATCTACGGCAAAGAGTGCTTTTGGATATATAAAACTTTTCACAGATATTACTTACCGTACAGTTACTATCCCCGTAATTCTGATTAATATAGTCAATAATGCAAGAAAAGCTTTCCGGTAAACTTTGTGCTTGTACGGAAAAATTCTCCGATGCAGTAGAACACACCAAATCAAATATCCCATATATTTCATGTATTATTCTAAAGCCGATGAGCGGATCCTCTTTACTCAGATTTTTATAGGCATTAAAACAGTATTCTATTAATTGTTCCTTCTGTTCATCCGGCAATGAAACAAGCTTTATCTCACGGAACTTTGCTTCGAGGTTTTCCTTAGCAAGGGGAAAATCTTTGAACCAAATACAAAAATGTTCGTGTACACAATCAGAGTGATATATGCAGCGATGCACGTCATTAGGACAGGAAATGACTACATCTCCTCTTGCAATCGGATACAGGTTGCCATCAACCAAGAAAGATACATCTCCGGATAAATTGATATACAACTCATATAAGTCATGTATATGGTCTTCATCATGGCCTATATCTTCCATAAGCCAAAATTTATTTTCATAAAAAATATCAACTGAAAAGGTGTTGTTTTCTTCTATTATAGGTTTTAAAAATGGTTTATAGTGTACTTTCGAATCTATCAAGTGTCACACATCCTCAAACGAGACAATAAAATTATACTTTTTGCAAAGTATATCATAGTATTATCACTTCTGAAGTGATAAAATGCATGTATACTTGAGCCGATTGTACCATAGTATTTCAAAAAAGTACAGGAGTGTATGTAATCTTGGTATCAATAAAATAAAGCTCTGGCAAGACAATAAGAATATTGTTTGAATAGTATAACGAGGTGTATAAAATGACAATTGATTTCACAGGTAAAGTTGTAGTTATAACAGGTGCTGCCGGTGGACTTGGTTCTGCCATGGCTGAGAGATTTGCTAAAGATGGAGCCAAAGTAGCTTGTTGTGTTCACAGGAAAGAAATGAGCGGTGAAAATATCACGAGTTACAAGTTTGATATCTCCGACAGAGAAGCTGTAAAAGATGCCATGGCAAAGATTGCAGCTGAACAAGGGGGCATCGACATTTTAATTAACAACGCAGGTATTAATGTGGGTCCTGAGCAGAGAAAGACTGTTGAAGATTTTAGCGATGAATGGTGGGACGCAATCTTAAAAGTAGATTTGGATGGTACATACAACTGTACTAAAGCTGTTATCCCATATATGAAGGAAGGCTCTTCTATTATCAACATCAGTTCAATTGTTGGTATGATTCCACTACGTAATCAATGTGCATTCACAGCTGCTAAGGCCGGTGTTATTAACTTTACAAAAGCTATAGCTATGGAGCTGGCACCCAAGGGCATACGTGCAAATGTTATTTGTCCCGGTACTATTGGTATTCAGATAACAAATAAATTATGGACATCAAATAGCGCAATGGAGGGTTTGCTCTCTCACATACCTATGGGACGTCAGGGATTACCTGAGGAAATTGCTGATGCTACTGCGTTCCTGGCATCAAGTGCAGCATCATACATTACCGGTGCTGTCCTACCTGTTGATGGCGGTTGGACTTGCGGTGGATTTGCAAGAAATTTCTGATTTTACAAAGTACTCAGGAGGAATATAATTGTAATGGATAAATTAGCTATCAAATTACTTACAACCACAGTTCCGGAAAACAAAGTAGGAGTATTTTTCTTAGGTCAAGCCGGATTTGTGTTTAAGACTCCAAGTGGAGTGCTTGCAGCGGTAGATCCTTATCTATCAGATTGTTGTAACAGATATTTTGGATTCAAGAGACTTATGCCATATGTATTATCTCCGGATGATGTTATTTTTCAACAGTTAATAATAACACACGCACATTTTGATCATTTCGATCCTGATAGCGTACCTAGATTAATGGCAAACGGGCAGACTCATCTTATTGGTGCTATGGATACCAAGGCTGAGTGTGAGCGTTTAGGAGTTAAAGGAAATATCACTTACATTAAAGAGGGAGATATTGTTGAGGCGGATGGTATCTGCGTCGAAGCAGTAGCCTGCGATCATGGACCTGATACACCGGATGCAATCGGACTGTTGATTACAATTTCCGGTAAGAGGATTTATATTATGGGAGATACGGCATATAGGCCGGATTATCTTGAGAATGAAAAGCTTATTGGTGTTGATTTACTTATTCTACCTATTAACGGTGCCTTCGGAAATCTTAACGAGGCGCAGGCTGCAGATGTATTATCCAAATTAAAGCCTAAGTTGGCTGTTCCATGTCACTATTGGAACTTCGCAGAGCACGGAGGTAATCCTGCTTTATTCTGCAAAGCAGTATCAGAGACAGCTCCGGATATTCCCTATATAATGATGCGTCAGGGCGAAGGTATTACAATTTGAAGGAGAGAACTATGAGCAAAGAAACTATGAAAGCTATTACAGTATATGGTCCCGGCGACGCTCGTATAGAAGATGTTGCAAAGCCTGTTGCTGAAGGCGATATGGTGGTCGCACGAGTTGTACGAACCGGTATCTGCGCCACCGATTATTCTATTTTCACAGGTGATAGCAGTTTTATCAGAAGCGGTGAGATCTCTTACCCTTGTCGTTTTGGTCACGAATGGGCTGGCGTTGTAGAATCTGTAGGTCCTGATGTTAAGAATTTCAAACCAGGCGACAGAATTTATGCAGACAATTTTGTTGCATGCGGTAAATGTGATGCTTGCACCCAGCAGGACTATATGAAATGTAATGATGTTCATTCAGTAGGTACTGTGAATTGTTGGGACGGCTGTTATGCTCAGTATATGGCAATGCCCGAGAGACATGTTTTTCTGCTCCCGGATGAACTCAGCATGGACGAAGGTGCTCTGATCGAGCCTGCATCAATTGCATATGATGCTTTTAAGAAAGTATCGCTTGGTCCGGAAGATACAGTAGTTGTCTACGGGTCCGGTGCTATTGGTCTTATTTCAGTGTGGCTTGCAAAATATTATGGCGCCGGTAAGGTTATTTTTGTTGGCAGAAGTGAAGAAAAAATGAAGCGTGCCAAGGAGCTTGGTGCAGACATTCTTGTCAACAACAAGAAGGAGCCGGCTGCTTCCAGAATAAAAGAACTGACCGGTGGCAAAGGTGCTACAATGCTAGTGGAGACATCCGGGTCTCCTGATGCATTAAAAGATTGCATTAATGCAGCTGCCAGATATGCTCGCATTTCTATTGCCAGTTTTTACGAACATAATATTAATGATATAGCAATCGATCCGCTGGTACTAGGCTGTCTTACACTTGTAGGTGCAGCAGGGTGTCAGGGTAACTCCCCTGCGGTTTGCGAGATTATGAGAACAAATCCCGTTAAGCTGACATCTGTGGTAACACACCACATACCATTCGAGCAGTGTCTTGATGCATTTAAGAACGAGAAAGATTATCATACATCTAAAATTAAAATGATGGTTACTTTTGAATAAACATTTCACAAGGAGGTTTTGTTATGGAAGAAAAAAAATTACCGCCACTTCAAGTAGAAGTTGCAAAGGTTAAACCGCTTATTTGCGGTCCCGAATATGAATCGAGAATGATACTGGACCATGTTATAACAGGTAGAGATAATGTTATTCAGATGAATCACGGTACCGTGAAGGCCGGATATGCGTTAGGCGGCGCTACACACGAGGAAGATGAGATTTATTATATTTTATCAGGAAACGGGAAATTGCAGCTTGACGACAAAATAATTGATATTGCAGGCGGACAAGTTATATTTATTCCAGCCGGTGTTTTTCACGCGCTTGATAACAGTGCATCAAATGAAGATTTGTGTATTCTTACTTTCTGGCGTGACTGGCGTTTTAATGATGCATATGAGCTCCGTCTCAAAGAATGGGGAAAATCATTTAAAACGATTGATGAAGATTAATATGTAAATTTATGAAAAGAAAGGATTACTCACTATGAAAAAAATAAGTAAATATATCGACCACACAAATCTAAAGCCTTTTGCTGTGAAGGCTGATATCGAAAAGCTTTGCGCAGACGCTCTCCAATGGGATTTTGCTTCTGTTTGCGTTAACCCTTGTAATGTACCGCTAGCAAAAAAATTGTTAGCAGGCAGCGATGTAAAAGTATGTACAGTTATTGGTTTCCCTTTAGGACAGAACAACACTGCAATAAAAGTTGCCGAAACAGAAGAAGCTTATGAAAATGGTTGTGATGAATTTGATATGGTAATTAATGTTGGCCGTCTCAAAGATGGTTGCTATGATTATGTTCGTGACGAGATTGCAGCTGTTGTAGCAGCAGCAAAAGGCAGACTTGTTAAAGTTATTATTGAGACCGGCTTACTTACAGACGAAGAAAAAGCTATCGCAACAAGATTATCTTGTGAAGCAGGTGCTAATTTTGTTAAAACATGTTCCGGTGTATCTGCAGGCGTCGCAACAGTTGCAGATATTACTCTCATGAAAGCAAACCTTACAGGAAATGTGGAGCTTAAAGCTTCATCAGGTATCAGAACTTACGAAGATGCAAAGGCTCTGATCGAAGCGGGTGCTACACGTCTTGGTACATCAGCAGGTATTACAATTATTGCCGGAGCAAATGCTTAATAGGAGGTAATCTGTAATGGCAAAAGTTATCGGTCCGGGCTCACTTATTGTTGATGTAACAGGTTTTGCTCCTCACCTTCCAATTGAAGGCGAGACGGTCAAAGGAACTACCCTTAGATTTGGTCCCGGTGGCAAAGGAAGTAACCAGATGACCGCAGCACATCGTGCCGGATCTGAAGTTAAGATTATCGGTCGTAGAGGAAATGATGTTCTTGGTCAGATCCTAAAGAAGCACTACGAAACAGAAGGCATGAGCGAAGAATATATCGAGGTAAACGATAACGATGAAACCGGAAGTGCACTAATCGAAATAGATGAGGCAACTGCTCAGAATAGAATCGTTGTAATATTCGCTGCCAACGAAAAGGTTGGCAGAACAGAAGTTTATGCTGCCGAGAAAGATTTTATAGATTGTGATGCCGTACTTACTCAGCACGAAAATACAGTAGACGCAATTATTGCCTCAAAGGAATTGGCTAATAAATATGGTAAACCTTTTATTCTCAATCCTGCGCCATATATTAATCTTCCGAAAGGTATCTTTGAGGGAATTGACTATGTGACGCCGAACGAAAGTGAAGCAGAACAATTCACCGGAATTAAAGTGAACACAATAGAAGATTGCCATAAAGCCGCAGCAAAATTCTTCGAAATGGGCGTAAAAAATGTAATTATTACATTAGGCGTCAGAGGCGCATTCTACTCAAACGGGACAGAAAGCGTTTTGATCCCATCCATTAAAGTAAAAGCAGTAGAAACAACCGGTGCCGGAGATGCCTTTAACGGTGGATTAGCTACGGCGATTGCCGAAAAAATGCCAATTGATATAGCATTGAAGTTTGCTACATGCACCGCTGCAATTTCTGTAACGCGCCTTGGCTCTTCTCCTTCTATGCCTTACAGAGAAGAAATTCTCGCCCTCATGGAAAAAGAATTTGGTATAACACTATAATCAATATATATTACAATATACGGGACAGAGCAGGTTAGTTTTGTCCCTTTTTTATTCTCAAATCATTTACTCTTACCTGTAGTAAGTCTATACCCTGCCACATTGTATGTATATTCGCCATTTCTTTCCTGGCTCGTAATCACAAAAGCAGTGGTCCCCTCTATATTATTAAACATGTAACTTCTGACATATTCCTCCGCGTTAGCAATATTTATTGCAGCAAGTGGGCTGTCTTGTGGGATTAGTTCATACATAATATTATTTATCAATAAAATAATATTATCTTCTGCCATTGTCTTAGTTGATATATTAATAAAACAGTTTCCTTTGCTATCTATTCCCTTTATATTATTATCATAAACAAAGATACCTCCAACAATAGCATTCTTTGTTAATGTAACCAAGTCAGACATATATTCAGATTCATTTATAATAATATCATCTTCGTAATTTTCCGCATATTCAGCGATTGCCTTGCCTGCAAGATTTATATTTTGCTTATCAATTCTGCGATTCACGTTATCACATATACGCGTACTTACTGATACAAAACCTGATACAAACAGAAAAAGCACAACAAAGAATGCAACAATATCATTCATAAGCCCTCTCCTTATCCTATTACGGCAATCTTGACACCGCTTATTCGACTGTCAGCACCTGTTATTTTCTCAAACAGAGATTGATCATTGCTGCTTGCTGCAATTATCACTCTATCTCCTACCTCGAGTGGTACATCTAATATTTCATCCTCTCCATATAAATAACAAGTAACTGCATCACCTTTATCCTTTAGCATAACGGTAACAGTATATTCGCCATACCGAGATAGATTTTCACATAAATAGTTATACACCTCTGACGAAAATACACCTTCTGTCCCTACTGTATCAGCAACATCATAACATATGTCATTCACACGTTCTGTAATAGTTATATGAAGAATAAATGTAATACCGACAACTACCATATATACGAATATAATGCAAGAAATCATTTGTGCGACTATTTTACCAACCATATTATCCTCTTCCCTTGAGTTATAGCTCTCCGATAATATCGGAGAGCTTGTATTTTGTGAAAATAAATTGAATAAATACTCTTAGATTTTAAGCAGCTGATGCTTGTGAGATCAGATAGAAATTAATAGTCTCTATCTTGCCATATTCATCATAGATTTTTTCCATGTTAAACATAGCATTCTCTCCACACTCATCAATAGAATCGTTTATTTCTGCGTCTACAGTTGCATCAGCCCCATCATAGACATAAACATCGAAGCCATTTGTCACGCTTCTACCCATATATCCACGTACAGTACTGATAGGCACGATTGAGCTATCATTGAGCATAGCATCCAGTCTTGTGCTCTCATTTGTTACTGTATCAGCAGTATCTCTGAAGCCACCCATTTGTCCAATGATAGCATAACTGATAAGACCCATTGTTAAAACGATAATAACGATTGTTGCGATTACTTTTTCCATAAAAATCCTCCTAAATTTTAATAATATAAATATTTATATCAGGTGTTTTCTGTTATCACTGTTTGTTGCACAAACATAAAGCTGTTTTCATGCGGTGTTGCTATAGTTACTGTAAAAAACATATGGTCTTCATTTAGAATAGAATGTATTGTATCGTAATATGTTTCAGTAAGAAAATATAAGGTCCCCGATTTTTTTATTCTTACAAGAAACAGTTCATTTTTTTCTGCGTAATAATATACTAATTCCTTGATATATCTTCCCGACACTACATCTCCACATTTGGGCAAATCACTGAAAATCACCTCCTTTATTTTTTCATTTTGGTCCGTTATTTCTATAACAGAAGCCATTTGTTCTGATTGATTCCTGTATATAGGGATAACAACCAACAACAGTGATAAGATAATAACACCAATGATAACATCAGTTATAATATGTTCCATACAAACCTCCCCTACAAAATCTGTAGTTATAGTCCACTCAAATTGAGTGAATCCAACCATGGATGCAGCATATAAATCAGTAAAATTGTCATTATGACGAAAAGCCCGGTTATACCGATAATATGAATCAATCCTATTTTTTTCTTGATCATTCTCGTCTGAGCTCTCTTTTCCTGTTCAAAATCTCCTGCAATGCCGCTAACTGCCTGATCAAAATCATAGAAAAATGCTATATTCAGCTTTTCATAGAACAGCTTACTGTCTATATCCTTTGTTTCAGACAGCAACTTGCTGAAATATTCTTCTCTATCCAAGTTGCTTTTACGAAGAGCTTCTAATATATCCTGTAAATCTTGTTTATAATATGTAGCTTTTTCTATCATCGTTTTTATCACAGAAGCAAAATCCACAGGTTTTATGCTTCCTGACAAAACAAATATTTTCTTTAGAAATCTTAACTCCTGTCTGCGTTTTGTGCGTTCTGAAACTTTCTGAAAGTAACGTAGCATTGACGGGATATAATATGCAAAGCACGCTATTACTAAAGCAATAAGCAAATTAAGCACGCCCTTAGATACACTGATAATACCCAATACAATATCCGTCATCACTATACAAAATCCCGTAAAAAACACTATCCCTGCAAACAGTAATCTGTGCTTATAATTCATAATGACTATGCCCCCGTTCTCTCTGTATAGAACAAAATAGCAATTACCAGCGAAGCGGCCATTAAGTACAGGCCAGCAAATATCAGCCCTTCTCGCGAACTGTAATATGCCATTTGCGAAGCATCAAGAATGCTTGAGTTATACATACGCACAAGTGGTATCCCCAACATAAAGAGTAGCGACATTGCGATATATCCGGACGATGCTGATTTAAGATCTTGTTTATTTTCTATATCATGAATTACATCCTGTATCATCGAGTCAAATTGCATAGATATATCTTGAGAACCTCCGTTATAATATGCGACCCAGATAAGTTCTAACAAAACTGTCATATGTGTGTTCTGGTATTTCTGTTCTATACTGCCAAAAACATATTTAATCCTATCAACATCATTAAGTTTAAGGGCATCATATATTCGCTCCATATCACCCCTGATTCCTTTGTGAAAATCCGGCAGGCTCACTCCTATTGCCTTTGATATATTTCTTTTTGAAGAAAATCGTGAATTTAATATTTTTAGTGTTTCAGGCATTGCTTTCAAAAAAGAGTTCATTATAAATCCGGTAAGTATCAAAAAGGCAAATATTAATCCGCCACAAATCAAAGCAATATATATAAGCGCAATATACCATAGAGGTAAACACATCTTAACTATAATAACAGATAAAATTACTACTACCAGCAATGCTGTAGGTATGATTAATGTGGCATATTGTCCGTTCTTCTCAAATGATTGCCTATTAAAAACCGACAGCTTGTATGATAGTTCGCGATGTACCATACGCAAGAATGAGATTTTAGATATAAAAACATATATTTTATTACAATAATAATCCAACACTGCATGCGTATCTAAATTGCCATATTTTTTTTGTTTTACAACGCTAAATATTTTATATAAAACAGCACCAATTATTGCAAGCAACGCTACAATAAATGTAATAATAAAGATTACTTTGTCCATATCAAATCCTCCACAACACGAGATACCATTTCTCTACCTGCATATCTCATCATTTTGTTAATATATTTTTCTGATGGTTTATTTTCACAAATCCAATCATGTAAATGATTATCAAATCTTATAATAGGTCTCAGTGAATACCGATGTCCCATTATCATGTCGTATAAATATCTGCCGGCAAGCTCATAAAACAATGTTTTTTTATCAAGTGTCTTCATATCGAACATTTCCGGTGTGATGTCATTGCACACAACCTCATGTATACTATCTACAACAATCCTGCCACAATCCAATCTTCTCAGATGAATTATCATATCAATACTGTTGGCGAGATCTTCCTCTGCGGTAGATTTATCGTTATACATGCTTGTCTTCATCATAAGATTACGTAGATTCGGTATGACTTCATTTGGCGACAGAGAGTGCATGGTGGCACTAACTCCTGCATTAAGTCTCATAGCAGCATTAACAAGTTCGGACACTTCGTCTGGCAGAGTTATCTCACTAACAACCATTACATCCCTAGATGTTTTCAACAGGTATGCAAAACACTGAGCCAGGTTCTTCTTACTATTCTCCACCAAGGTTATTACATTTTTATTCGGGTATTTGACACCTACTTGTAGTTCATTTTGCTGATCTAATATACCGATCCCCCATGATTCAGGACATTTTCCAATCATTGATAACAGAAAAGTACTCTTACCCACTCCCATATCTGAGCCAGATACAATGAAGCTACCTCTACCGGCTTGATTTAACATAAATAAATTATACATAATATCATTTATTGTATGATAATCATCTCTTAACCTCTCTAATGTAACAACCTCCACATTAAAAATTCTTTCGTTGTAGTAGAAATCCTTGTCCGACGGCGTTACATCATATCCGGCAACGCTTATTCGGCTGGAATTATATTTGGAAGTGACAACAATGGGATTTTGCATATCGTAATTCAAAGCCGAATTCTGCGTTGTCTTCTTTTGTATATTAACTATTGTGCCGGTACTCTCAAAGGATAGAAAAGGAAGTCGTATTTTATTTCCTTTATATGTAACGTACACATAGTCTTTATTAAGTATTCCTATCTCATTTATGTCCTGGTATTGCAAAGCCTCGATACAATCCTGTCCATAGCTCATAGAATAGATTAGTGTAGCAATAAATCTAAGTTGCTCTTCACGGCTTACATATTTTTCCATAACCCATTGTTCAGCCAAAGCAATATCATGCAAAGTTTCTGACGTAATAACATTCTTAATATTGTATTTGTCAATCAATACACCCAGCCTGCAACTTGCCATAAGTAATTCAAAAATTATCTCATCATCGTTATCTATAATATTTTGAAAATTAACAGCTTTATCTATGAAGCTCACAATCACGCCATTACACAAATCGTCTATTATACGCACATAGTAGTCAATGATCGCGTCTCTTGCCTTTCTATCGCCAAGGGCTGCTTTATCTTTCATATCGGTAAAATGGCTAATCGCTCTTATTGCTTCTCTACGGTCTGTTTTATAAAGTGCCATATATTGTTCCGGATTCATAAAGCAATCGCCAACTGTTTGACTTATATGCTTCCAAACATTATTATCAAGATAGCTCATATCAATACTCTATGTGGTAATACGTTTTTTCTGATGGTTCCTGGTTTTCATCGAGATAAATACGAATATCTAATATACCGTCTTTTTCTGCATGTACTAAGTCGTTATATTCAGTCTCGTTTACCGCGATAACAATTGTATACATACCTTCTTTATCCTGCTGATAATTTCCATCTTCTTTATTTAACGCTATATCGTATAGCTGCACCTTTGGCACTACGATGTCATAACCATCCTCGTAACAGACTATTACATCTATGTAATTCCCAATTTGAGCATGTCTCGCTACCAGTCCGGCGATTTTAAATTCTTTTAATCTCTCATCATTGCTCGTAGTATGATGAAATTCCGTGAAATTACTATATGATACCTGTTGTCCCTTGCATATGGTATACTCCACTTTTGACCCAATTATATCTGTGAAATCAGAAACATAATCAGCAGTTAATGCGGCTTTGGGCATTTCAATAACCTCAAAATTGTTTTTGTTATATTCTGTTATTACACTACCCTCCAAAAGAGGCGTGTTTCCAACATATACAAGTACAGATCTGTATGAATTCATTGATGCTTCCAGCTGTTTATTAAATTTTCTTTGCATGTCTTTTCGCACCGATGGTATTACTATAAATGTGTATATGCCGGCTACAACAGCAACCAAGGCAAACATCAATGCAATTTTCACAATATAATTTTTCTTCATATCCATGTTCCTTTCATATTACATTTTTAGTATTTTTTCTATGATCTCTTCGTATTGACTTCTACCAATTTCTTTCATTTCCATTCTGCCTTCAGTAACAAAATTTCGTTTATATTGTCTATATTCTGCGCGATTTATAGCTCCCAGATATTTGTCATCACCTACCATGATTTTTATAGACTCCTGAGGAATACTGTTACCCGGATCGTAATCCCATGCTATATACAAAACTTTATCTTTGTCATACCCATTCTTAACAGAGTGAGTCTTAAAAAATTGAAATGCCGCCTCCACATCATCTACATTTGATTGGGGAGTTGTTATGATGTAATCGCACAAACAGCACATAATGTCATCTGTCAACCTATCATCATTTCTATCAGAAGTAATTAATACAACATCAAAATTCTCTTTACTCCATGAGATAAAATCCTGAATTTCTTCATAATCTGTAAGTAAAATTTCTTCAATAAAATTCATTCCACTTATATACAATTCCATATTATCTGATACCTTATGCAGACACTTTCGCTTTATCCATTCACTCTTATTCTTATAGAACAGAACATTCTTTTCGTATCCCGGAAACCCTGTCGGATATAATGTTATAGCGCTTGTTTCATACACATTCAAATTATCTCTGTGTGTAAAGTATTCACCAGGCATACTGTAATAAACAAGCCTGTTCTCCCCTTTTTCTGACAAAGCGAATACTCCTATTGATAATTTATATACTTGAGCCATTAAGTTGCTTAATTCACCGGCAAAACACATATTACAGTCTATCAAGGCAGTAATCGGCGTCTTAATGCTTGTTGTTTCTTGCTTATTGTTTTTTAATGCATGTATTATTTCCCCTGGATTACTATATCTGACACATATATCAAACTGTGTACTCTTATTAACTATTTGCCTTATACATTCACTATTATCAACTTTAGACAGCAATGCTTCTGCTACCTTGCCAATGGAATACACATCACTCTCTATACAAGGATTGTCAAAATATAACTCCGGCGCAGAAAAGCGTTCACTTACTATTCTCACGGTCTTTTCTGTATGTATATGTTTCTCTGTCGATATTGACTTTGCACTTTCAAAATCAATTAAAAAGGTCTCATTTTTATCGTTAATTATTATATTAGATGGTTTTATATCCAAATGAAGATAACCACCATTTGACTGGTGAAGTTCCTGAACAATGTTGCATAGCTGTATTATTATAGAAATACATATATCTTCTGATATTCTCTCACAATTCTTGATATAGTCCTCTAAGGTCACTCCATCTATCCAATCAGTAACCATATATTTGCCATTTTCATCTTCAAACGAGCATATGAAGCTTGGCACGCCTTTGCTCTTGATGGATGTCAGCACGGCGATTTCGTTTACAGCATCAATATCACCTCTTTCCCATCGTTTAATACATACTTGGTGGCCCGTGGCGGTATCATTGGCCTTATTTATTTTATTCTTGTTCAAAAAAGCGTATTCAAATCGCCTGTGCATAACATCATGCATACGTATGCTCCTCCTTTATTTCCTGATTTATCTCAGGTGTTGCATATCATACTGCATTTCAATTTACACGGTAATCCAGTGTGTTATTTCCCGTTTTTACATATTGATTTTATTGAATAACGCAAAAAAACCTGTATTTTTTACGAAAAACACAGGTGCCCTCAATTATGGAGGTGTCATTTTTGCTATATATTATTTCCCAAAATGAAATTTCATTTAATTTATTTCTGTGGTACCTCCACAGTAAAGTATGCATCGATGCCTGCTTTGATAGCCTCTGCCACCGACTGTTGGTATGTAGGATCAATTAGTTTCTTTTCTTCGGCTTCGTTCGACAAGAATCCACACTCTACGATTACAGTTGTTACTTTGCAATCCTTTGTAATAATAATATCTTCAGATTTAAGTAACGCCTCTCTCTGATTGTTTTCATCCAGAAAAGCACGCATACTGTCCTGCAGGCAAATTGCTAATTTCTTGCTGGATAAAGACTCTTTGGTATAAAACACCTGAGCGCCCCAATACTGTCTATCAGTAAAAGCATTTAAATGAATACTAACTACAATTTCTGCATTGCTTTCATCCATTATTTGTTTTCTTTTAAGTAAATCCTGACGTCTTTTTGCTGTCATTGACAAATTCTCATCATCGTAAACAAGTATATCTTCAGATCTTGTCATTATAACTGTATATCCTGCTTTTTCCAGTAAAGTCTTAGCATTTTGCGCAATTTGAAGCGTAATATCCTTTTCACAGGCGCCAGAAAAACTGCTGACTGCACCTGGATCTTCTCCACCGTGGCCGGCATCAAGAACAATAACCTTGCCTGTTGTTGTCAAAGTCGGAACAGTATTAACATCTACTGTTTGCTTATTATCCGGTTCACTTCCTATAACTATATTAATACCAATTATTGCCAGAGTCAAAATCAGTATCAGACTTCCCAGTATAATATTGGTTCTTTTCATTATCAGTATCATTATTAAGACACCCCCTGTAAACTACGTATTAAAAACATATTACAGAGGGTGTTTATTTATTCCTATTTTTAACTGTGAAAATTTATCATGATATCAGATCCTGAACATTACCGCCAAGATCTGTAATAATATTAAACAAAGTAAGCAATGTATTGCGCTCTTGTTGATCTTCCGGAGGTTTGATGCGTTCGCCGTAAACATCTTTGATAAACTTTTTCATCATTGGGATAGCACGGGGATTACCATATGTGCCAAGCACAAAGAACATATTTAGCTTCTCTCCTGTAGTCTGGGCATTTTTGAACATAGTTCTAAGCATCTGATATAATTCTTCCGTCTTATATTCTGTTTCAGCAAGCAGAGTTAATGCAATATGTTTTGCATAATCATCAAAGTAATCATCGCGAAGTAATTCAAATACTTTTTCCGGTCTGATTTTACACATATAATCTACTGTTGTTTCAATTACTGAATCATTTTTCACATTAAGATTGTCAAGTATATCCAACGCAATATCAAAATAGTCCAGTTTCATATTTGTGAAAAGTTCGACTAGCTTTATAATGCCATCTGTGTTGATAATATCCTGTTTATCAATATCATTTGAATATGTATCTACACTAAGAGATCTTTTTCTATCTTCATAGAGACTCTGGAAATACTCCTTTGCATCAATTTTATCGGCAACAAGATCATATAAGAACGACGGAATGTTAGAGGGAAGCTGATCAACAAACATTTCAACAGCTTGTTTTACTTCATTAATATCCCATTTTTCAGTGATAAGTCTAATATACTGGCCATTTGTCATAGCAAATGCTTCATAATATTCATCCTGCCAACGGGCTTCTCTTTCGTTTTCAGATAACATATCCTGGTCATAAAATCCTGTGGATATAAACTCTTCATCATAATTCGGATTTAATTGTCGATCATATATTCTATTGTAATATTCATCCAGGCTCTTTGATATTGCTATACAAAAATCTCTGCATTCAACTGTTTCGTTCATTATTATCTACCTTTTCCACTATCTTTCTTTTCTGTATAAAGTAACCAATCAGTTAATTTTCTCTTTGTTTTCTGTTGTTTTTCCGGTTTTTCTTTTTTCTTTATTATCCGGATATTTTTAAATCCCATCAAATATCCAAGACCGGCAATCCCAATACCGGCAACCATAGGAATAAGAGCTGTCAAATATTTCACAACTGGAACAACATTTTCTTCCGGTATGCCATTAAGTAATGTATACAACCAATAAAAAGGCATATACAGTATCAATCTTACGTACGAATTAACTGATTCAATTACGTAATACGGATGATGGACAATAAAAAACTCTTCTGCAATAACAATAGCCAGACACTCAAATCCAAATATTACCATAAATGCAATCGCACCACACAATAGTCCTTTTGCTTTATATCTGGCCCATTTATACGGTTTCCGATCCATATTGCCAAATTTATGCATGTTACAATATAGTAATATAAAAAATACAATTGTTACTATTAATGTGTATATTCCTAAAAGTACATGAATGTTTGCAAACTGCTGAAGGGCAATAACAATTATAGGATACGAAAGCCAACTAAAAAGTACTGCCAGAAAATACGTAAACCAACAACGCGATATTCCTTTTATATGTGAAATAATATTTTTTTCGGTCATACTTGTATCTCAGGTGTTGCTTCAGGTGTTGCCTCAGGTGTTGCCTCAGGTGTTGCCCCAGGTGTTGCCTCAGGTGTTGCTTCTGGTGTTGCCTCGGGTGTTGCTTCTGGTGTTGCCTCAGGTGTTGCCTCAGGTGTTGCCTCAGGTGTTGCTTCAGGTGTTGCCTCAGGTGTTGCCTCAGGTGTTGCTTCAGGTGTTGCCTCAGGTGTTGCCTCGGGTGTTGCCTCAGGTGTTGCCTCAGGTGTTGCCTCAGGTGTTGCCTCAGGTGTTGCCTCAGGTGTTGCTTCTGGTGTTGCCTCAGGTGTTGCCTCAGGTGTTGCCTCAGGTGTTGCTTCTGGTGTTGCCTCAGGTGTTGCCTCAGGTGTTGCCTCA
>SVJB01000054.1 GCA_015069185.1 Oscillospiraceae bacterium
GTTATATTACGCTCTTTTGATTGCTCATTTCCAGTCACAACCAACATCAATTTCTTTTTCGCTCTTGATACAGCAACATTGATTAAATACGGATCGTCTGCAAAATCAGATATTTCATCATCCACAGTAGATATAATAATATTCTCTTTTTCCTTGCCCTGAAACTTATGCACTGTAGCAGCATCAATATCCGTTATCTCCTTGCTTAATGCTTCTACCTGATTTCTGTACGGTGCAATAATCCCTGTCTCTGCCAGGTTCGAAACATGTTTTGGTATAATCTCATTTTTAATCACGTCAATCTGACGCTGACTATAATGGTTACGCTCATGATTTCCTGCAACTGTTTTTACCACAGACAAGACATCTTCTTCACCTTTATCCATTGTCATTATAATCAATTCCCCGCGATAAAATTTCTGGTTGCAGAAATTTATTATTTTAGGATGGCATCTATAATGCTCCCGCAGTAATGTTTGTGTTACATTTGGCATAACATCCAAAATGGATTGCAGAAAACTATTTGTATACCGATAGCCTTCATTCACACTAAATGTATCAAATATAGCCTTTGCTTTGAGCTTTACATCATCTGTAACAACATTAGGAAGCTGCTTCGTATCCCCCACAACCACAACATTCCTTGCACAGGAAAGTGCCAATGCACCAGTTGCAATATCTACCTGTGATGCCTCATCCATTATAATATAATCGTATACCACCTCTGAATTCAGACTATTTCTTGATGAAAATGTTGTACTTAAAATAACCGGATACTCAGCCAGAACATCATATGGTTCCTTCCACAAATTATCTTCGCTAAATATCTTTCTATTACCCTTACCTTCATATCTTCTTGCTAGTTTATCTTTCAGTACAACCATTGACTGATTGCATAAATCATCAAGCAAATTCTTATTAACATTATTTAAGTACTTTTCAACATTCGCAATTTCTGCAGACAACTCCGCTCGCTTTGCACGATAATACATAGCTTGAAAAGTTGTAATTATTTTTGAAATATCTTGCTTATAGAAATTCCAGTCGATTACTCCATATTTTAATATAGCTTTTACCTTAAACCAAAATCCTATTGCCTTTTTCTCTTCCGAAATCAACTGGCACTCCTGCCACAATACCATCCAATGTTTTGATGATAGTTTTTTCATTAACTTTACATTGTCTGCATCAACATCTATTTCTTTAACATATTGGTTGAAATATTCCTGTTCTGTAACCAATTGTGAAAGTTCCTGCCTTAAACACGCAAGTTTCTCCTGCTTATCAAAAACAGTTTTTAACTGATAGGATTGATCTGCTATTCTCTTCTGCAAATCAAAAGAATTTTCATTTGTTTTCCACAGCGAAAAATCCGGATAATTTGTATCCTGATGCTCAACAAATAATTTCTTGTTCTCAGAACATCCTAGTGTTGCAGCAACAAAACCCAAATTGTACTCGGCTGATGATAATTTTTCATATACATTTTCCGTTGCCGAATTATTGTTGGATACGATCTGTACCGTTTTCCCTTGCATTAGTATATTAGCAATAATGTTTAATATCGTCTGCGTCTTACCTGTTCCAGGAGGTCCCTGAATAACACTAATCTGGTTCTCCATGGCATTTTTCACAGCCTTGTACTGACTGTTATTGCATCCAAATGGAAAAATCGGATTGTATTCGCTTCCTGTTCTTTTTCCTTGCAGTGATGACGGATTCAAATATTTTGCTAAAGCTACATCACTACCCACAAAAGAAATCTTGTCAAATCTCTTAGACAATAATTTTTCGCCAGTCTCTTTATTCTTAATGTCACTCAAACCAGCGATTTGCTTTATATATTCAAATACATTTGATGCCTGACTCTGAGTCAGACAGGATTCAATAATATGCAAGTCGCTCTGACAATAATCTCTTTCACTACCATCACCAAAACAAATATGCCAATAAGACTTGTATGTACCCCTAAATACATATATTGCTTTAACGTCAAAGAACTCCCGTCCCTCTCTGCTAATACGATACATGACAGGATTCAAAACTTGAGGGTCTTTTAACCATTCTACATTTGAATACGCATATGAATATGTTTTTCCATTATTAAATTTAACATCCATCTTTTTTGTGTACTGATTATACACACACGAGATTATATTTGGTGTCTTTATTTCACCTTTAATGATAATCATATTGTATCTTGTATTCATTTATCCCTCACAACCATCCGTACCGTGTACCTTATTCCCATTTGTGTAAGTTACTTCAAAACATCGTAAAAACACGATAAAAGCAGGCATATATCCTGCTCTGAATATAAACCTGCTCTTGCATTATTCATCTTCTCGTCTTACTGTGTTTCCTTCTGCATCTTCTCGCGAAACTCTTCCGGCGTCATACCTGCCTTCTGCGCAGCCCGCTCTTCCGTGAGGTCTCCGGACTGCACTAATTCGATTAGCTGAGCCAGTTTGCCTTTATTGAAGCCTTTATTGAAGCCTTTGTCAAATCCCTTATTTTCCAAAGATTCACCCAATCCGCTCATCATCTTCAAGACCTCCTTCACCTTCTGATTATCTTCCACATCAACATACTTGTTGATCGTATCAAAGTTCGTTGTGAACACCCCTTCCAGATACTCAAACAGAGTATTCTCCAACGCTTCCGCTCCTCTGCGTACAATAACTACTTCTAACAAATCATGCAATGCATCGCTCTCATTGCACTGACCCATAATATCTTCTTTCTCAATATGATACCGCGTAATCGAGTTCTTTAATCCTTCCGGAATTCTCTCGTTGCAAATCCAAATCGAATATACCTTTTCCAACTTGTCGTAG
>SVJB01000028.1 GCA_015069185.1 Oscillospiraceae bacterium
GCTTGAAAGTGCTAATGAAAGCATATGGCAAGGCAAAAGTAGTAAGTTGACACAAAATCGGGAGTTTTCGTTAAAATGTCGAGTGTGGCAGAAAATTTTGAAATCCCAAGAATAACTTGACACCATCTCACCTTCAAATCGTGTTGCCTCTTTTTCAGTTTTTTGTTATTATTTCACGGTAATATATCTTATTCCGGTAGTGATGTTCAGGTGAATGTTTTTTTTGAAAAACTGCATAAGCTTTCAGTTTTTGCACAAGCTAATCCAGTAATGTGTTATGTATCCACACCAAAAGAGGCTAACACAATTGAATTGATTAATGAAATTCTTGCCCGTAACAAGAAAGTTGCTGTGCCAAAGGTCGGTTCTGGTTTTTCTATGGATTTTTATCTTATTTCTGATTTATGTGAATTGAGTACAGGAAAATACGGATTACAAGAACCAATGGGCAAATCAGACACGCTATATACTATACCCTGTGAGAGATCACCGCAGAATCCACAGCTGATTATTGTGCCGGGAGTGGAGTTTGATGTGAACAAGAACAGAAAGGGACATGGCTGTGGCTATTATGATAGATATTTTCACAGATATGGTGCTCACAATTTCTATAAAATCGGACTGGCAAAAGATTGCCAGATCAAAGATGCAATTGAGGTACGACCTCATGATGTGGCAATGGATCTGATCATTACAGAGAGCGGTAGAATTATTTGACGCTAAAATAAAAGTATGTTACCCTACATGGGCAATATTTAAGGAAGGATTAGAAAATTATGGAAACCGGCAAGGTTAAATGGTTTAATGCAGATAAAGGATTTGGTTTTATTGAGAGAGAAGCAGGCAACGATATTTTTGTTCACTACTCTGCAATATCATCAGATGGATTTAAGACTCTAAGCGCAGGGCAGACTGTTTCTTTTGAGGTCGTAGACACCATAAGAGGTGCACAGGCTGCAAATGTGCAGAAGATTTAATATATAAATTTATTTTCACGGGAGCGAGAAAATGTCAGAACAGATTTTAGATTACGATTATATAACAACAGGTATTGCAGCAGGAGGCACCGTGCGTGCTATTGCTGCGCAAACCACAAATATCGTTAATACAGCACTTAAATATCACATGACTTCCCCAACAGCTACTGCTGCTTTGGGAAGATTACTTACAGCCGGAGCGCTCATGTCAAGTCAGTTAAAAAACGACACTGATTCCCTGACGATCCAGGTAAACGGCAAGGGCCCGTTAGGTAGAATGATCGTTGTGTCAGATGCTCATGCCAACGTAAGAGGTTTTGTTAGAAATCCACAAGCCGATATGCCTTTGAGAAGCGATGGTAAATTAGATGTAGGCGGCGCCGTTGGCAAAGGCTTTATTGTTGTTACTAAAGATCTGGGACTCAAAGAGCCATATGTAGGCACTACTCCCCTTGTATCAGGAGAGATTGCTGAGGATATTGCGCAATATTTCGTTGTTTCCGAGCAGGTACCATCTGTTGTATCGCTGGGCGTACTGGTGGCGCCCTCTCCCCGCGCCAAACTAGGATATAAAGTACACAAAGCAGGCGGCTTCATGCTGCAACTCATGCCCGGCGCCTCAGAAGACCTTATCAGTGATTTAGAAACTCGTATCGCAATGTATCCTCCTGTTACCACACTGCTTGCAGCAGGTGCTACCCCATCAGATATACTGCAGGATTTTCTCGGTACATATGGATTAGAAGTCATGGATACGCATGCTTGTAAGTATTCATGCAGTTGTTCAAGAAGCCGTATGAAAAATGCCCTTCGCATGTTATCACGTAAAGAAATCGACGAGATATTAGAGCAAGATGGGCAAATCGAGATGTGCTGCCACTTCTGCAACAAGAAATATATTTTCAAAGATATCTAAGAAAATATAATAATCTAAGACTTATGATTTGACAGCCACAAAATAAATACGGTGGCTGTTATTATTTACCGGCTCAAACTTTGTATTATCATACATCATTACCTGTGAAAATCCGGTTTTATTCAACAACCCGTTCAATGTTCTGAGACTCCATATTTTTTCAGTAATATAATCATCTGTCCTTATATAAGTCTCGTTACCATTCTTCATGC
This sequence comes from Oscillospiraceae bacterium, assembly GCA_015069185.1. Classification (GTDB taxonomy): domain Bacteria; phylum Bacillota; class Clostridia; order UBA1212; family UBA1255; genus SIG424. The sequence continues at coordinate 2,106 of SVJB01000028.1, forward strand.
CGGTATATTCAAAATATGATATGTTATATTTACAAATGCGTTTTTGAGAATCATACGCGCCGGTCCAGAAGCAACTACCCCAATCATAGTCTTCAAAGAAACACTTGTCCGCCTCCATGTTCTCAAAATGCTTATCAGTAAGAACATCAAATATTAAGACTCCACCGGGATCAAGAAAATTATGTGCTTTAGAAAAAAAGTTTTCTAATGATTTCATATCTGTTATATGATTCACAGAATCTGTCATACATGTAATTGCTGCGATACTACCAAATAAATCCATTTCACACATATCCTGACAAATGAATAAAACAGGCAATCCGGTGCAAACTTCACGAGCAGTGTCCAGCATGTTGTCAGATACATCAAGACCTATCATATCAAAGCCACGTTCGTACAATATCTTTGTTAACCTGCCTGTGCCACATGCACAATCAAGCACAATAGGCTGTTCTTGCTTATCTGCATATATACGATAACTATCACTCTTTTCTATTATTTGTTGAGCAAAATCAGCGAGATTGTTAAAATAATTATCTGTGTCTATTGATTTGTCATAGAAACCGGCAATGTGATTGTACATAATTATTTCTTTAACTCCTCAATAGCCTTCTGAAGCTGTGTATCTTGTTCAAACGGGATATCAGTCACAGCAGAATTCTTATATTCATCGCTAAGTTCAATAACAATATCAGGTGTGATTCCTTCACCATGAATACACTTGCCGGAAGGGGTAAAATATCTGGCAATCGTTAACGTAAGGCCACTATCATCTCCGTCAAACTGATAAGTAACCTGGCCAAGAGCCTTACCGAATGTTTTCACACCAATTATGGTTCCTTTGTTATGATCCTTAAATGCTCCTGTAACATATTCAGAAGCGCTGGCAGAATTCTGATTTACTAAAAGCACTATTGGCATTGTAAGCTCATTAGCATCGGAGTACACAGTATCTAAAACATTGCCTTTCTTATCCTCGCAATATGCTATTGTTCCCTCCGGGAGAATAGTGTCTGCAACAATTGCAGCTTCCTTTTCGTATCCGCCGCCGTTATTTCTAAGATCAAGGATAAGACCTTTACATTCTGTTTCCTGTATTTTATTTACTGCAGCTTTGAATTCAGTGCCTGTATCATCATCAAACTGAGTGATTCTGATATATTTAATTCCATCACCAAAATCGCCTGTGTATACGCTGGTTACGTTTATTTGTCTTGCAGTAACCTGAACATTTACAGTGGCATTGTCAGCAGCTTTTATAACTGTAAGAGTGCTTGTTGCACCATCTACACTAAGAGCTTCGCTTAACATCTCATTATCATATTCAAGAGCACTTTTATCATTAATATGAGTAATAATATCTCCAGCCACAATACCTGCCTCCGCTGCAGGGGATTCCTCTACAACAGAAACAATCATGAACCCATTATCTGCAACCTGATATGTTATACCAACTCCGGCGTATGTTCCTGTGAGATAGTTCATATAACTTTCTAAATATCCCGGTTCCAGATAATTAGTATACGGGTCACCCAGTGCATACACCAGGCCCTGTATAGCACCTTCTATCAAATCATTCATACTGTAATCAAGACAATAATTTTCGTTAATTAAATTGATTATAGTTTGTAACTTCTGCAATTTATATTCATCGACTTCTTCACCTACAAAGGCCACCTTATTCTGACTGGTAAATAAAGTTCCGTTATAAAACAAACGATCACAAATCAAAAAAGAACTTAACATAGATATTATAACAATCATTATAATAATACCAATAAAGATGCCTCTGTCCATAACGACCGTTTTTCTTTTCTTGTTGTCATTTTGTGTAGACTTTTCTTGATTATACGGGTCGTAAATATTATTGCTTTCCATAATTTAATCCTCTTTAATACTTTATATGTTTTCTTGTTGCAGATATACTTGATAATACTCCTACAAATACAGCAGCCAGTATGAAAATTAAAAACATTTTCTCACTGTAAGCACTGATAGGCTTCAGGTTAATCAGGCTCATTACCGATTCGCCTTGCGAGGCCACATAATTATATACATATACATATACGCCACGAACTGCAAAAAATGCCGCCACAGATCCAATAAGTCCTATAAGTAGACCTTCAATAAGGAACGGACCTGTCATATAACTACGAGAAGCACCTATATGTTTCATGATTTCCAGTTCTTCTTTTCTAGAATCAACAGTAAGCTTAATCGTGTTGATTGACAGCATTACAGACAGAAAGCCTAATATAATCATAGCTGCATAACTACCAAACTCTACCCAGAACTGAATTGAAGAAAAATACTCATAAATAGAGAGGTTATCCGTTACATCATGCACACCGGGAACAGTTCTGACTGCCTCTACGAAATCTGCTACATCCTCTGTTGATTTAAGTGTTATAACAAATGAAACAAACATTGATTCAATATACGGAGCTACTTCCTCTTCATTATCTTCAGTAGGCACTAAAAAGCCGGCAGATTCACCAAACATATCAAGAGCTTTTTCATAATTTTCACGTTTAGATATTGTCTTTACTCCAACTACTTTATCCGGATCAACATCAATGATGGATCCTAAAACAACCACTGAAGCTTCGTCACTTATACTGTCGTCGCAATCTATTGTTATAACTCTTTGCTCGCTCATATTTTCAAGAATGTTGCTAAGGCCGATTGATGTAAGCGCCAGACAACCCATAATAAACAAAGCTACAAAAATAACAAACGTAGAAGAAAGAAAATTATAACAATGTTTAAAAGTATTAACAAAACCTTGTTTGATTATGTAAATTAAAATCCTGATCTTATTCATGTTGTCACACCTCTTTACTTTCCTCGTGACTTGTAAACGGTGTTTCTTCAAAAGGCACATCGCTTATATCGTGACCATGATCAAGTTGAATAATACGCTTATGATACTCCTGAACAAGGCTTTTCTCGTGAGTTGCGATAAGCACTGTAGTACCTCTACTATTAATCATCATAAGCATGTCCATTATTTCCTTAGAGTTAGCAGGATCAAGGTTTCCGGTAGGCTCATCTGCAATAAGGATCTCAGGACCGTTCACTATAGCTCTTGCCAGTGCTACACGTTGCTGTTCACCACCGGATAATCTCTGCGGATATTCATTTTTCTTTGCAGCCAGACCCATTAACTCTAACGCAGCCATAACACGTTCGTTTATTTCAGAGCGTCTCATACCAAGGATCTCAACTGCAAAAGCAACATTCTCAAATACTGTTTTATTCTTAAGCAACTTAAAATCCTGAAAGACAACGCCAATGTTCCTTTTATATTTCTGTATACCACTACGTCTGATTTTATGTAAGAATCTGGCATTCACTATTATTCTGCCTGACGTAGGCTTTTCTTCTTTCATAATAAGCTTTATCAGAGTGGATTTGCCGGCTCCACTGGAACCCATCAAGTAAACAAATTCACCTTTCTCAATCTCAAAAGATAAATCCTTTATAGCCTCTACACCATTTGAATATTTCTTAGTAACATTATCAAAGAAAATCATGTTTTTCCTGATAGGTGTTTTCTTGTCGTTTGTACCCATGTCATTACCTCTTTTGTTCGTATATCAATTCTCAAGATATTGCAAAACTCTCAGTGCAATATCCACTTGCATTCCTGTAGCAAATTTCGTGCAATCAAGATTTGTCATTTTATTAAATTTATCTAACCTGTACATAAGCGTATTACGGTGAATGTATAATGCTCTTGATGCTTCACTTACATTCAGATTGTTCATCAAGAATACATGAACTGTATTAAGAAGTTCTTTTGCTGATTTATCCATAAAGAATCCCTCTCCAAACAGTTCATGTATATACATTCTTGCAGATTCTTTTGGTATAGAACAAATAAGCTTCTCTAAGCTAAGCTTTGAATACACAAAACATTTTTGATTTATACCAAAAGTAAGACCGATTTTAATAGCAGACTCTGCTTCATGGTAAGATTTACTGATGTCCATAATATGACTAACAATCGACCCGGCTGAAACATACACATCAGTCATCGCTTCAGATATAATCGTATCATGTATAGTACTCGCATACTGTAGCATGTCTTCATATGTATTTGTATCATTTATAGGACAGATGATAGCACTACTCATATTGTCTACAGGCAGAACTATAAAACCTTGCTTATCAGGAAATACACTCCTGAGCACATTACATACCTCACCATCATCAGCTTCATATCTTGAATCTCCCTTGTATTTTGTTACAAGGAGCACCATATACGAAGTAACTCCTGTTGTATATTCAGCATATACATCCATAATCATTTTTTCATCAACAGTTTGTTTACCGTCAATAATTAACTTTCTGAACAAAGACATAACATTCTTGTTATTTTGTTGATTGCTACATTCAATAGCAAAGGCTGCAAGTCCAAGCAGTCGTTTACCGTACTCTTCATTGGTAGTCTCACTTAATTGTATAAACAAAAAGCGTTCTTCATCTTCATCAACTGTAATATTGTGAAAAAGTATATCCTCCTTTGCAAAAAAAGAAGGGTTATATGTATCACTCTTCGCACTGAGAATTACATCGGATACCTTTTCTGATATTTGCTGTATCTTCCCAGGCAAAGTATCACCTGCGCTGCAATACTCAATAACTCCGTTTTCGTTTACAACACCAAACAGCGTATCAATATATTCCGCAATACGATTAAGTTGTGTTTTATTTGTATTGTTCAGCACTTTGGACAAACCACCTTTGTATAAATATTTCAGTAAACATGCCTTTTCATACAGCGTTTATTATATAACAATTTATGGCAAAAGCAAATACAAAACTTACCATTTCCTGTTTACTGTTATAGGTCCGGGAGTCGGCATCGCCGGTGTCGCAGAGCCAGTACTTATTGGATTCTCGGTAATGTCATTTCCGGGTGTGGCAGTCGGTATCATAGTTTGCATTGTCGCGCCAGGAGTAATCTGAGGCACCGGAGAGGGTGTTATAGTAATAATAGTTAAAATATTACTGGCAGTTGTTGTCAATGTCATGTTACCGAAATCCACATCTATTCTTCCCTTAAGAAAATATGGAGCCTTAAGTGATGTAAGTTCGTTTTTGTACACACGCACATATAATGTTTCACCGACAAAACTGTACAAATCATCCTCATACTGTTCACTTATAATCATTCTATCAAAATTATTTAATGTAAGCCGTCTGCCTGTAATATCATCTCTGGTAAAAGAATATCTCTTACCAAAATCACTAAGATTGTTATAATTATCGATAACTCCACCGGCAATACAGATCGGTATATCCGTATAACTTTCTTCCGGTTTTATATAATAAGTCTTTGTTCCCATAGCAGGACTTATGTCGCAAATAAGCTTGGGTGCTTTCTTAGAGAGGGCCAAAGAAACCGGCCCTACGAATGTGGCATAGCAATAAAATGTATCGTCTTCTGCCAGTTTAAAAAACATTCTGATAGAGCCACCATTTACATCCCAACTGTAAATAATTCCGTAATCAAACAGAGATATCAAAGGTGTGGATCCTTCCATACAATTCATAACCGTAAGCTGTTGCCTGAGCGGAACATCACTGATGCCTTCGTTTATGAAATCCAGAGCCGGACTTATGTCGCTGTCGATTATCTCCCGAATAGGCTCAAATGCGTCATTATTTACCCCGACAATGTTATATTTTTTCTTACGCCAATCACTAAGATCACTATATTTCATAGGTCGCAACTCTTCATATGGCTTTTGTTCCTGGTCATGAGGAAATCTACTATTAGAAACAGGCGAACCACTGGTTGACAATCCTATATATCTATATTCTCCTCTTATATCCCCTGTATCTGTACTCTGTACAAAATATCCGTTTTCCACTTCTTTAAAGTCATTTACGCTCCCTATATCTGTTATTGAGTTAGGGTCCCCATATACATATAAACCCAGATCAATAAACATTTCTACATTAAAATACATTTTAACATTACCATTATCTGTCTCAATGGATATATATGGCAAATTAGCATATAAATCATTAAGATATCCTTTTATATCCTCCCATGTCGCAGTAGTACCGTCACCATAATACGAAGCATCATCTTGTGCCTGTACGCCACTGCCGGTAAGACTTACTGTGAAAATAATAATAATTATTAAAAATTGTAAAATTCTCCTGCACATTTTAACCTCCTTGTAGTTTGCATTGTATTGTTATACAATTCTCCTCAACTTGAAAAACATTAAGTATTATCTTTGCATCAAGGTACTCAGTCTGGTATTCATATCCATTAAATTCATTACTTTGCGCACTAATTACAAGCTTTGGTATATCCAGTTCTTTTGAAAACCATACTGAATCAACAAAACCAATTATTCTATTCAACATTTCACCATTGTATTTTCCTGTATTAAAGCTAAACATGCTACCTTTACCCCATGCCAGCGGTAAACAAATCAATCCGACTCTATCTGTTGACACACATAGCGAAATATCAGCCCCGCTCATATCAAAAGATATAAACCGATTATTTATCCCCACATTTTTGTCAAGCCATAAAATAGCATTACAAACGGTAACACAGGTAGTGTTATCACAGAATCCGATTAATTGTATTTCTTCATTTACAGGTATACAATTTACCGGTTTCATTTCTTCCGGTCTGGATAACAGATCAAAGATTCTGTTTAAAAAATCATCGTAAACCTTTCTTTTAGGATTGACGCAGAATTCGTCATCCAATAATACTCCGCCTATCTCACATAAAAATACAACATCTTCTATATGTTTCTTATCAATCTCGTTATAATCTGAAATAATGTTTTGCCACATATTCTCAGAATAATCCCATATGCAAATTCTTTGTACACGACCATTTTTATACTTGTTAACTATCTCTGTTACTTGTGCTGCTTGTTTTTTATAATGGGTCTGCATCATTGCTTCATAAGAATTTCCATTTCCATAATATCCCTCAGGGCATAAATCCTTATAAAGCTCTGTATCTGTTCCTGTGACAAGCTCAACAGATATGGGCCGATACGTATTTAATAAAGCTGTATTATTTCTTATTACAGTTGCTATAACCGTATAGAAGTCCTCTAATGTCATATTTTCAAAATCAGCACTAATATTCTCTCTTGTAAGTATTACAGGCTCTTGCGGCATAGGTGAATCAAAAAACAGATCACCTGATTTTCTGTCTGTGTTTAATATAATAATAAATATAAAAACTGTAATTAATGCTATTGCTATAATTATTGTAATAATCACATTTCTTCGCCACTTCATACATAATCACCTCCCTTCTTGCTTACTTTTCATTATACGAAGAGAAATTAAGTTTGCAATTATTTCCCAAAAAACGACTTTTTGTATTCACTTTTCCTAAAAAAACGGCTTTTTTTACAGAAATCAAATATTTTTACATGTTTTATTTACTTTTAAGGATTGATTAATATTTCCCGATTTGCTAAACTTTTTTACCGTAAAATGTAAAAAATACCGAGGATGAGAAAATAATGTATATAGAAGAAATGACAGAAAACGCAGCACAATTTATTGCAAAATGGCAATATCCAGCTCCATATGAAGACTACAGTTTTACTGATTGTCAGGCAGAAATCGATGATCTTCTTGCAGGACTTCATTTTGCCGTATATGATAAAAAATTTTCTTTACCTTGCGGCTTTCTGGCAATCGGTTGGGCAGCCCAACTCTATGATATTGATGACGAGATTATGGCCATATACGAAAATGAATCCTATACTGATATTGGATTTGGTCTCAGACCTGATCTGTGTGGCAAAGGACTTGGACATGAATTAGTGACAACTGCTATTGCATATGTAAGTGAATTATTTGATGATAACCGCGTGCGGCTTACGGTTGCTTCAGATAATCTGCGCGCTGTAACACTATACAAGAATATGGGATTTGTTACTATAAAAAAATTTCCTGCATCTTACAAAGGTAGGATACAGGAAATGGAAATTATGGTTAATCGATTAGATTAAAAACCTTGTTCAAAACATCTTTGAGCGTTCTTATACAGAATCATCTCACGTTCCTCCGCAGTCAGCGGCAGTTTATTAAATCTTTCCATTGTCTCTGCATGGCTCCACATTGGACTGTCTGTGCCAAAGAAAACACGATCTACTCCATGACTTCTTATAATACTCACAGCTTCTTCAGGAGACATGAATTCAATAGAACTACATGTATCAATATATACCCTTGGGTGGCTCATATTAATATGGGAATCTTCCCATCTGCGGTATCCACCCAAATGCGCAGCAATAGCCACCAGTTTCGGAAACTTCTCAAGCACATTGTGCAGCCTTATCGGGGACGAATAGTCGTATCTATTGTCTCCTATATGGAACAAAATAGGAAGTTTGCCCTCTACTGCTTCATATATATTAAACGCAATCGGATCATCTATATTAAATTTCTGAAAATCAGGATGTAATTTAACACCTTTGAGTCCCAAAGATATTATACGCCCCACCTCAGCAAAAGTCTCTTCTCTGGTAAGGCCGGGATGCAATGAGCCAAAGCCAACAAACTCAGGATGTTTCTCACACTCCTGTGCGATAAATGTATTAATGGACATAACCTGATGTTCTGTTGTAGCTGTAGAACTAACTAAATATTTATACACACCAAATGGCGCTCCGTCTGCTATCAGACTTTCCGAAGTACCACCCGTAGCCATATGTAAGTCATAAAAATCACCAATGGCCGATACAGCTTTCCCTGCAATTTTCGCCGGGAAAATATGAGTATGCATATTTATTATTTTTTCATTTTCCATATATATACTTCCTTTCACAGATCTATTACAATCTGTAGGCTAGAAAGTGTATCACATTATTCAAAATTTTAAAAGGTTTTCTACTACTGATTATATATAATTTATCATCTCAACTTCCGTATCACACAGTATTTTGACAAGATCGTCTTTAAGATTAGCAGGTAACGTTAATCTTTTAAGACTCAGGCAGGTTGCCAGGGATTCCTCTCCCATGTATCGCACAGTTGGCGGTATAACTATTTCTTTTAAGCTCTCACATCTTGAGAAAGCATATATCTCTATCGTTTCTAAGCCATCAGGAAGATTAATCTTTGTTAAATTCTTGCACCTCTCAAAACAATTACTGTCTAAATATCTGACTGTATTTGGAAGTATAACTTCTCTAATATTTTCACAATTACAAAAAGCATTCCATCCAATAAATTCTACTCCATCCGGAATCCTGATTTTCTCTATATTGTAGCAACTAGCAAACGTCATTTCCTCAATTTTCTTTATATTCGCATCAAGTTCAATATGCTTGCACTCAACCAATCCCCTAAACGCAGCTTTTCCTATATACGTCACACTGGCAGGAATATGCAGTTTTTTTATACGGAAACAAGACGCAAAGGCATTGTCACCTATATATTCAACGCCAAAGGGAATGTTAATTTCCTCAAGATATCTGCACTCTTCAAATGTACCGTCATTGATTTTTTTAATACTGTCCGGCAGCACCACCTTGTTAAGCCCTGCATACTGAGCAAAAAAGTCTCTGCCAATTTCTGTCACGCCCTCAGGGACGTATACAGTTTGCATCTCAGGCTCTACATACTCCGGTTCTTCATCTTTTTTTATAAATTCTGTGAAAAAATCTTTTCTTGGCGGACATTCTCCATAAAACTCCAATTCTGTTTCGTCATATATGCCTTGCTCCGGAGATAAATCACATAGATGATACGGCGCAACAATCTTCTCCAGACTGTTATTTTGAAAACACTTATACCAGATTTCCCTGACAGTTTCCGGAATGTACAAATATTTTAAGCTCGAACATGAAGTAAAAGCATTATTCTCAATTATTTCCAGACCGTAATTAAAATTAACCCGCTCTAAATTTGAGCAATCAGCAAAAGCCCACTGGCATATAGTTTTAACATTTGCAGGTATATTAATCTCTACAAGGCCGGATCCCCAGAAAGCTCTCATACCAATTTCTGTAATTTTATCCGACATTTCAATCCTTTTAATACCGCTGCCCATAAATGTTCGCGGCACAATCTCAGTTATACCTTGAGGCAATACAATTTCCTCAAGACTACTCGTATCAGCAAGAGCACTATCGCCTATACTTGTTACTGTGTCAGGAATCTTTATATGACGCAAGCTAGTACATTTATAAAATGTAACAGCTTTAATTTCCTGAATATTATCCGGCAGACGCACCTCTGTCATGCTGCTACAGTCATTAAAAACGCCCCAGCCAAGATAGTTTAGCTTCAGAGGCAATATGACTTTCTTAAGTGCTGCGCACCCGGCAAAACAGTTATCCCCTACGTACTCCACACTGTCAGGTATATGAATTTCTTCCAGATTCTTACAGTCCAGGAAGGCACCGTGACCAATTTCTCTAATGCCGTCAGCTAATATTACTTTACTCACACACCGATTTCCGGCAAACATAAAGTTATCGATTTTTTCTGTATTGCCTACATAAAGCTTCTCTGTAAAATAAACAATACCATCCGCAGACGCCGCAACCCCTCGCGTAAGGTCCATATGTGTCCTTGAATCTTCTTTTGCATGTATAATATTTTCAGGAATATAGAACACTTTAATGTTCTTTCTGTAGAAACCAATATATGTAAGTGTTGTTTCTTCTGTAGGTGTTAATATTAATCCTCTTATTTTATTGCCTGATGTTGCATTAATGCATTTTGCAACCTGAGATGCATTATACGGCAGGCTTATAAGTCCCACTATATGGGAATCCATTTTGCATATATCGTTATGATGATACAGGCCAAGTTCGTCTTCAAATGGAATGTTCATTCTGGTGAAAAGGCCGCATTCCTTATCCATAGCAAGCTTTGTCTCTGCTACATTGAAACACCTGGGATATATGTCTGTGCCTCCCTCATAATCTGTCGCGCCACAGTAAAACAAGCTACACAAGGCACGTCTCACACCTGCCAGAGTATGATTTGCAGCATCAAATAAACTACATGCATTTACTTTGTCTGTTACCTCACTTGCTCTTGTATAATTTCCGAAAATAAAGCAAACATCTCTGGTAAGCGCCAGAGCTTTTTCAAAATATGGTTTACCTTTTATATCATTTATCACACAAAGCAACATTTCGTATAAGTTATATTCCGGAATATACCAGAACAATGGACCATATGCAGGATATATGCCTGTTACGGAAAACTCCAGAATTCTTTTCACCAATAATTTCTGTACAAGCTCCCTATGAATTTCCATTTTCACGCAGGAATCAAACAAAAGAGTAAAGTCACTGATATTGCAATCAAGGATACTATTTAGCATGTTATTCATTTGAATCATATCAAGACTTCTATCCGCTTTGAGCATGAATTCAATAATAACAAGCCGCCAATATTCGTCCTTATAGTTACTAAATACCTGAACAACACCTTGATTCAGGTCAGCATTTTCACAACTAAAACATTGTTCAAAATAATACTCTGCCAGTTTCTTACTCCATAATTCTACACCGGCAGCATCTGATCCGACGCCGTCCCCATCAGTATATATAGCAATAAGCTTCTGCATTGCTTCCGGCAAATTATCATTAGCCGCGCCGGTAATAAGATCAACAGCTCGCGCTCTATTTACTTCCATATCAATACCGTTAAGATATGCAAGTCCAATTAAAAAGTTATGTACAGGATCATTCTTCTTTTCATGTCGCGCGTATCTACCTATAGCCTCAACAAATCTTTTTCTGGCCTGTTCATCATCTAAGGACAAGCACTCCGGAATTCCGTCAAATTTCTTTTTAAGTAAGGCAGAATCCGTGTCCACCATTTGCGCAGGTAGAATCTTCATACCGCTGTCCCGAGCCATAGGAAATTCCTTATCCATAACGAAATTTGGTTTTCCATCAGGTTCCTCAAGCAGATTGGGAGTGACAAGCAGTGCGAAGAGCTTGCTATCACTGAGAATTCTCTCTATATTTTCCTTAAAACTCTCGCCCGGCGTCAGAAACTCATCAAACCAGATGGCAATACTGCGGCACTCAGGGCTGTCGTGTATAATTTTCATTAACTGGTTAGCATATTGTCTATCTTTCTTGCGATAACTCAAGAAAATATATGCATCAAAAGCAGTTTTCACGCGGTCTGCCATTTCCTTGCTGATCAACACCGACTCCAGATATCTCTTTAATTTGTCTTCATATAAAATTTCTGTGGTGTCTTTGCTATACGGATTTAAGTATTGTAATTCACCAAATCTATCTTTTCGGGAATAGAGCCCATCCAGTCCTTCTGCAAATATAATAGGCAGTACAGGAATATGCTCCTTCTGGGCAAATATAAAATCTGCATCCATCGCCCTATTGTAAGTAGTCAGCAAGCTCTGCGTAACCGGGATCACAAAGAGATTCATATCCCCAAGAAGCGTCTCGGCATCCTGCTCAGTCATATCGGTTTCCATGTCTTCTGTGTAATATATTGCACAATCATGGGTTTTGAAAATATCCTCGCAAACTTTTTCAAATGTTTTTGAAAAGTCATGGGTATGACACGTAAAATATACGCGAGGTTTACCTTGCGGATCAGAATTATTTATCGTTTTATAACTGAGTTCTATCATTATTTGGCTCCTTGTTTTAAAAAAACGTAGTAAAACTCTTTGTAACATTTAAGCTAAAATACTTATCAATTATAAAGTTTACATAACTTATTTGCAATTACATAATTAATATGACTTTAAATTAACCCGCCTCACTCCTTGACATTCGTATCGGATAGAACTAAACTGCTCCCGAGGAGGATGAAAATGATGGAATTTGACAAATTAATTACGGATAGATATTCAGTAAGGAAATTTCTTCCTGTAGCACTACTTGTTATGGGTAAACCGGCACCTGATTCTATGCCTATTGACATGCATTATAAGAAAAGGCCTATGGATGATGTTGTCAGATATGAAAATTTTTAATATGCTATATTGAGAGGGAGAAAAATGAATAAACGTTTTGATGGTATATTGCTTTGCACTGATATGGACGGAACATTGGCATACCGAGGGCAAATTGCCAAAGCCAATGCAGAAGCTATTCGGTATTTTCAAGACAGAGGCGGTATTTTCACAATAATCAGTGGCCGTTATCCTAATTTTGCCGGTGAGATTCGTGACCTTGTAGTCCCAAATGCACCTCTTTGCGGTATGAACGGAGCCGCTATTGCTGACATAGACTCAGGAAAAATTATTTTCGAAGCATCTATGGGTAAGGAAGAGCTACCATTTGTTCTTGATATATTAAAGAGCGCCCCTGCCGTCCTTGACTTGTATATACAGATGAAAAGTGGAACATTTCACTCGCCGGTCCGAGGAGGGATCCCGATGTTACCCTTCCCTGATAATATTTGTGACATCTATAAGATTCTATTCGTTGTACCGGACGAAGCCAGTGATGATGCTACCACTCTTATCAAGCAGGGAGCTGCAGATCGATACGAAGTGTCGAGAAGTTGGATCAACGGTATTGAGATACAGAAACACGGTATTAACAAAGGAAGTGCCGTTGGTTTTCTCAAAGAATGGTTTAAAGGCCGCATTACCCACACAATCGGGGTAGGAGATTTTGAGAATGATATTCCCCTGCTCCTGGCATCAGATCTAAAGGTGGCTGAGCAAGATGCCTTCGGGCCGGTTAAAGAAATAGCAGATCGTATCACTACTTCCTGCCAGGTGGATTCAATTGCAAAGATAATTGAATCTCTGTAATAAAGTAGGTATGATTAATTAATACCATTATTTAACACAAAAAAGACTAGAATAAGCATTTAATTTCCTATATAATAGAGTGCGTAATTTTGATTTTGTGCGCTCACAAGAAGGAGTTGATGTGCTTTATGGATCCATCATCCAGTTGGGATTTTACATTGGCAAATTATGATGCAGTTTGGAGATTAATGGTTCAGCTAGGACTGCTGTTGATCTTTTTGATGTTAGGTAATGTGCTAAGGCGTACAATTCCTCTTTTCAGAAAATGTCTGATACCTTCTGCGCTTCTAGGCGGAGCTCTTCTACTTATTGTCAATATTATATTAAAGAAATTTGATATTTTTTTAGTAGATAATCACCTTATGCAAGTAATTACATATCACTGTCTGGCTATCGGTTTTGCAGCTATGTCTTTGAAAACAGAGAAAAGCAGGCATAAAACCAGTGCCTCGCAAGTTATTGAATTCGGCGCGCTACAAGGTGGTTCTTATATGCTACAGGCCTTTGTGGGTCTTGGTATTACACTGCTTATGTACCTCGTCACCAGGCACGGAGACAAGATCATCTCTTATGTTTGCGGTTTGATTCTACCGCTAGCATATGGACAAGGGCCCGGAAACGCACTTAGTTGGGACATTAACTTTACTAATACCCCTGCTGCAGAGTTTGCGGGAAATGGTAGCTTTGGACTGTCTCTTGCCTCCATCGGGTTTGTTGTTGCATCTGTATTTGGGGTTATATATATTAATATCCATAAAAAGCGTAGCAATCTTTATGTACGTAGTTCAAATACTGACGGAGCAACTGTTGATCAGACCAATCCCAGTGGCAGCGAGATTCCCGATAATGAATCCGTAGATAAATTCTCATTACAAGTTGGTTTTGTAGCAATAGCATATGCTCTTTCATTTGGATTTATGTGTTTACTTGGTATCCTTTCTAATTTCACAAATAGTATCGCATGGGGCTTCAACTTCCTGTGGGCGTCTCTTGCAGCTATGCTCATAAAAGCTGTAGTTAAGCAACTACGTAAGCGAAAAGCAATGAAGAGAGAGTACATAAACAACTATCAGATGGATAGAATATCAGGCTTTTCTTTTGATTTGATGATAGTTGCAGGCGTAGCTGCTATTGAGATAAATGACATTAAGAACTATATACTTCCCATTATAATTCTTAGTCTTGTTGGTTCTATTATCACATATGCTTACATCCGCTTGGTAGCAAAGGAATGCTTCAAGGGCTTTGAACATGAATTCTTCTTAATGAGTTTTGGCACTTTGACAGGCACTGCATCCAACGGTATGATTCTTATGAAAGAAATCGATCCCGGTTTGAGAACACCCACCTCCAGCCTATACATTCTCTCTAACTTCCCGGCAATGATAATGATAGCACCATTATTGTTCTTGTTGAGTTTTGCCGGTAATTCACCAACAAATGCTGCCATTGCATGTGCTATCTTCTTCACATTATGGCTTATCTATACTATATATCTGTTCCGCAGACGGATATTCAAGAAGCGTTATAAGAACAGCCCTGTGAAAATTTGGAAGGACGAATAAACGTAATACATAGCCAAAGCGAGGTGAAATTCACCTCGCTTTATTTTATCTAAATATAAAGTACGCATAATTGTTCCCTAAATCGTCAAGTGTATTCTTTTGTCCAAAAATAAATCTTCACTGTATAAATCTTCTAAAATTACAGATAATAACAACACAATTTGTAATTTAAGGAGAAATGTATACATGAAAGCAACTGGAATAGTTCGTAGAATAGATGATTTGGGCCGAGTAGTTATCCCAAAAGAAATCAGACGTAATCTTCACATCCGAGAGGGTGAACCCCTTGAGATTTTCGTTGGCGAAGACAATTCAATTGTTTTAAGAAAGTATTCTGCTGTAGGTGAGATCGAAGCCTTTGCCTCTGCATATGCAGAGAGCCTGAACAAAGCGAGCGGCTATCCTACATGCATCACAGATAGACAAAGCGTTATCGCTGTGTCCGGCGCATCTAAAAAAGAATTCATCGATAAGAAATTAACACCAGAGGTTGAACGAGCGATAGACGATAGAACAACTTTGTTGTCCAAAGAGCAAAGAGGCAATTATGTTCCTCTCTTTGAAGGCACCACCGGTGAAAAGTTGTCTTCTTTCGTAGTAACACCCATTATCTCACACGGAGACAGCGTAGGCTCTGTAATAATGTTTACCTCTGACGGACGCAATTACATTGGTGACACAGAAGCAAAATTAACACAATCAGCGGCTAACGTATTAGGCAAACAGTTGGAACAATAACTTTTTTTATAACCTCCCCTCCCCCCGCCGCGTTTTCACATATTGACAACGCGGCATTTTCTATTTAAAATCACATCATTATGAGTATGATTGATTATAACAAACTAAAAGAAAATATTGATACTACCGTCGCCGAAGAGATTGCAAACAATAACATCTTAGGTTGCAGCGCTCTTGTGTATCAATATGGCGAGAAGATTTTTGAGGGCTACTACGGAAATGTTTCTTGTGACAGCATTTTCCGCATGGCTTCTATGACCAAGCCGGTTACCGCGCTTAGTATTCTTCTTGAGATGCAACACGGCCATCTGGATATTGACGACAATCTGTCAAAATTTATCCCCGGTTTTAAAAATAAATATGTTGGTAAGATCGTAAACGGTGAGCTTATATCCGCAAAGCCTGCTACTCAGGAAATTAAGCTGCGCCACCTTCTGACGCACACAAGCGGTCTATTATCAGCAGATCTTATCGCCGACATGCAGCCCATACCGCCTGAGCACAGCGTTACATTAGAGTCTTATGCTAACTACTGCGCCAAAAACATTCTTCTGTCTGACTCTCCCTTTGAGCGCGCGCTTTACAGCGGCATTGCCGGATTTGATGTGCTGGCTCGCGTGGTAGAGATTACATCAGGCATGAGCTTCGATGAATATGTAAGAGAAAATATATGTCAGCCGCTGGATATGCCCGATACTACATTTGTACCCTCCGATGCACAATGGAAGCGTATTGCTCCCCTGCATGATAAAGTTAACGGTGAAAATGTTGTTCGTCACATAGGAAAAGCCACTTTTGAGAATGTCCCCCTTACCCGTTTTGCGGGAAGCTGCGCCCTTGTCTCTACTCTGAACGATTACTCACATTTTGCACAAATGCTCCTCAACAACGGTAACTATAACGGTGTGCAGCTTATCAGATCTAAATATATTGAGCTTATGAAGACTCCCCATGTGCCGGATACTGTAGCAGGCATCGGCCCCGGAGAGACTTGGGGCCTCGGTGTGCGTGTTATTAAAGACGATCAATATTTGACAAAAGGAACATTTGGTTGGAGCGGTGCATATGGCACGCATTTCTTTGTCGATCCTACAAACAAATTATGTGCAGTTTACCTTAAGAATTCATATTATAACGGAGGCAGTGGAGCAGATACAGCTCGCTATTTTGAGCGGGACGTTATGACGGCTGTGAGATGAGTACACTTAATGTATTCTTGAAGTCACACTTTATCGTTTAAGCAGTACTATGTCTGATTAAGATTTTGCCGAGTTCTGATGGATTTTCGAGAAAGTCTATTAGAAATTTTTATAGAACTACGCCTATTTTCACCACAAAATAACCCCTTTGGCAGTGCAATAAAAATCGCCGGTTGAGGCATACAACACACAAAATCATGTAGGATTATTCTCTCCAAAAGTGAAAATTCGCTGAATTTTCACTTTATTCAGTTGACTTTTGCGAAAATTTATGTACAATATAAAGCGTAAATTTATATGGAGGTATTCCCTATGATGTTTGAAACTGAAAACATTGAATTTAAGGCTCAGGTTACAGATGAAATTTATAAAGAAGTTATTGCGTTTGCAAATACCGATGGCGGCACTATATACATTGGCATTGATGACAATGGTAATGTAGTCGGCATTGACAATGTTGATGAAACCTATACACGAATCACCAATGGTATTAGGGATGCCATTCAACCCGATGTTACTATGTTTGTAAAGTATACTTTGCAGGATAATCAGGTTGTCAAAATCACTGTGGGCGAAGGAAGTTATAAACCTTATTATCTCAAATCAAAAGGATTAAAGTCAAGCGGCGTTTATATTCGTCAAGGTGCATCAAGTGCTCCGGCTTCCTCAGAACAGATTCGCCAAATGATTAAGGAATCGGACGGCGATGTGTTCGAAGATATGCGTTCCATGGAACAATCCCTCTCCTTCCACGCTGCAGAGAAAATGTTTAAGAAATATAATATGGAGTTCTCGGAGGAAAAATATCGCGTTCTCGGAATTACCGATGGTTCCAATTCTCTTTATACAAATCTTGCGCTTGTTTTATCCGACCAATGCATGCACACAACAAAGGTGGCTGTGTTCGGAAACGATTCCAATACCGAATTCCGCGACAGCAAAGAATTCACAGGCTCGGTATTCGAGCAGCTTGAGAATGCTTTTGGATATCTTATGCTTTGTAATAAGACGGTCGCAACCTTCAAAGGATTGGAAAGAGTGGAAAGCTCTGACTATCCGCAAGAAGCTATCCGCGAGGCATTACTCAATGCAATCGTACACCGCGATTATAGTTTTAGCGGCAGTATTATTATCAACGTTAATGATAACGAGATGGAATTTATATCAATAGGCGGCTTGTTGCACGGTCTGTCCCCCGATGATATTCGTAGTGGAATTTCTCAGCCGCGTAACAAAAAACTGGCAGAAGTATTTCACCGTCTGCACTTGATTGAATCCTACGGCACTGGCATTCGCAGAATTTATAATTTTTACAATAATTGCGCCATTCAACCTCGCATTGAAGTTACAGCAAACACCTTCAAAATCGTTCTTCCTAATATGAACAGCAATAACGTGAAAGAAACGATAAATACTACGTTGGCCATAACTCCCCAAATGCAGACTGTCCTTGATTTTATTGAAGAAAACGGTCAAATTACCGATAGCGAGGTACAGGAATTACTTGAAATCAAAAACACTCGTGCCTATATGCTTATGAAGAAAATGGAAAAAGACGGACTGATCGTTATCGTCGGACGTGGCAGTAGCAAAAAGTATATGAAGAATGATTAAGATAGGAGGATATTCATGAATTCTATAAAAAAAAGAATTATCGAAAATGGATATTCGTACAAAATATATTGCTCCTGCTATCACCAATGAATATTTTAATAGCATTTTTTGAATTAAAGTGTAACCGAAATCTATTTTGATTGTATCATCTGCTCCATACTTAGAAATGTTAGTTGAAAAATTAAACGCAACAACGAAGAACTAAATGCAACGTGAAAAGTTAAATGCAACATGGAAAAACTGAATGTACAGCGCTTTTCAAAAAAAAAGCACTGTACATTCAATAAAAAATA
>SVJB01000029.1 GCA_015069185.1 Oscillospiraceae bacterium
TGCTGATGGCGCAGCAAGCTTTGCGGCACAAGGTAATATGTTCAATCCTGATTTATTTGCTATCACAAACAACACAGACGCAGATGTTGAATACACAATTAAGGCTGTATATCCTGTTGGTGATATGTCCAATCCTGACAGTTTTGACGTAGAGAACAAGAACAGTGCTGATGTAGCAGAAGGCGACTCTGACGGTTACTTCTACGAATACACAGCTACAGAGGATGGCAAGCTCGTATTTGAGATTACTAACATTACAGAAGGTGTTGAAGGCGAGATTATGATTAGCATTACACGCGGAGATGCATCCATCGTTAAGACACTTAGCGAAGACGGTGTAGACGGTAAACTCACTGTTGATGTACAGGCTGGTGATGTTCTCTCAATCAATGTAGCAGCATTACCGGACAGCAACTGGAACTATCCTGCAGCGACTATTGAGTTCGGTCTCTATACTCCTGTAGAGGAAACCGGTGATGTAGGCATGATCGCTCTTGCATTCGTTGCACTTTCTTCAATAGTTCTTAAGAAGAAAAAGAACGAAATCTAATATTAAATAATTTATTCACTGTATTTGTTGATTTTCACAAGAATATTGACTTATACAGTGAATGTTTTTTGGTCAATTTATATTGGATAAAATAATCTTTCCTTTGAGTAAATAGTTAGGAAAACTTTAAGGAAAGATTATTTTTTTGTTAAAAAATACTTGTTTAAAGAAAATAAATACAGTATAATATACAAGTAAATATATCGGGAGAATAAATTATGAAGAAAATACTTATGCCATTAATTGTTTGTCTTATGATAACAGGTTTATTCACTGCGAATGTGTCAGCAGACAGTAGCAAGCTACCTGGGGCTGTAATGTTGTTTGATGAAACACCCCGTTTTATCAGAGGTACATTACCTAATGAGAGACAAGATGTATATGTTGATTATGATAATCTTGTCGTTGATTTCGAACCATTAAACGAAAGAACAACTGGAAAGTATAAAGGTAAACTGGCGATATCAGACGCAAGATTTTCTTTTTTTGCAGGAGATGAATTGGCAGAAGAAGGTATATTAGAAGAATATCCGATATTTGTTATGAGAGTAAAGTTGTCAAGAGCTATTGTTAATGGTTCTGCGGTAGCAAACGAGAATGAGGGCTTCTCAGAGATAATGCTTTCAATGAATAATAAAGATAATGCAAAGAGTTTAGAACAGTTTTATTTTGAAAATACTACAGAGTGGCAACTTGTTGTAGTTGATTTGAATACAGTTGAAGGTCTTGAGGATGGGTCCCTTGTGGCAATAAGAATAGATCCTGTAGAGGCTGTTGTAGAAGAACCTCTTACTATTGAGATTGAGTACATAGCATTATTTGATTCTATGTCATCAATTGATGGCTTTAACGGCGACCTTAATTCATTAACTCCCACACAGGAACCTACAACTGCGCCTACTGAGGCTCCAGTGACTGAGGCTCCTGCAACTGAAGTCCCTGCTACAGACGTTCCCTCTACAAAGGCTCCTGATAATAATACTTCAGAAGTTCCTAATAAAGATAGTGGATGTGGGTCATCATCTGCTGTTGCACAAGTTATGTTCGTTTTAGGTATAGCAATAATTATTAAAAAGCGAAAATAAAAAACATAAGGAGAAGAAAGGTATGAAAAAATTATTAGCATTTTTATTAGTGTGTGTTATGGCTATAAGTGTTATGGCTGTATTCACAAATGCATCAGATGACAAGTTGCCTGGTAGCGTCATGTATTTTGACGAAGCTCCAACTGGACTTACTACTAATACTCAATCGAAAATGATAAGAGAAGTAACAGTTGAAGATGGTTTACTCAAAGTATATTTTGAACCAACAACAGAAATTAGTACGGAAACAGGAAATCCTGTTGTTAAGGATCCTAAATTTTCGTTTGATTTTTCTGATGAGTTTAAGGAAAAGATGGCAGAATATCCAATTCTTGTTATTCGTATTAAAACATCAAGAGCTGTTGCAGACAATGAGACATGGGATGGAATTCATTTAGATTTTTATAATGCTGAAGGAACAAAAAAATCAGGACAAAAAATCAAAGGAGATGACTATGTTATTTCCGGATTAACAAGCACTACGGATTGGCAGTTGCTTATATTAGATACAAGTTTATATATTAATGCTGATTGTGAACCTCTTAAGATTCGCCTTGACCCTGTTGGAGCAATACACGCAGCTATTACTTTTGAAGTAGAATATCTTGCGCTATTTAAGAATAAAGAAGCGGTTAGTGGATTTGACGGAAATTTAGACAACCTTATTAACCCAGGTACACCTGGTACTCCTGAGACACCGGATGTTCCTGAGGAAAAAATAACATCAGTTCCTACTTTTGAAGGTACAGCTCAGGAACCTGATCAGATAGAAGGTACATTCGGTCTTCAGTTTGCTGTCGGTGAACCCTTCAATCGTCTTAGCATTCCATGTCCTAGCTGGTCAAACAACGTAGGTTCACTTAAATGGACTCTTTATAAATGGAATGGTACTTATAATAGTACAATTTCTTCAACTGCGATTACATCATACGAGCACGTTGATTACCCGGATAATGCAACTCTCGAGTTGAAGCTTGATACACCTGCTCAGGCCGGAGAGTATTTACTTGTTCTGGAAAATACATCTGCAGATGCTAATGAGAGCGTAGGTACATGGTGTGTTAGCGGTACAGTTCCCGCTATACATTGCTACAAGGAGGGTGCTATATTCACAGCTAAAACTCCTAAATTAATTATTGATTTTGTAGGTAATGGCACAAATTATTTTGGCACATTGAGCGATGCAGTAGTAGATACACCTAACCCTGGTACAGGCGATTTTGGCATGATCGCACTTGTTTTCACAGCTGTATCCACACTCGTTCTTAAGAAGAAAAAGATTGAGAAATAATTTACTATTATAGATTTTCTTTCTGGTTCCACCGCGGCTGATGCATATTGCGTAGCCGCGGTGGTTTTTATGTGACGTGACAAGAATTACATACTTTTTTCTATAAAAACAATAAAAAAATAATGTTATTTACTTGTTTTATCTGAAAAATAAAATTATACTAAAATGTATGTGTTAGTTTATACATGAAAACCAGAAGATAATATATAAAACAGGAGGAAAAGTATGAAAAAAGTTATGGCTCTAGTGATTGCATGTGTTTTAGCAATCGGAATATTTAGCATAAACGCATTTGCTGCGGACGAAAAGTTACCCGGAGGAACATTTTTCACAGCTGATGCAGTCAAGAAAGTACACTATAAAATTGGTGGTACTCTTAATGGTGATGAATGTGGCGGTGGTTCAGGTGAGCCTGTATATGTAACAGGTAAGAATGAGGTTTCGTATATTACCTTTACCTTACAAGACGATGATCCGGCTCTTGGCATGAATATTGCAGATTATCCTATCCTAGTTTGCGGTGTTAGTGTTTCCAGAGAATTTGCTGAGGGTGAGGCCAGATCATTTAAAATGCAGGTTAATGGAGGCACAACAATGACTGCTCAGCTCCAGTCTACGACTGACCTTCAGTTGGCTGTATTTGTTTGTACAGAAGGTGGATCTTTGGAGACAATTAAGCCTTATTTCAGCAAAGGTGCTAATAATGTTATCCAAACATACACATTAGAATATTTTGCTTTCTTCAAAGATTCGGCGCAAGTTAATATTCTCAGAGATGTTTATAAATGTGATTTAGATGCATATATAGCAGCAGGTGGGTCTGAGGAGATTCCTGTAGCAACAGAAACACCAAGCACACAAGCTCCTGTAACTAACGCGCCTACAGATAATGGCGAAGCAACACAGGCACCCGCTACCGAAGTACCTGCAACAAAAGCACCTACTACAGAACCAAAAGATGAGAACAAAGGTGGTTGTGGATCATCCGGAGCTATCGCACAGGTTATGCTTATATTAGGCGCTGCGTTGATTATAAAGAAAAGAAAATAATTGTTATTAACAAATAGGACACGTAAAGACTCTGCGACTGTATTATTATGAAATAGTTGCAGAGTTTTGTGTTTTTGCATGAATTACATACTTTTTCACTAAAAAGTAAGAAAAAAGGAGTTTAACTAAACTTGTTTTGATAAGAAGAAGTTATTATACTATCTACTATTAACATAATTGTATTATAAGGGGAATGAGGAGTAATGAGAAAAAAAGTATTGATACCGATTGTTTTTTGTGTGCTGTGTATTGCATGTTTATGCAGTAGTTGTTCAGAAAAAACATGGAATTGGGGTGTGAAGACTGACCCTTCGGGAAAGAGAACCACAACTCCGGGAGAAACATCAATATTAGCAGAGGACGGATGTTATACATGGTGGACAGACATGTTAGCAGTGCGCTATGTTGGCAAGAAAGATCAGACATATGTATCTTATGTTGATGAATACGGCGCTTTGTCTATAGCAGCTTATAATCATGAAACAGGAGAGATTGTCCGTGGCGAAGTAGCTAAGTTCAAGCTTATAGATGATCATAATTCTGCCGGGCTTGCTGTGTTGCCAAATGGAAAGATCCTTGCAGTGTATAACAGACATAACGCTGATAAGAAAATCAGATGGAAGGTATCTAAGAATGCTGAAGATGTAACAAGCTTTGGCAAAGAGCAATATGTTGAGTGTGAGAACAAGGTTACATATGCTCAGCTTCATAGAATCAGCTATGAAGAATATCGTATTTTCTACCGTGCTATGAATGGATGGGGTACGAGAGTATATAACTGGGTGGACGATGAGTGGTCTGAGGAGGTTACCTGGCTCAAAGAAACAAAGGGAGGACAGTTTTATCTTTATACACAGGAAGATGCAGAAACCGGCAAGATAAATGTGTTTATGACAGGTCATCCCAAGAGTGGATATGATCAGAATATCCGATATGGATATTTCACCACAGATGGGGATATTTGTAATATGGATGGTACTGTTATAGGTAATCTGAATAAACAGGCAAAGGAGATCCTCACACCTCGCGAATTTGTAGATGTTGTTTATGAGGCAGGTTCAGATGATCATACAAGGTTATATGACATTGCATACATGGGCGAGAAACTTGGAGTTATGTATGGCGTAGGTATTGGTAGTGAGAATACCAGCAAATATTATTATGCTTATTATGATGCAGAATCAGGAAAATGGGTAAATAATTTCATTTGCGACTCCGGTAAATGGCTAGTTGAGGGTAACATGTATTTCGGTGGAGTATCTTATGACAAGAAAGATATGCAGACCATATATGTATCGAGACGCGAAGGAGGCCTTAATCGTCTGGAAAAATGGAAAACAACAGATTATGGTGCTACCTGGCAGACTGTGGCTGTTATTGATGAAGGCATCAGAGAGAGTCATGTTAATATGAGGCCTATAGTACCATACAATGCACATGACGATATTGACGTAATCTACATCAAAGGGCTGTATCCCGCATATTCAAAATTCAATACAGACCTGATGATTTATGCTGATTAATAAAACAATACATTTTTTGCAATATAAATAACAATTATTGCACTTGAATGGTAAAATGAAAAAAATGTATACTTAAAGGTAAATTATCAATATTTGGAGTGAACAAAAGATGATTAAGAAAAGATTAATACTCTTATTTCTGGTAATGGTAAGTATTATAACTTTATTCGCCGGCTGTGGTGAGTCAGAAGAATTCGAGACTTTCCCATGGGTATGGGGAAGTGCTAACGATCCTTCAGGTGAGAGAACAACAGCTGCCGGAGAGATTGGCGTGTTTGCCGAGAATGGCGGATATACCTGGTGGACAAATATGCTGGCTTTCAGACATGTAGGCACTAAAGATCAGACCTATTTATCATATGTAGATGAAGAGGGTAATATGTGCCTTGCCTCATATAATCATGAGACCAAGGAATATGCTTACTTTAAATTGGCTCAGCATGAAATTGATGACCATAATTCGGCAGGTGTTATGGTATTACCTGACGGAAGATTACTGGCAGTATATACACGTCACAACAAAGATAAGCTGATAAGATGGAGAATTTCTAAGAAGCCTGAGGATATAACAAGCTTTGGCGAAGAACAGTCAGTCAGCTCCAAGAATTACATTACGTATGCACAACTTCACAGAATCAGTGATACCGAATATAGAATCATTTATAGATATGCAATGAAGAGTTGGGCTACAAGGGTGTATAACTGTGAGACAGACAAATGGACAAATGAATATGTTTGGTTTACAGAAGGTCTCAAGAGACAGTATTATATGTGGACTCAGGAGGATAGAGAAGAAGGTAAATTTAACATCTTCATGACAGGACACCCGAATAACGGTCCTGACCAGAACATCAGATACGGTTACTTTACTGCTGATGGCAGCATTTATACAACAGGTGGCAAATATGTAGGTGATATGGACGAAGAACTAACAATTCACAAGCCTGATCCCCGTGATTTTGATATAGTATATGAGGCTAAGGAAGGCGAACATACAAGACTGTACGATGTTTCGTTCATGGGTGAGAAGGTAGGCGTATTATATGGCGTACATCAGGATGGAGAATTGAATAGTAAATATTATTATGCATATTATGATGAAACGGCAAAGGCTTGGGTAAATAATTATGTTTGCGAATCAGGAGAAGCTCTTGTATCAGCTAATATGTATTTTGGTGGTATGTCATTTGATAAGAAAAACATGCAGAATTTATATGTTACAAGATGTGTAGATGGAATCAGCCGACTGGAGAAATGGACAACAACGGACTATGGTGCTACATGGACAACGACTCTAATAGAGGAAGCTCCGGACGGTGTAGATTTACTCAGACCTTTGATTCCGTATAATGCACATGAGGACTTCGATGTTTTATATATGAAAGGTAATTATCCTTCATATATTGGGTACGATACGAACATAATGTATTACGCAGATTAACGGAATTGTGTAATATTTACATACTTTTTCATCAAAAAATACGAAAAATGTGTAATTGCTATACTTGTCCGATTCTCTGCAGGGGAATATACTATAACACGTTAGATTACTTTTGGAGTTGAACTAAAACATGAAGAAAAAGATATTGATATCACTGCTCATGCTTCTTCTGAGTATTATGATGCTTTGTGGTGGCTGTGGTGAAGGAAATGTGGAATACGAGGTGTTTCCATGGATATGGGGTAGCGCAAATAATCCATCCGGAGAGAGGACCACTACTCCCGGTGAGATAGGCGTATTTGCTGAGAATGGCGCATATACATGGTGGACAAATATGCAGGCTTTCCGCTATGTTGGTAATAAAGACCAGACTTATTTGTCCTATGTTGATGAAAAGGGTAACAGATGTCTCGCTTCATATAATCATGATACCGGAAAATTTGCATATTTTAAGTTAGCACAGTATGAAGTCGATGACCATGATTCAGCAGGAGTTATGGTACTCCCTGACGGTAGATTACTTGCTGTATATGTACGCCACAGTAAAGATAAAATTATAAGATGGAGAATCTCTAAGAAGCCTGAGGATATAACAAGCTTTGGCAAAGAAAAAGAAGTTTCTTGTTCTTATGCTATTACTTACGCCCAGCTCCATAGAATAAGTGATACAGAGTACAGAATCTTATATAGATCCCGCATGAAGAGTTGGGCAACAAGAGTATATAATTGTGAAACAGATAAATGGTCAGTTGAGACTGTATGGCTTACTGAAGGTAAAGGTAAGCAGTATTATCTGTGGACACAGGAAGATAAAGAGGAAGGTAAGTTTAACATCTTTATGACAGGACATCCTAAAAATGGTCCTGACCAGAATATCAGATACGGATATTTCACAGCTGATGGCGGCATATACACCACCGGAGGTAAGAAGGTTGGAGATATGAATGATGAATTAAGTATCTCCGTGCCCAATCCAAGAGATTTTGATATTGTATATGAGGCACAAGAGGGTGATCATACAAGGTTATATGATGTATCATTTATGGGTGAGAAAGTTGCCGTGCTATATGGTGTGCATCAAGGCGAAGAAGATAATAGTGATTACTATTATGCTTATTATGATGATGTCGAGGGCAAATGGGTAAACAATCTTATTTGTGAATCAGGTACATGGCTCGTAGGCGCTAATATGTACTTTGCAGGTATGTCTTTTGATAAAAAAGATATGCAAACAGTATATGTAACAAGACGAGTAGGTGCTCGTTGTCGAATTGAAAAATGGAAAACAACGGATTATGGTGCTACATGGACTTCTACATTAATAGAAGAAGCGGCAAATGATGATGAAGAAATTCTTAGACCGCTGATTCCGTATAATGCACATGATGATATGGATGTTTTGTATATGAAAGGAAATTATCCTGCATACGTAAAATATGATACAGATATAGTATATTACGCAGATTAATGGTATTATATATGTTGATAGAGGGTATAACTGTACAGTGATACAGTATATATAAAAACTAAGGAGGAAAATTTATGAAAAAAGTTATGGCTTTAGTGATTGCTTGTATTATGGCGATCGGCGTTTTCAGCATCAGCGTAGCTGCTGCGGATAGTAAGTTACCTGGTGGACACTTTTTCTTCAAAAATGCAGTTAAGGACAGTTCTACTGGTATTAACTACAAAATTGGCAATACTTTGTCTACTAATAGTTCAAAGACAAAGGAAGAGGGTGTTCAATTAAAATCCAAGAAACCATCTCCATATTGTACTTTTACTTTTGTAGAAGGCGATGGTTTGTATGGTACAGATGTAGATGCATATCCTTATGCTGTTTTAAAAGTAAAAATGGATAGAGCCCCTGGTGAGACAGATGAAAACTTCATCGGTTTCAATGTTAACGGTATGAAGATCAATGATGAGGATTATTTAGATGTTTCATATGCAGCAACTACAGACTGGCAGCTTGTTACTCTTGATCTTTCAGGACAACAGTTGGGTAATTTGGAGAATTTTAAGCTCTTTTTAATGAAGAAAATTGATGAATCTGCTCACATTACTTTCTTGTATGAATATATTGCATTCTTCAAGAGCACAGCAGAGATTGATGTTCTTCAGAATTCTTTTGGTGGAGATTTAGCTGCATACATTGCTGCTGGTGGAGAAGTTGCAACTGAAACACCTTCTGAGCCAACTCCAGCTCCTACAGCAAACTTCAGCATGGATTATATCCAGGGAGCTGCTCCTGTCCTTGTTAACGATACAGACAGATCAGTTGCTAAGCTCACAATCAACGAAGGCGATAAAGTTACTATTCTTGGTTGGGCGCTGACAAGTGCCGGATTATCAGATGTTAAGTACTCTGTTGACGGTAGTGCCAAAGAATCTTTCACATCTACAAGAGAACGTCCTGATGTTTTAACTCATTTGAACTATACAGGTACTGTTGCTGCCGCTTCTAAGGTAGGTATTGGTACAGATGCAAGTCATGCTGAAATCAACACATCTGCTTTGAATGCAGGAAGCCACGAGATCAAATTTTATGCATATACAAATGATGGTGTTGAGATTGAATACTATACAATCAACTTAACTGTTGAGGCTAAGGTACAAGAACCCAACACAGGAGACTTTGGTCTTATTGCTCTTGCTTTTGCAGCAGTATCTACTATCGTAGTTAAGAAAAAGAAGAACGAAATCTAATTAATTTTAATTCAATAATGTATTTCACTGCATATAGTTATCTGCTATATGCAGTGAGTTCATTTTATTTCAGGGAAAAATGAAAAAAATAATCTGTTATTTATTATGTTTTGTATTACTTATAGGGCTTTTCACCGGGTGTGAAGGTAGCCAAGACAAGGGAAAAACATACGAAGAGCATTTAAAAGAAAAATATGAAGGGTATACAGAGATGGAATACGGATTGGATATTACAAAGAAGACAGACTTGGTATCAATATGTTACTCTATGTGGTTTACAAAGATTTTAAGCTATAATTCTAATCCGCCAAACATCACTGAAATATTAGCCGGCAATCAGCAATGGGGAGGATCGCCGTCCTTCCATTATTGGGCAGAGCCGGCGCTTGGGTACTACCGTAGTGATGATAAAGCTGTAATACGTACCCACATGACTCAGTTACAAGAGGCGGGCATAGATTTTATTGTTCTGGATAATACGAACGCTTCTTTAAACTGGAAAAACGGCAGCGATTGGAATATGTTTATAAGTAGGCCAGCTAAAGCAATTTTAGACACAATTGTTGAAATGCGCAGTGAAGGCTTGAGTACTCCATATGTTGCTTTTTGGAATAAAGTAAATGAAAGCGAAGGCTGGGGTGTGGTTGATGCCATATATGAGGAGTTTTACTCTAAAGAAAAGTGGCAAGATTGCTTCGTTTATTGGGAAGGTAAACCTTTTGTTATAACCACACAAATGATAGATAATCCACCGGATAACTTTACGGTAAGAAAAATGTTTGGACTGAAACAAGATCCGGGAGTATCGGAGTGGAGCTTCTTAAATATTGAAAACATACCTGCGTATGATGCAGACGGGTATGTTGAACAGATGTGCGTTTGTGCTGCCAGCCAGGAAACATATATGTCGGCACCTACTGCTCACGGAAGAAATCACGGTATTTTCTTCTATGAACAATGGCTCAGAGCTTTTGAATATCGACCAAAGGTTATAACCATTACATGGTGGAATGAATGGGCGGCACAGAGATTATACATAGAGTCAGGCCCGTATGGGGGACAGTATCATTTCACAGATGCATATAACAGTGAATACAGCCGGGATATCGAACCTATGAAGGGCGGTCACTCGGATCAATATTATAAATGGATGATAGAATACATCAGGGCATATAGAGCAGGAGAAGAGTGCCCTAGACTTGTAGAGAAAGGATATTAACTTAAATATGAAATCAATTTTTTTATCACATGCAGCACCGCAGATTGGATATGTTTATGCTAAGGAAACAATTGCCAAATTAAAGGAAATAGCCGATATCAGCGATACTATTTATACCAAGGATGATGTACTTGCTAATCCGGAACTTTTTAAAGATACAGAGTATGTTTTCTCTACATGGGGAATGCCCAAGTTTACAGAAGAAGAGATCAAGGCTAACTTACCTTCTTTGAAGGCTGTTTTCTATGGAGCAGGTTCTGTACAGGGTTTTGCAAGACCATTTATAAATAGTGGTGTTAAGGTCTTCAGTGCCTGGGCAGCTAATGGCGTGCCTGTTGCTGAATACACAGTGGCTCAGATAATTCTGGCAAATAAAGGTTTTTATACATTATCGCGTATTATGAGTTCGGGAGATCTCTCGGCTAAGAAAATCAGAGCAGAGAGAGCGTATTGTGGTAACTTTGGCACAACAATTGGCATTATCGGTGCAGGCATGATTGGTAAAATGGTTATTAAGATGCTCAAGGCATACAATCTTAAGGTTGTAGTATTTGATCCTTTCCTGCCAGATGAGGTTGCCGCAGATCTTGGTGTTACTAAATGCAGTTTAGAGGAGCTATTTGAACAATCAACAGTAATATCGAACCACTTGGCAGACAATATGCGTACTAAACGCATGATTAACTACGAACACTTTAAGAGAATGAAGCCAAATGCTACATTTATCAATACAGGTCGTGGCGCGCAGGTTGTAGAGGCAGACCTTATTCGTATTCTCACAGAGCGTCCTGATGTTACAGCAATACTTGATGTTACTAATCCTGAGCCCCCTGTAGAGGGTTCAGAGTTCTATGCTCTGGACAATTGCGTGCTGACTCCTCACATTGCAGGCTCCAGTGGAGACGAAGTGCACAGAATGTCAGAATACATGGTAGCTGAATATGAAAAGCTTGTTGCGGGACAGCCTTGTGCATATGAAGTATCTCTCAAAATGCTTGAGACAATGGCTTAATATTGGAGGCTAATCTGATATGAAGAATCTTTATCTTGACATAATGGAGTTGGCAATAAATGTTTACTCTGATGAATTAATAAATGAATATGTTGAGAGTGTCCGTCAAAAAGGTGTAGAGGAGCATGGCTTTCCGCGTTTGACGGCCAATCTGGGTATTCTGATTGCTAACGGAAGAAAACAAGAGTATAAAGAAATTTTCCTTGAGATGATGACACTTTGTTGCAAGAGTCTTCCTGTAAACAAATATGTTAATCCACACCATGGAAATGAGTTTTCTGTGAAAGAAATCGTTTTATGTATTCTGGAAATTGAGAAAAACGGCACTTTTTCACAGGAAATAACTCAGCAATGGAGAGCGGACCTGGCTACAATAGTGCCTGCAGACTGCTACAAAGTAGTTGTCACTCGCCCTGTAAAGAGAGTGGGCAACTGGGCAGCTTTTGGCGCAGCATCAGAGCAGCTTCGTAAATTTGCAGGCATTGGTAACGAGCAAAGATTTATTGACCTACAGGTCGAGTCACAGATTAATTGGTTTGACGAAAATGGTATGTACCGCGAGCCCGGCGACCATATTTTGTATGATGTAGTGACAAGGCTTCAATTAAGTGCATTAATGTATTTTGGCTATAACGGTGGCTTTGCAGAGGAATTAGATGAATATTTGATTCAAGGCGGTTGGACAGCTCTGAAATATCAGTCCATCAATGGCGAATTACCCTTTGGTGGCAGAAGTAATCAGTTTATTTTCAACGAGACTGCACTGGCATCTACTTTCGAATATGTAGCACAACATTATTCTAAGAAAGGTGATATCAAGACAGCCGGTATGTTCAGAGCAGCAGCAAAATTAGCAGCTGAGAAGGCATATGCGTATTTGAATGATCCTGATATGTACCATGTAAAGAATAAATATCATTATGAGACAAAATATGGCTGCGAGCCATATGCGTATTTCAATAAATATATGGCAACTGCAGCTTCCTTTATGTATCTCGGCTTTGCATATGCAGACGATAGTGTAGAGCCTACAGTATGTCCTGCTCAGGAAGGTGGCTTTATATTTGAGACTTCAGAGTATTACCATAAATTGTTCATGAACAATGGTGAATACTATGTGGAGTATGATTGCAACGCGGGTAGAGGCTACGATACAAACGGTATTGGCAGAATCCAGAAAAAAGGCGCGCCGACACCTATTTGTCTGGCAGTTCCTTTTGCAAAAGCTCCTCATTATACTCTTGAGAAAGAGAACCCCTCTTGGCTCGCTCTTGGTTGTAGTGCATGTGAACTGGAGAAAACAAAATATCACGTTGTAAATAAAAATGTGGCAGAAGATGGTAGCCTTGAGGTTGCATATAATATCTGTTCATATACCGGTGAAAAGGAAGAGTATCAGGAAACGCCCCTTTTCACAGAAAAATGCCGTGTGGACGAAAATGGTGTGACAATTACAGTTGATTGTGCAGAAGGAAATGAAAGCGCTGCATGCGTAATTGATATACCGGTGTTTGATTTTGACGGCAAGAATAAAACAAATGTTGTTGTTGAAGGACAAAAGATTGTTGTTGAATATGATGGATGGAAATGTATTTATACCACAAACGGAGTCCTTGAGAATACAGGTAAGATTTACCAAAACAGAAATGGTTGTTATTGCTTATATACATCAACAGGAGATGTAAATAAGCTAACCCTGAATGTGGAAATAAAAAAATAAGGTAGAGTGTAGTGTATGAGTATGTTAGAGAAATCATTAGTGATTGATGGAGTTGCAATTAATAACAGGGTGGTTTTCCAACCAATGGAAGGCTGCGATTGCAATGAGGACGGTAGTCCGGGAGAACTTACAATTAAGAAATATGTAGCTGAGGCTAAGTCCGGCGCCGGTATTATTTGGCTAGAAGCCAGCGCTGTTTGCAAAGAGGGTAGGACTTCAGGAAGACAGATGCGTATAACAAAGGAGAATCTGGGAGAATACAAGGAGTTTGTACGCACGATAAAGGAGATTGGCCTTAAAGAGAATGGATTTGAGCCTGTGCTTATCGTACAGCTCACACATTCCGGCAGACAGAGTGTGGTGCCTATGATTGCATATCGTCATCCGCTTTACGATCAGAGGAAACCAGTTACAGATGCAAATATTGTTACTGATGAATATTTGGATACTGTTCCTGCTATGTATGTTGAGGGTGCGTTGCTTGCATATGAGGCTGGTTTTGATGGTGTTGACGTAAAGAGTTGTCATGGGTATTTGTTCCAGGAATTCCTGTCGGCATTTGGTCGTGAAGGTAGATATGGTGGTAGCTTTGAGAATAGAACAAGACTTTACAGAAACTGTATTCATGAGGTACGTAAAGCCGTGGATGCTATCGAGAATAGACGTCCTTTTATTGTAGCTTCACGTCTTGGTATCAGTGATATGGTAGCAAAGCCCTATGGTTTTGGTACTGATGAAGATAATAATATTGATCTTACTGAGAGTATTGAACTGATTAGAATTATTCACCAAGAGGGTATCAATCTTATTAATATTACAATTGGTAATCCATATTATAATCCCCACATTAATAGGCCCTTCCGCAAGGGTGGATATGAGCCACCGGAGACCCCGGAAACAGGTCTTGATCGTTTCTACGAGGCTGAGAAGAAGCTTAAGGAAATATTCCCGGATGTGTTCTTTGTTGGTTCTGCATTGTCTTATTATAGAGGAGAGATGATGGAGGTTGCGGAGAGACAACTTAGCGAGGGTATATATGATTTGGCAGGATTTGGCAGAGTAACACTCGCTTATCCTGAGTTCTACAAGGATTATTTGAACGGTACATTTTTACATAAGAAAACTTGTGTGACATGCTCAAAATGCACAGAGCTTATGCGTGCAGGATGTGTATCAGGATGTGCTGTTTTCAACGAATATTATAGAGAATTATATAAGGAGAAGGTTTTATGTCAAAAAAAGTAGCATTAGTAACAGGTTCATACCAGGGAATCGGTAAAGGAATCGCAGAAGTATTGGAACAGAATGGTTATACAGTAATATATTCAGATGTTGCTCCTGAGATGGAAGGAAAAGAAAATTACTGCAAGTGCAATATCGCCAGTGCAGAAGACAGAGAGAATGCAGCTGCTTTCATTCGTGAGAAGTATGGCCGCCTTGACCTGCTTGTTAATAACGCAGGTGTTGCATGTAAAGTTCGTCTTGATGTATTGGAAACTACAGAAGAGAGTTTCGATAGAGTAGTTGGTATCAATACAAAGGGTACATTCTTCATGTGTCAGAAATTTGCAAATGAAATGATTAAATATCAGCAGGAAGGCCTTGAAGATTACAATCCAAGAATTGTTAATATAGCATCTAACTCCAGCTATACATCAAGCACATCAAGAGGCGAGTACTGCATATCCAAAGCAGGCGTATCAATGACAACTCTTCTCTTTGCTGATAAGCTTGCAGAATACAATATCCCTGTATTCGAAGTAAGACCCGGTATTATCAAAACTCCTATGACAGAAGTTGTTACACAGAAATATGATAAGCTCATCAATGAGGGTATTACTCCTATTAAGCGTTGGGGTACTCCTGAAGATGTTGCAAAGTGTGTAGTAGCTGCAGCAAGTGGTTTGCTTGATTTTGGTACAGGTACAGTACTTAACGCTGATGGCGGTTTCCATATCAGAAGACTGTAAGAGGAGATTATGGAGAGTATGGAAAAAATAATGTATGAATTTGATGCTGTGGTTATCGGTACAGGCTGCGCAGGTTATAACTGCGCAGACTGGCTCTATACTTTTGGGTATAAAAACATAGCGATTATTACAGAAGGCAGACTTAAAGGTACTTCACGTAATACAGGTAGTGACAAACAAACATATTATAAAATGTCACTTGCCGGAGATAATGGCGATAGTGTATATGAGATGGCAAAGACATTGTTTGACGGCGGAGCTATGGATGGCGATATCGCTATCAGTGAGGCTGCAAACTCTATCCGAAGCTTTATGAAATTGGCAAATCTTGGCGTGGATTTCCCTACTAACGAATATGGAGAGTATGTAGGATACAAGACAGACCACGATCCTTTCTGCCGCGCTACATCTATCGGACCTTACACATCCAAAAAAATGACAGAGGTACTTGAAGATGCTGTTATGGCCAAGAATATTCGCATACTTGATAATTATCAGGTAGTAAAGATTCTTACAGATAATGGTAAAGCTACAGGCCTTATTGCTGTATCTACTGTGGATTCTAAGTTCATAACAATCAAGGCTCCGCACATTGTTCTGGCAACAGGTGGACCTGCTGCAATTTATTACGATAGTGTTTATCCGGAGAGCCACACAGGATCTACAGGTCTTGCATATGAAGCAGGCGCTAGCCTTACTAACCTTGCTGAATGGCAGTACGGTCTTGCTTCTATCGATTTCCGTTGGAACGTTTCCGGTACTTACCAGCAGGTTCTTCCAAGATATATCTCTATCGATGATGAAGGTGTTGAGAGAGAGTTCTTACTTGATTATTACGCTACTCCGGAAGAGGCTATTAAGAATGTATTCCTAAAAGGTTACGAATGGCCCTTTGACGTACGCAAGATTCATGGTTCATCATATGTTGACCTTATCGTTTACTTGGAGACTGTTATTAAAGGCCGCAAGGTATACATGGACTTTACACGCGAACCTACAGGCTTAGAGAACGGTTTTGATAATATTGATGAGGTTTCCAGACAATATCTGGCAAATTCAGATGCTTTGATCGCTCTTCCTATTGAGAGACTCCGTAAAATGAATCCGGGAGCCATCAGCCTCTATAAGGATCACGGCATTGATATTACAAAAGAACCTCTTCGCATTGCGGTATGTGCTCAGCACAATAACGGCGGCGTACGTATTGACAGCAATTGGCAGACAAATGTAGAAGGTCTTTACACAATCGGTGAGGCAGCAGGTAGCCTTGGTATCTTCCGTCCCGGTGGATCTGCTCTTAACTCCTGTCAGGTTGGTGGACTTCGCGCAGCAACTCACATTGCATATCAGAGCAAGAACAAAGTATCTGATAATTTTGATGCTATTGCAGATAACGCTATGAAAGAAATTTCAGAATTTGTTATCGCAACTCGCGGAGAAGATTCTACAATCGCAGAAATGCGTGAAAAGTATCAGAAAGCCATGAGTAAGAACTTTGCTTTCTTACGTAATCTTGAGACAATGGCTGATGCATCTGGCGAGATTGCTACAAATGTTGAGAATTTCGTTGGTGAAAATAAATGGCAGGACAGCCGTGAGATTCCTGATTTGTTTAAGAATCACGATATCTGCATGATGCAGCTTGCCGTTTCACAGTCAATTCTCAAAACAGCTGAGCTTTACGGTTCACGCGGATCAGGCTTCGTATTTCAGACCGGTTCATTTATGGATAGAGAACCTGTTAGTGAGAAACCGGAGGGTCGCGCTACTATAATTACACTTAAGAAAGAGGCTGCTTCTGCAAAGCCTGTATTTGACATTGTTCCTGTCAGACCGCTTCCCGACCGTAATTTATGGTTCGAGAAGGTGTGGAATGAATATAACGAAATGAGGGGTATATGATGGATAAATTAATTCCTGTAGTTGTTATCAAAGATATTAATGAAACAGAAAAAATTATGAATGCTCTTAAGAATAACGGTATTAACTGTGCTGAGATTACTTTCCGTACCAGCTGCGCAGCTGAAGCAATCGCACTGGCAAGCAAGAAGTTTCCAGAAATGAACATTGGCGCAGGTACTGTTATAAATGGTGAGCAGTGCCTGAAGGCATTAGAAGCTGGTGCTACATTTATCGTTTCACCGGGACTCAGCGAAGAGGTTGCTGCAATCTGTGCACAGCGAAATATTCCATATTATCCTGGTTGCGTGACACCTACTGAGATTATGAAAGCTCTTAGCCTGGGACTGACAACTCTTAAGTTCTTCCCGGCAAATATTTACGGTGGACTTAAGGGTCTTAAAGCGCTCGCTGCTCCGTTCCCGCAGGTTAAGTTCATCCCTACAGGCGGCGTTAACCGTGATAATCTTGATGAGTTCCTTGCTTGCGACAAAGTTGCAGCAGTTGGCGGTACATTCTTCGTAGAGGAGGCTTTAAACAAATGAGTAAAGTTGTTACTTTTGGCGAGCTGATGCTTAGACTCGCTCCTGAATATTATTTAAGATTTGTACAAAGTGATAAATATGAGGCTACTTTTGGTGGCGCAGAGGCAAATGTTGCAGTGAGCCTTGCAAATTACGGTATGGATGTTGCATTTGTAAGTAAGCTTCCTAGTCATGAGATTGGCCAGGCTGCTGTTAATTCACTTCGTAAATTCGGCGTGGATACAAGTAAAATTGTTCGCGGCGGCGAGCGTGTTGGTATCTATTACTGTGAAAAGGGTGCCAGCCAACGTCCTTCTAAAGTAATTTATGACAGAGCACATTCTTCCATTGCAACAGCAACTACTGCTGATTTTGACTGGGATGCTATCTTTGAAGGTACAGAGTGGTTCCATTTCACAGGTATTACTCCTGCTTTGTCTGATGATGTTGCGGCTATCTGCTTAGAGGCTTGTAAAGCTGCCAAATCAAAGAATATTACTATTTCCTGTGACCTTAACTACAGAAAGAAGCTTTGGTCTTGCGAGAAAGCAGGCAAGGTTATGGACGAGCTCTGCCAATATGTGGATTATCTTATCGCCAATGAAGAGGATGCCAAGGATGTATTTGGTATAGAAGCTGACAATACTGACATCGATGCAGGTAAGCTCAATATGGACGGATATATCAGTGTCGCAGATAAGTTGACAAAGCGCTTTGGCTTTAAGGGTGTTGCCATTACTTTGCGCGAGAGTCTTTCTGCTAATGACAACTATTTTTCAGGTCTTCTTTATTGCGACGGTAAGGCTCATTTTTCAAAGAGATATTTAATGCACATTGTTGACCGTGTTGGTGGCGGTGACTCTTTTGGTGCTGGATTGATTTACTCTTTGATCAGCGGTTTCGATGCTCAGGACTGCGTTGAGTACGCAGTTGCAGCAAGTGTTCTCAAACATTCTATTGAAGGTGACTACAATATGGTTAGCGCCGCAGAGGTTAAGACTCTGATGAAGGGTAATGCAAGCGGTAGAGTGCAGAGATAAGTACATCAGCTGACGTGAGTATTTACCCAGCTTGATCGATATATATTATTTTTTTCGGTAATGAACCATACACACAGAAGTTTTTAAGTACAGTGTGTATGGTTTTCATATTTATATCTGCATTTTTTTCTGCGCAAAAGGCAATGAGATTTTCACCAAGCTCAAAGCCGCAGGTTTTGTAGGTATGTAATTTCTTTATTGCTTTTTCCTTATAATCTGCATTTCCCATCATTCCAAAGAATTCTATAATAAATGGTTTGGCATATCTGTATCCGTAAAAGTCAGGACGCATTGATGTTTTTGTTTTTTCATTAACAAGAAGATATTCATAAATTGCTTGTAATCCGCACTTCTTGATACATTCATAGATAAGTAACTCTGCGCGAGAGATTAGTTTAGTTCCGTCTTCATGCAAACAATTGTGAATATATGGCGATGCTTCCACTTTGCTTGTGGTTTTATGTTTGTTGTAAAGATTTTTCATATATTGTATTTGTTCAGTTATTAATTGTTTTATCTGCACAATAGATGGTTGTCCTGCAGGTGTATGAATGTGCTTTTCCATATTTTTTTCTATGGTTTCAATTATTACTTCTAATTCCCTACAGTGTAAGAATGTTGACAGCGCTTTTTCCCATGTATTTTTTCGGCCGGTATACTCTTTGTTTGTCATACGTATGTAACTATTGTTTGTGCCTTTGAAATATGCATACTTGTATGTATATGACCGAGGTCCGTTGGGTAGGTTGCGACATATAGTAGTGTCAAGTAATAGGATTTTATTGTTCATTTCTTCTTTTGATATACGGAACTCTTCCATATATTCAGATAATTCAATTAATGCAGATACGTATTTAACGATTAAGTCTGCATATACATCTGGATTTTCTTCCATTTTATTAGAAATACTTAAATACAATAGCATTCCACCTTTCGTTTTTGTTGATTTTACACGCTTCTATTATATTACAAAAAAAATATTTCCCACCAAAGTTCCATATATTTCCCAAAAATTTTTTAATATACATAAAAAATTAGTGCCGTTTTTTTAGCAAAATGAAGTGATATACTAAAAGTAGACACCCACTAAGAATTCTGTGGACAATATTTTTAATAAAGGTTACACTTGAGTTAAAAATGGAAAATGCTTTTTTATATTAAAGACAGGAGGATTAAAATG
>SVJB01000030.1 GCA_015069185.1 Oscillospiraceae bacterium
GGTTTTGCTTTAGGCTTCCTTCAGACTCCGCCTCACAACGGACGCCCTTGCCCTTAGCTAACAGTTCCTACTGCCAAGTCTGTAGTGGACTTTCACCACCAAGTAATAACGCATGCCGAGCGCACTAGCAAAAAAGAGTATGTCATTTTTAAACATGACATACTCTTTTCTCATACATTAGTCGTCTAACAAATTAATTACAGAGACTTCTTATTCTTCTCAATCTCATTATATGTCTTTGCCAGTAATGAAGAAACTGTATTAAGTCTATCCTCCAGATACTGCTTAGTAGCTATCTGAATCTCTTTTTCCCTGAGGCTTGCATGCTCTAAAATCTCACGAGCCTGTTCATTAGCCAGCTGTGTGATGCGGTTCTCCTGAACCATCTGCTCCTGCTGCATATGAGCCTCACGAACAATAGCCTCGGCCTCAGCATTTGCATCTGCAATAATGCGATTAGCTGTATCCTCAGCCTCACGGATTGTTGTCTCAGCCTGAACGTTTGCTTTACCTATAATACTATTTGCATCGGCAATTGCATCTTCTTTGATGGCAATGCTTTCTTTATAATATGTATTTGCTTCCTTAATCTCATCAGGTAAAATGCTCTGAAGTTCATCAATAAGTTCTAATACTTCGTTACGTTCAATAGATACGCGCGAACTAACTAAAGACTTCTTACCATTCAAAATTAAATTTTTTAACACTTCTAACATCTCAACGCTGTGTATTTCCATAACTTCATATCCTCCTCATTAGTGCCTATGTTTTATTATATATCAATTTCCGTAAAATTACAATTTAGATTTCAGAGATTCTATATCATCTATAATCTCTTCCGGTACCAGACCTCTGATATTGCCACCATGACGCAAGAGTTCCTTTACCACACTTGAGCTCAGGAACGAGTTCTGTACATCTGCCATCAGGAATATTGTATCGATCTCATGGTCAATATGTTTATTCAGCGCTGCCATCTGGAGCTCATACTCATAGTCGGAAACAGCACGAAGTCCCTTCACAATAACAATTCCTTGATTCTGTTTAACAAAATCTACCAATAATCCATTAAAAGTCTGCACGCTTACATTTGGCATATTTCCAATACATTTCGATATAAGTCTGGCACGCTCTTCCTTGGTAAAAAGGCATTTCTTGGCATCGTTTTGCAGGACACCTACAATCAATTTATCAAACAATCTCGAAGCTCTGGATATAATATCCAGATGTCCGTTTGTCAGCGGATCAAAACTTCCCGGATATATTGCAATTCTCTCCATTTTCCTTTCAGTTGCCATATTGGTCTCCTCTTTCTATTGACGATTCAAATACACAGTAATCGCTACTGTACCATATTTTTTATTCTTTATGATGTCAAGGCCTCGCATCTCAGGTAACGGTCGCTCTGCTGTATGCTCCGCTATAATAATAGCATTGGGCCTCAGCAGTCCTCGCTTTTGAAGACCTGTAATGACCTCACTATAATAATCCATACCATACGGCGGGTCAAGAAAAACCACATCAAATACTACCTTTTGTTTCCGATATACATCTAGCGCCATACCAAATTCATACTGTGAAACGGTGGCCTTGCTTATTAGTTTTGTAAAAGCCAGATTCTGTTCTGTTATCTTACAACAGCTTTTGTTGCTGTCGTTAAAAAAGCACTTCTCTGCTCCGCGACTTAGCGCTTCTATACCCAATGAGCCACTGCCTGCAAACAGATCCAATACCGTAGCTCCCGGGAGATAATCTGCTATCATGCTAAACATAGCCTCCTTAACTCTACCCAAAGTAGGCTTTGTCTTATCGCTATCTGTCGTCTTTAATTTTAACCCTCCGGCAGTGCCGGCGATTACGTTCAGCATGAGCCTCTTCTCCTTACCCGGATAAGTATATTAGCAAGATTTTCCGGAGTCAACTTTACGCTATTGACTCGTTTTTCGTGTTTTTAGCCAAAAAGTATGTAATTTTTGAAATTAATAACCTGCCTCAACAAGTCTTGGACAAGTACGACCTTCTCGATATGCTTTTATATATTCTGCCATCCATTTATAATATTGATCTCCATGTCCACCTTTCATCGGTTCAATATCACGGCTATATTCAGCATTATATGCGTCAGTGAAATGATATTGCCCCTCATATGGACCGGATTTAATATATATCCTTTGTGCAGCCCACTCATTCCACCAAGTAAGTGTTATAACTTTAGGCCTATACTCAAAAGCCTTGAGCCATTGTTCATAAAAGAAAATACCGTGATTTCTGCCATGAGCAGTAGGAGCAGACATATATGTTTCCTGCGAAGCCACACATACACATATCTGTTCTACAAAGCCATCTGCATCATATGATGGTTTATTTTCTATATCTAAGAAACTCCATTCAGATACACTAAGTTCTTGTCTTAATCCGAACATCTCTCTTATCGTAAAAAACTCTGGTGGATTGTCGAGCATATTTGTAGCCAAAGCAAGAGGTTTGCCCTCCCAATAAACAAAACAATCTTTCCACTTATCCTGTGTATAAAACTGGTTATAAGTCTCTTCCACTATTTGCCAGCCTTGTTCTTCATCAACCTTACTCCAGAAGACAACATACGGAGTCATCAAGCCTTCTTCTCTCATCTCTACTATTGTATCCAAGATCGCAGTACAAGGTTTAGTTATATATAGCGACCAATTAGAAGATCCTTTATTTTTCCAGCTCATAACAGCATTGGTATTATCAATAATTATGAAATCGACGCCTGCTTCATAAAGCTGTGTCATATGAGTTCTAATAATTTCCTTATTATCACTCTTATAATATCCTAATGCTGGCTCTGCCCAATAGTGAAAAGCCGGGGATCCTGCCCAATCTTGATTGCCTGCTAAGATTTCTGTAATATTCGGAGGATTCTTAGTTTTACCATTTAAAATTTTAGTAAACCACGTTGAATAGCAAATAGAAATAATATTCTCTTTTTTTGTTATATCAAGTCCATATTCCATCTCTGTATAGTTTGCATACTTTTCTTCTAAGTGATCCATATATGTCTTGGTATCTTGATTATTATCAGGAGCCTCTGTTGGTTTTGATGGTGTTATATTCTCCTTCTCACAAGATGTAAACAAAGGCACAAGTAACATCGCACACAACAGCCAAGCAACAACTCGTTTCATAAGTCCTTCCTCTCCTAATCGTTGATTTTCCTCACATTATATACTGCATAAAATATATAGTCAACAGTAAAACGGAGCTATGATAGCGTAAAAAGCCCCTAAACTCGAGGCTAATGATTTAACTATTTTGGGATATTTTCCCTAATGGTTGACACTTTACGGTTGATCTTATAATATGTAAAAATATTACGATCGGATTTTTCGTGTATTTTGTTTTACTTAAAAATTCATTTTATATACTAATAAATTGTACCACCACCCCTGATGCCAACATTATTACAGGTGCTAGCGGTATATTTATCCACCGCCTTTTCACTAAATACACTATTACAATAAGTATTAATCCAAATATGCAGGATAGCAGTATGCACAGCAATGTTTGCCATACGCCCCAAAACAGACCTATAACGGCAAATAATTTGATATCTCCGCCTCCAAAGCTTCCCTTTTGTGCGAAGATAGAGGTAAAGATAAACAACATCATACTTATAACAATGCAACCTGCCAAACCTCGCACAATATAGCCATTACTATATAAAATTCCTTTTAAGAATATAAACAGCATGCCTGTGAAAACGCCTACAATAATAAGTTTATTTGAGATTTCTCTTTTCTCAAGGTCTGTTACTGCTGCAATCAGTAGCAGTGTGAGCAGCACCATATTCTGGCAGTAAAAAACCGGCTCATGATATGAGCCGGTTAGTATGTCAACTAAATTATATGTTACAAACATTAAATATGCCGGTAATAGAATAATTATAGATTTTATTTTCACCGAGTCTTTAATCTTATATCATCTCCTACAAATCTATATATATCATACATGCCGAGTAGCCTGGAAGAAATACGTTCATCATACGTATCTCGAATATTTTTGGGTGATAAGTTGGTGGTAATGAGTATTTTCTTGCCGCCGGCAGCACGTGTGTTTAATATATCAATAAATTCAGAATATCGGCTACTGGTCATTTTCTCACTGCCAAGATCATCAATAATGAGAAGATCACAGCCATAAATCATATCGCGCAAATCATTCATGGTCTCACGTTCTTCATTTTCATATACGGCAAAGGGCTTAAAGAGAGCATTTGCCGGCATGAAAAGAACTTCTTTGCCACTTTCCAGCAGCTGTGACATTACGCAATTCGCCATGAAAGTCTTACCTGTGCCGGTACGGCCTGAGAAAATCATGTTACCAACGGACGGATTATCAAAATTATCCGTAAAGGCCTTTACACAAGCAAGCACTGTCTCCATGTGTTTACGAGGAGAACTGTCTATACCATACTTTTCTACATCCACAACATCAGAATACAGATCACTTCTGAAAGCATCAAACGTATGCTCTTCATTAAACATTACAGACTGTTTCTTAAGCATTGATACAAGTAGCTTCTTATAACAAGCACATCTACGCAATACCACATCTTCTTTAATATATCCTGTATCCTGACACAAGTTACATTCATATGTATTCTCCATGTAATCTAAATCAATATTTGCGTCAAGCAAGAGAGTCTGTCTCTCCTCTTTGAGTCGGTTCAACTCAGAGTTCAACTCTTCTTCGCTCATGTCAAAGTAATACTGAACTGCAGCAGGAAAGGCAGCAAGCAGTCTCTCGCCAGGGCGAATACCTGCTTTGGCATGAGATATACAAACGCATGTAGCTCTTATCAGATTGTCAAGTTCCTTTATGCGAGGAATCTGTGTATACACAAGCTGTTTTCTTCTCTCCTGTAGTCGAACGGCGGCAATACGTCTATCGCTATATATTTTTTCTATATCATTCTTTATCTTGTTATTCATTTTTCTGCCTTTTTACTATCTTTATAAAAATCATCAAAATCATTATCATCGTATGCACGTTGATCATAATTTTTCTTTTGAGGTGTATTCAATATATTAGCTCCACTTTGAGAGTTAGATTTTTCGATGCTATATTTTTTTCGTTTATTTTCCTGATATTCTTTTATTTCATCAACTGTTTTCAAGCCATTTTTATGCCATTGGGTTATGATAGAATCAAACATAGCCAAAGTCGGATTACTTGCCGTAACAGACTTCTTCAGGGCAAGCTCGATTATTTCAAAGGAATACTGATATATATAGTGCCATTTCTCAATTATTTCTTCTTCGTATACATTCATGGGACGTTGCATCTTAAGCTTCTTTGCCACAGTATCTCGCAGCTTCTTGTACTCATTATATGTAGCAAGATACGTATCCAACTGCTGCAATGTGCGTATGTGATATCGCTCTCCCCATGATTCTGCAACCTTAGATACATAAGGTTTTGTCATAATATGATTATTCTG
The DNA here is from genome assembly GCA_015069185.1 of Oscillospiraceae bacterium. GTDB lineage: Bacteria > Bacillota > Clostridia > UBA1212 > UBA1255 > SIG424. The sequence goes on from SVJB01000030.1 coordinate 5,483, forward strand.
ACAATGCTGGAACAGAGAAAATACAACCTCCGGGGTAAAAGCATATTTCTCAAACCACGAATCGATTTCATTATACCAAACAACAGGCATACGACCGGCAAAGAATTTGTCACTGATAGCCTTTTGTAATTGATTGCGAGCCGCAGCTTCCTCCTCCGGCAGTGTAAACTGGTCATCGGGACGGCTTACTGCCTTGGGACGATAATTGCGCTCTATCTCTTTCTGTGCCAAATCACAAACGATAATTATGTCTTCTGTATATGTAATGAGGCCGAGACTCTTCAGTGTAACCATGGCGGCATCAACCAGTGAAATATCACAGTTAAAAATATTTGCCACAGCCTGTTTATCAATATCCGCTGCATTTTCACAAGCGTAAACAAGATACAGATATAGCTTTACCGCAAAAGGATCCAAATCCGGCAGATAATCACTGATAAAACTGTTATATATTGTAGTAGTTTTGAAAATTGGATTCTCAATCCTGCTTATTTTCATGTTTCTCTCCCTAAATAATATTCCTTTATGACGCAAGAATACCTGTGCCAACCTTTACTGCGTGGACTACGAGACGTCCATTTGCATGTTCATATTTGTGACATGTTGTTAACGTAAGCACATCATCTTCCGCTGTAACAATAACATCTGTATCATAAATTGATTTTTCTCTAAAATCAACCAGAAAATCGTAATACGACTCCTTCGTTGAGAAGGCCGTCTTAATGTAATATTCATCAGTGGTAGTAGTACGTACTGAGAAAACTTTCCATACTGTAACTTCTTCCGGTGTGTATGTGTAGAAATACTGATGAGAATCGAAGAACTCCTTCTCTAAATACAGCTTCAAATGTCCAAACATTGACTTGTTGTGCATATTGTGACCATAAATAATAGTATGACCTGACATTTTATCTGCATCATTACGGAAATCAAGAATAAGCGATCCTGCTTTAAAATTCTTTCCATCAATGTTTCTAGACAGATAATAGTCATTATCGTCACTTTGCAGTACATAATAATTAATATTTGTATCTTCAATATATAACCACATACAGAAATCTTCATTCTTTGCTTCAAGATCCAGCAATGTTTGTTTAGACGGACCTACGGGATAAGAGAGTCTTTCCGGGGTGGGCATAGGATATGCGGGGGCCGTCTTCTCGATCTCTGCCGCCGGGTTATCAAATGATATCTGGTAATCATTAATAACGCCCTCATAATATTCACTCTCAGATACATATGAATACACTTTCATACCTATCATGCCAAGTGAAAAGAACATAACTGTAAGTAGTACTGTTTGCACTATGAGATAGTACAATTTATCTCCTTTATTTACCTTCTTCTTAGGCTTATTGGATGACTTCTTTACCTGAGCAGAATTCACAGGAGTAGTTATAATACCCTCAAAGTCATTATCATTCAGTATTTTTCTATTCTTTGTCTTCTTCTCTGTTGTATCATTCATCTTTAATTATCACCTTACATCCCTCATAGAAATAAGAGCTCCACACATCGCTACAGATAGTTGCTTGTTTAAGATTTTGGGAGTATGCCTCTATATATCGTAGCGATATACATGGAGAGAAATCGATTTTAGAAGCTTTATTATAGCTTCCTCTGAAATATGTTAAATTATCGCAACCTTTAAAATCAAACTTACTGATAACACAACCGGTACAGTCTATAGATCTTAGTTTAGGAAAGCTGCTTAAATCAATAGCTGTTATATTTTTATTATAGCGAATCAGTAATGTATTCAGATTCTGTAAAGTCTCACCTGTAATTATAGAGATATCAGAGGACATCTCTACTGCGCAGCAGTCAAGATAAGTGAGATTAGGGCAACAAGAGAAATCTAACCATCCCAAAGGGGTGTCATTATAGCTTAATATCTCAAGTAAAGGCATCTGTGTCAAATCTATACTTGTCATATTATCATTATAATCCAAAACAAGTTTGCGTACATCATTGAGCCCGGTTACATTCAATTCAGATATTGTTGAATACGACACCTCTATGTCTTGCAATTTAGTAAAATATGACAGATCCAATGTATCAATCACAGCGTTTGTTACAACAAGACGCTTGAGCTCCGGAAACATAAGCAGATCTGTAAGTAAATCTTCCAGCTCTTCACCATATGCATTTATTCTTAGTTCTGTAACAGTTTCCAGATCGTCAATCCACAGATCGCTGTTTGCATCATGATTAGTATATTTGTTATATGGATCATGATTCTTAAGATATGCAATAGCCGCTTTTCTGACCTCATCATTTTTGAAAGTAACAATATCCATAAACTGTGTCATTACTTCTTCTCCGGAAAACTTAATATCTTTATTAAGCGCAAGTTCTCCATTAATCTCCGGTGCCAGCAATTGTCCAAATACATAAGTATTGTCGCAATGAACCTGGGCATTGGGTGCCAGTAAGGTACAGGAAATTATACTGTTATCAAGTATAATCTCTGTTGCCTCATAGCAGTTAATAATAGCCCGGGATGCATACAGTCCAGTCTCGTCACGAACAAGAATATAATAATCAGATAGATCAATTTTCTTTCCCGAAATGTTAACTACAACGTAGAAATCCTTATCCTCGGAGTTTATCCACATATGATTAAAATCTGATAATGTATATCCGCCACATATATCATCTATGTTTATGTTATATACTGTGTATCTTACGTTCGTAGTGGAGATACAGTATATACCACCCTTGCCGCCATTCTCTGCTGATGTATCCTGATCCGTCCCCAGCAGGGTCCATGGCTGTGTGTTTGCCTCAAATTGAGAAAAGCGTTCCGACAGCTGTGCGTATACATATTTATAACTACTTGAATTTTCTTTCTTTCCTGTATCAGAGGACTGAACTACCGATGTTCCTGCCTCCGGCATGTGTGTGTACAGCGCCATTGTGCGAGCAAGAATATATATGCAAGAAAAAACAAAAACAAATAAAAGTAACGTAGACAATACTAAAAACACCGTAACAACAGCACGATTACGTTTTCTCCGCTTCACACTTTTCTTTATTGCTTTTTTTTCATTTTCTTTGCCCATATTTACCCTTTATCAATTTTTTGGATATACACTTTAGTATACCACAACTATTTATTTTCGTACACCTGACTTTTCACAGAATATTTTTCCAATTTACTGTTTAAATTATCCTTACCCTGTCAATACTTATATCGTAAACAACAGGAGGTACTTATTTTATGAAACGGTTTCTTTGTTTTTTTCTATTAATTGTTATTGTTATTCTTTGTATATATGCCGAATGCTCCTTTGATAATATTAAAAATGGAGTAGTGCGGCTACATGTGCTGGCAAACAGCAATTCCCAGGAAGATCAAGCACTAAAGCTTAAGGTCCGTGATTGCATCTTGTCCGAGGCAAATATTCTACTTGAGGCAGTAGATACTAAGAGTGATTCTCTGGCTATACTACAAAAAAATACAGACACACTCAGAGATGCCGCTCTTGAGTGTATTAACGCAGAAGGATATAACTATGATGTTACAGTGGTGATTGGAGATTATGATTTCCCCACAAAAACATATGGATCTCTTACCCTTCCCAAAGGCTCCTATGACGCAGTCCGTGTCATCATAGGAGACGGCAAAGGCGATAATTGGTGGTGTGTGTTATTCCCTCCTTTTTGTCTTGGCGATGCTGCTCAATCCGATACAACGGAAGATAAGAAGCAAGATGTAATTGTAAAGTTTAAATTAATTGAAATGTACAATACTATCAAGCAGAAACTTCGCTCTCTCTGGTAATATTTATTGTCGTAAATAACGATACACAGTGCTCCTACTACATCGTAACACAACAGATATATCTGCATAAGAAAAACCGTGTACGAGGAAAAGTGACTGTGCCAGACTGCGCTTTTCCTCTGTATTTGCTCTTTTTATAAAATCCTCTATATCCTGATACTGACCAAGTTTCCATATTTGATTCTCAACAATTTTCCTACTCTTAACCGTTCGTGATTCCTCTCCCTTTATTATAATTATTCTCATAACAATTTCTAACGCATACATATATCCAAACAAGCTCATAAGTCTGTCAAAATCCATCATTTGGTATAAATATCCACCATATTCCTCTGTTTGTAGCAAGAAAACGCTACTCCATTGATACTCTGCAAAGAACGCAGAGCCCGCCCGTCCACACATTACACGACAATACATATCCATAAGGAGTTCTTCACTTTCCGCATACTCTATCTCTACATTCGGATTAAATGTAGTCCCCAACACTCGTTTACAATACCCGCCATACTGTTTGTTATTAATGTGTATCACCTCAAGCAATGCACTTTCGTCTGTGTCCATACAAATGATTTTCACATATTCATCACAACAATAAAATCCAATGAGATGAATTTCCTCGCCCTCCATTAATTTAAACAAAGAGCGCATATATTTGTCCTTGGCCGCGTCGCCGATAAACGCATATGGGTTCTCTTTACTTTGTATACTTACAATTGCATTACACCTTTCATTTTCCATTTTATCCACCTTTCCCGACTTCCTTTTCGCGAAGGACTCAAAGCATACCTCCAACCATGGCTGATAGTCAATTATTTCCTAAAAACGTTTCATAGTATTTCCCGATATTTATTTCAAATAAATATCATATTTTCACCAATATATAAATATAGTTCTGTAAAAAGATTTTTGAGGAGATATATATGAATAAATTCCCGAAAAGTATCAAGGTGGTTTTGGTGGCGCTGCTGGCAGCGTTGATTATTATGTGTGTCGGCTGTGCGAACAAGAATACTGCGCCGGCATCTACTGACAACGGAACTATTTTCCCGGTAAGCAGTCAGGTTATGAGTGAATCTCAGGCTGCAGCGCTTAAAGGTTCTTGCCGCGCACGCTTATACTTTATCACACAGAAAGGTGATATGTTGTCTACTGAAATGAAGTTAATTTCATTCGGTGAAAAGGAAAAGCGTACAGAAGTGCTGGCATCGGCCTTGATCAAGGCGCTCATCGCCGGGCCTGCAAACACAAGATTGTGTAGCACTCTACCGGAAGGCACTACTCTGAATGGTGTAAAAATATCAAAAGGAACTGCATATGTTGATCTTAGTGGCAACTTCAAATCAGGACTTGGGACAGACACAAATAAAATAAAGCTTATTGCTATGTCTATAACTAACACATTGACAGAGTTTAAAGATATTAATTATGTAACTATAACTGTTGACGGAATGGATATCTCAAGTGATATAGGATACACGCTCAATAATATGGAACGTGATAGCTCTATTGTAACTGATATTGATAGCGCTGCCCGTGAGACCGAGTATACAGAGAATGTTTTTCTTGAAATAGAGTTGGAATAAAGGTACAATATTGGATAAGTGCATTTTAATTCTATGCATTTTCTGTAATTCATTGTGAGGTTGATTTTATGAAGAAGAAAATCGCAGTTGTTTTTGGAGGACGTTCTACAGAGCACGAGGTATCTCGTGTCTCTGCTTATTCTATAATTAATAATCTTGATAAGGATCTATATGAGATTGTGCAAATCGGTGTGACTCAACAGGGAGATTGGCTACCCTATTACGGACCGGCAGATAAGCTGCCTGATGGTTCATGGGAAGATATAGCAAGACAGGATGCAGGCCTTGCTGACTGTAATGATCGCAAGAATTGCAAGCCGGAGCTTGCCCGTGGCATCGCTGAGCTTGAGAAATGCGACTGTATCTTACCTGTGCTTCATGGACAGAATGGAGAAGACGGTACGGTACAAGGACTCTTTGAGCTGCTTGATATTCCATATGTCGGCTGTAATGTTTTATCTTCTGCTGTATGTATGGATAAGGTATACACTAAGATCGTTCTGGATCGCGCAGGTATCCCTCAATGTGATTACATCGTTGCTCACAGACACCATATTTTGGAAGATGAACACGCATACGAAGATGAAGTTGCCGCAAAGCTCGGTTATCCATGCTTTATCAAGCCCTCTAACTCTGGTTCTTCCGTAGGTTGTATCAAAGTAAAGACTCCCGAGGAGCTGCACGAGGCTCTCATGCTGGCACAGCAATATGACCGCAAGATTCTTATTGAGAAATACGTAGTAGCCCGCGAGATTGAGTGTGCTATTCTGGGTAATATTAATCCCAAGGCAGCACAGCCCGGCGAGATCAAGCCCTCTGCTGAGTTTTATGATTATGAAGATAAATACGTAAATGGCTCCAGCATTTGTGTTATCCCTGCTAATATCCCAGATCATATCGCTGAAAAAATAAAAGAATATGCAAAGGCTGCTTTTACCGCTTGCGACTGTAGCGGCCTATCACGTATTGACTTCTTCCTTAGCCGCGACGAAAATGGTGAAGAAAACGTTCTCATGCTTAACGAAATAAACACTCTGCCCGGATTTACTGACATTAGTATGTATGGTAAATTATGGGCAAATGAAGGTATCCCATTCACCGAATTATTAAATAGTCTTATCGACCTTGCTTTTGAAAGGAAACAGCAAAATGCACGACGCACATCAAAATGACAGTAAAAAAGCAATCGGCATCTTTGACTCCGGCCTTGGTGGACTTACCGTTTTGAAAGAAATTGCCAAGCTCCTCCCCGGTGAAGATCTTGTATACTTCGGTGACAGCGGCCGCACACCCTACGGCACAAAGTCCAAAGATACTGTTATCCGCTATACCCAGCAGGATATTAATTTCCTATTATCTCAAAATGTAAAAATGATAGTTATTGCCTGCAACACAGCCAGTGCTTGTAGTCTTGATATTGTTTCCGAAAAATATCATGTGCCTGTGGTGGAGGTTGTAGGTCCCGGATCGCGGGCTGCAAGCCGCGTGACTAAGAATAATTCTATCGCAGTTATCGGTACCAGCGCCACCATTTCCAGCCATGTATATGAAAAGGCGCTAAAGAAAATAAATCCTGCTATTACATATGTTGGCAAGGCTTGTCCTCTTTTCGTACCACTCGTAGAGGAAGGCTGGTGGGATAAGAAAATCACAGAAGATGTTATTGCAGAATATCTTGGTAATTTAAAATGTTCTAATCCTGATACTCTCATTTTAGGCTGTACTCACTATCCCTTGCTGCAAAGTGCCATTGCAAAGGTATTGGGTCCTGACATTAATCTGGTAAATTCTGCCGGCGCAGTTGCCGCAGAGGTTAAGGAAGTGCTTATCAAAGAAAATCTGCTTCGCATCTCTGACGGAGATAACATACATCACGGCAGAGTGTCATATTTTACCAGTGACAGTGTAGAGAAATTCGCTTCACTTGGCAGTATGTTCCTTGGTAAAGAGCTGGATAATGTAACTAAAATTGATATCGATGCATACTGAAATACACAAGAAATGTGCATATTTTATTAAACCAATGCCCTCAGCTCCCTTGCGTCTCGATTTGCAGCTAGTGAACACAGGACATAATATTTCTTATTCTAATATTTATCTTAGCGATAGCTTTCTTATTGATTTTTTATGGGATTTCTGTGAAAAAAATGGTGGCTTTACAAGAATTCTTAATAAGCATGACAGTGATGTATATTACTGCCATATTTTCACATATGCATTAAAGTCTTTCGGAAAGCCTCTTACTTATGATCTTTTTACGGAAAACACTATTTGTCTCAGCTATCTTGAACACAAGCTGGCAGTAATGCTGTATTATCATATACAAAATCCCTCTGATAAGACACGCAAGATAATATCTCTTCAGGTTTTTGAATATTTTCGCAGTCTGATATTAACAAAAATGAGCAGTCCTACTCAGTTGCTGCTCATGTCGTGTGTGTTTATTTAAGCTCCTTCCTGTACATATTCACAAAGAACTGCAACGCCACTTCCATCAAAAGCAATCACAAAATATGTTGCAGGGGTTGTTCCAAAATATCCCTTTTTAGCAGGAGTAGCTATGTAAGAGCATCGGCACAAGCGATACAGCCCTTGTTCATCTGGTTCTCCGTAGGTAAAATCAAACTTTCCATATCTTTCTTCAATCTCTATAGAAGTCTTTCCATAAATCCAATTTTCTCTATACGGCTTACATCCTGACAGTATCATTATCTGAATAAGAATAACTGTTATTGCTATATACATTTTTTTCATAATTTCCCACACTTCCTATATTTTAATATTCGCCATGTACTTGTACTTTTTCATTGCTGTCTGTTAAGAAATACGGCCCGTTTTCTTTTACTAATGTAAGCCCGTTGATATAGAGTTTAAACGTATACTCCGTCTGTCCCGTATATTCATTTACTACAATGTCTTCCTTAAATCCCTCTAACTCCAGATCTTTCGCAGTCTGATATTTACAAAAATGAGCAGCCCTACTCAGTTGCTGCTTATGTCGTGTGTGTTGATCGCTATCCATTAATACAAAAAGTTGCATAAAGCGGAACTGATTTGATGTCGTTTTCAAATCCAAAATTCTTTTGTGAAATTCGAATAGAATATTTCGGCTTATACCGAGCCACATAAACACCAAGACTTCTTGAACGGTTGTTGATCTTGGCTTTCGCCTCTATCGGAATAATATCATCACCAAGACGTGTAATGAAGTCCACCTCAGCTTGACTTCCACTCGTCCAATAGTAAAGGCTGAGTCCGTTAATAGTCAACTGATTGAAAACGTAGTTCTCTGTAAGTCCGCCCTTGAAGTTATCCAGCAAAATATTTTCACCCAAGATGTCCTCATAATGAATCTCTTGGCTTGCTCCACAAAGTCCCACATCATTCATGTAAAATTTAAAGTCAGACAAGGAGCGATAAGCGTTCAGCGGCAGCATAATCTGCTCAATTCGATAATGCTGACTTGCAATACCTGCAAGACAAAGCCATTCGATAGCACTCTCAAATTCAGATGCTCTACCGCCCTGCTTTACTTTCTTATATTGGAACTTCTTATTTTCCTTTGCAAGCTGTGTACTGATATTCTTATATACGATACGTGTTTTGGGAATCTCACTCTGTTTATTGTACTTACCCATGTCATTTTGATAAGACTCAAGAATAGTTTGCTGAATGATACGGACAAGTTCTGGGTTGTGATTCTTGCCAAATTCCTCAACCGCTTCGGGCATACCGCCTACAAACAAATACTCCTTGTAATATTCAATTGCTCTTTCGTGGAAAGCACTGTCAAGCGGAGTATCCTTTTCATAGCTCTCACGAATAAGTTCAATAAGTCCATGTTCTCCTCTTGCCATCAAATATTCCTCAAAATCAAGAGGATAAAGAGTCATAAACTGAACTTTACCAACAGGGAAGGAAAAATTTCCTCTGTTTACCGAAACACCAAGCAACGAGCCGAGCGCGATAATGTGATAGTTATTGGCTTCTTCATTGAAGTATTTGAGAGAAGTAATTGCTTCAGGACACGCTTGAATCTCGTCGAAGATAATCAATGTGTTCTCGGGAAAGATCTCCTTTCTCTTATATAACGAGAGCTTTTTTATAATGGTGGCAGGAGTTAAATCTTTGAAAAAGTCGTGAAGCCCTTTATCTTTTTCAAAATTACAGTATATACTATTCGAGTACTCCTCACCTGCAAAGAAGTTTACGATATAGGTTTTGCCTACTTGTCGTGCTCCCTGCAAAATCAATGGCTTTCTGTCCGCACTTTTTTTCCAAGTAAATAAGTCTTTATATATTTTCCGTTCCACATAACCACCTCCCGCTTACCATTTAATCACATTTAACGTTTTTCGTCAATACTAATTTACATTTTTCCGGACTTATTTATTTGATTTTTTACACTTTTCTTGACATAAATCTTTGATCTGCAATGATATCACAAAATATTCTCATTAACTCTCACATAGCTGAACTCTCGCCCTACACACAGAGCACAGGAATATTCCGGATCAATATCAATAAAAGCAATATGCGCTTTGTTGATTTTGTTTCTGATCTGCGTCTTGGTGGTGACTGAGAATTTATTAAAATTTTCAGCAATACCCGTGCCTGTAAACTTTACATAGCTTTCCTTCGCTGCCCATATTTTGTAAAAGTCCTGATAGTCATTCGCAAACAAATAGTCAACTTCATCAGTCGTAAAGAATCGGTCGGCAATCTTCGCATAATTCTTTCCATGTATATGTTGTTGTACATCAACCCCTACCGGCGCCAATGCCATGGCACAAATCCAGTATTTACCACTATGAGATACGTTAAAATGGATTGGACTATCCTTAAAGTACGGCTTGCCGCCAGGTTCGGTGACATACATATCTTCTGTGGGCATCGGAATGTCAAACATCAGAAAGTCAGACAGCACAAAGTGCTCTGCGCATTTTATAACGCGGGACTTTGTGCTGCCATATTCACGCCCGTTATTCTGTACAAAAACGGCTATAGATGTCATTGATTATTGTTGATCCTCTACAACAGTAGCCTCTGCCTCGACAGCCACCTGCGAAGAAGGAGCTTTCTTTGACAGGAAGCTTTGAATCTTACTTGCAACATATTTTGTAATAATGAAGTCAGAAATACCACTGATAAGAAATCCAACGCCAACAATACGTACGGCCAGCTCAAGCGCCTCAAAAGTATACAGCACAATAAACAGGCCCAGACCGATTTTCACCAACGCTGTGATTAAGAGCACCACCCATGACATAGAACGGATACGCATTGTATTTACGGCGTCCTGCAGCGTGAGAATTCCGCTTATTACGATAATAAATCCAAGCACAAGAGGTAACAACTCCACAAGCATATCAACCTTCCAGCATGCAAAAGCTGCAACAAATATCATTATCATGCCGGTAAAGAGTCCGTTATTATTTGTATCACCGATTTTCTTTGTGAAAAATGTAATAATCTGTACTATACCAATAACTGCAAGCAATCCTGCAATTACATATGTTATCAATTTGAATGGCAAAGCCGGATAAATCACTAAAACAAGACCAATAAGAATATAAAGTAGCGATGTGGCTACAATACTTTTTTTCATTTCTTTCATAAAATCCCTCCTGAGTTTTATTTTCACGTAGTAGTTACCTTATTAAGTATACCAGTTAAATGAGCAATTGCAACACCATAATTTGTCATCGGCACCTTTTGCTTGCGGGCCGCATCAATTCGTGACATGATATATTTGCGGTTAAACATGCAACCGCCGCACTGAATTACCAAGTCGTAGCTTGACAAATCTTCCGGAAAATCCGTACCACTTACCATATCCACAATCAAGCCCTCTCCAAAGCGCTTCTTAAGCATATTTGGGATTTTCACGCGGCCAATATCCTCTGTCAAGGGAGCATGAGTACAACATTCTGCAATAAGGACTCTGGACTTATCCGTCAGTGCGTCTATTGCCTTGGCGCCCTCTACATAATATTGAATATCTCCCTTGTAGGCAGCAAAGAGCACCGAAAAAGACGTAAGCATACTGCTCTCCGGCTTGTTTTCATATACATACTTAAACACTTGAGAGTCTGTAATTATAAGCTTGGGTGGCTTTGTCAGCGCAGCCAAAGACTCAGACAATCGGTCAGTAACAGTACAAATAACCGTGGCCTTCTTATCCAGTAAATCACGGATTGTCTGTACCTGTGGCAGTATGAGTCTGCCTCGAGGTGCCTGAATATCCTGAGGCATCACCAGCATTACCACGTCACCTGTCTCCACCAGTTTGCCTGTAATAGAATCATTGCCATAATTTTCCGGCAGACTTCTGATAACCATATCTTTTATTTTATCTATATTAAGTCCTGTACGTGTACTGACAATCAGTCCCTGTAAACCTGTTTTATCCTGAATCAACGTACGCAGAGCCAAAGCTCCCGGCATATCACAATCCGCCTTATTAATAACTATCACACACGGCGTCTTGCGCTCTTTGAACTTATCATACCATTCAAGTTCAGTATCAATATTCAGATCGCCGGCCGCAAATACTAATATTGCAATATCTGTTTTCTGAGCCGCCATGGCAGTTTTCTCAACGCGCTTGAGCCCCAGCTCTCCCTCATCATCAAAGCCTGCCGTATCAATAATTGTACAGGGACCAATAGGATTGATTTCCATAGCTTTATACACGGGGTCTGTAGTAGTACCTGCATAATCTGCAACAATAGACACCTCATGTCCTGTGAAAAGGTTGATAAGCGACGACTTGCCGCTGTTTCTCTTGCCAAAGAAACCTATATGAATTCTATTTGCATTGGGGGTTTCATTTAAACCTGCCATAATTTACCTCATTTTCACAAAATCAGAAACGAAAATCTCTCTTGCCATTATGAATATCATGTATATATTCTGTCGCAATACCACGTACCTTATCATTAGGAATTTTTATTAATTCTCTGTCTATAAGGCCATTTCCAATAGTTAATGTCTCGGTACTTGCATAATCTTCCAGATATTCCTTTAATGTCATAAGCGCATTTGGATGACAGCAGTTAAGAATCTGACCGTTCTTACATAATGTCATGAAGCGATCGCCGGTGCGCCCCTCCCGATAGCAAGCCGTACAGAAACTTGGTATATAACCAAGTTCCATGAGCCAACGTACCACTTCATCAAGTGTACGTTTGTCGCTTACATCAAACTGTTCTGAATTCTCGTCCTCCGGCTCCGGCTCGCAATATCCGCCTACACTCGTTCTTGATGCTCCGCTTATCTGAGATACACCAAGAGGGAGAACTTTCTCACGAACCGCTTTGCTCTCTCTTGTTGAGATAATCATACCTGTATATGGAACTGATATACGGATAAGTGCTACAAGTTTTGCAAAAATATCATCGCTGATGCCGTTGTCAAACTTGCTGGGGTCGATATCGTCAGCACGCTTTAGTCTTGGTACGCTGATTGTATGAGGTCCTACTCCGTGTACTGCCTCCAAGTGTTCTGCATGCATAAGGAGTCCTGCAAATTCATATCTGTACAGCTCCAGGCCAAAGAGCACGCCAAGGCCAACATCATCAATACCGCCCTCCATTGCACGATCCATTGCCTCTGTATGATATGCATAATTATGCTTAGGCCCTGTAGGGTGAAGCTTTACATAGCTTTCCTTGTTATATGTTTCCTGGAATAAAATGTAAGTACCAATGCCGGCTTCCTTGAGCTTGCGATAATTCTCTACGGTAGTGGCAGCAATATTAACATTTACTCGTCTGATAGCGCCATTCTTGTGCTTAATTGAATAAATCGTCTTGATAGATTCCAGTATATATTCAATAGGGTTGTTTACAGGATCTTCACCGGACTCAATAGCAAGACGCTTATGTCCCATATCCTGGAGAGCGATTACCTCTCTTCTAATCTCTTCTTGAGTCAGCTTCTTACGAGCGATATGCTTATTCTGGTAGTGATACGGACAGTATGTGCAGCCATTAACACAGTAGTTAGACAGATACAGCGGCGCAAACATAACAATTCTATTGCCATACAGATCCAGCTTAATCTGATGGGCCAGAGCATACATTTCTTGAATTTTGTCAGGATTTTCACAGGCAAGGAGCACAGAAGCTTCTCTGTGCGTAAGGCCTTTCTTTTCCTTTGCCTTTGCCAGAATAGAATCGATAAGAGGCAGATTGTCTTTGTTCTCATCAGCGTATTTAAGAGTGTCTAAAATCTCGCCGTCGTTAATGAATTCCTCAGCCTTAAGTGACTTAGGGTCATATTTATACATATAAATCATCCTCGTATAATATTTTTTAGATACATAATTTGTATCTATATAACTAAATAAAATTTGTTCAATAGGCTTGTTAAGCCCATGATATAATTGTCTCAGTGTCAATCAGGTAATAGTTCTTCTC
>SVJB01000031.1 GCA_015069185.1 Oscillospiraceae bacterium
GTCGTTTCTGTGAAAATGAAACCATCAACAATATTTTACGAGTCTTTCATCAAAAGGCTACAAGCCAAAATATCACCATAGACATTCGTGCAGCAGCAAAACCGGATCTTTCCGTGCCGTCTCCGGCTCTTGTAACCGTGGTTGCCAATATTCTGGAAAATGCCCTTCACGGTGCGGCAGAAAGCAAAGCGAAAAGCCCCAGTATTTCAGTTTCTATTAAACACAAATCGGGTCACTTAGTGATCTCGTGTGAGAACACTTGTAGCCAGTCCCTAAAATTTGAAGAGATGCCCGAACACTTACAAGGCATCGGCATCCACAGTGTTATCTCCACTGCGGAAAAGTATAACGGCTCCTGCCGCTTTTCAGCATCTGACGGTGTGTTCAGCTGTACCATCATTATGGATGAATAACTGAATAACAACTTCTTAAACTCCTGCCAATCGGCAGGAGTTTTTGTTGTTTTTATGGATCAAGCACTTACTTCACGACAAAAAAGGGGCACTTCACGACATTTTTTCGTTTTCAGAGAGCTGCACTAAACAGTAGAAATCCGAACCCAAAGCCGGTAGGCGAAGGATTCGGATTTCTTTTTGTGCAGAGATGTTTGTCCTCGCTGATTTGCAGCTCAAAGTTCGTCGAGAAAAATGTATTATATTGGCAAAAGTTCACTTGTAAAATGGAGTTATATATTCAAAAAGGAGATACAATCGTTCCCGTTGAAGTAAAGGCGGAAGTAAATCTCCGTGCTAAAAGTCTTAGAATGTATGTTGAGAAATTTGCTCCGGATGTTGCAATTAGAACATCAATGCAAGATTACAAAAAAGAATCGTGGCTTGTCAATCTCCCGCTTTATGCTATTGAAAATTTGACTAAGGAAGTCGAGTAAATGGATTGAGGAAGTTGTGATCCTTCTTATTGAGAAGTTTATCTTTGACGATAAATTGCTTAACAGACTTGCAGATATGTTGATCACCACAAACTATTGCAAAGCATATCAGATTATGTTAGTATGCGGACGAGGGTAACGATGCAATCCAACTAACGAGGGAGAATATATTATGGCAATTCAGTGCGAAATTTGTGATTCTATGAATTTGTTGAAGCAGGACGGTGTCTTTGTTTGCCAGGACTGCGGCGCAAAATATACCACCGAGGAGATCAAAAAAATGGTATCTGTAAAGGCGGAAAAGACTTTCGAGCAGAACTTTGCGACTCCTGTAGAGAAAAAAGCGCCGGTAATCACGACACCGGTACTGCCGCCAGAGCAGGAGATTTCCCAAATTTTGCAGTGGGCGGAGGAGGCTTTCCAGGCAGGAAATACATCGGCGTGCCGGAAATACATGAATGATGTCAAGTGGAAGAGCCCCTACAATCCGGAGTATTTTAAAAGATGTTGTAAGTATGGCATCTTTCTTGGAGAAGGAGAATTGCAGGATATGGTTACAAAAGGTCCTGCAGAAGAGAAAGAAGCACGACTGGAATTGGCATACAAACTGCTCGAAGAGCAGGGAAAAGGCATTTCTTTTGGCGACCCGAGTCATGCCCTTGAAGTGGTGGGAGAGGCAGAGCGTCTGCTCAATACCGATATCCCCAGGTGGAGAATGAATGATCTTTGGGACGAAAATCGGATGTTGGAGATCTATTTCAAATCTGTTATTCGACAGCTGAACAATTATCAGCTTCCGGATCCTGATTCCCCGGATGGCTTGTATGCCAGAATAAACTGGCAGATTGTCAGAGGAATCGAGAAAATGGATGTCTATTTTGAGAAAATGAGTGTTTTGCTTCCCCAAGAGTACAAAATTGAGATGTTCACTGCTTTCTGCAAGGCAAGTGAGGTCGTTTTAAAAGGTCGATTTTACACAGATGATTCCAAAAGTTGGCACAATATCCGAATAGACGAGAGTCATTATTTTTATGGCTCCGACTTGAAAGTAGCAAAAAAAGTGTTGGCAAAATACAAAAAGATAGTCGAAAAGTATAAAGAGGAACAAGAAGCTGCTCGCCTTGCGGAACTAGAACGTAAGGCCAGAGAAGCATTAGCTGCAAAGCAGGCGGAAAATGAGGCTTACTGGGCAGAACATTTCGAGGAATATAGTCAATTGAAATCTGAAAAAACACTTCTGGAAGCTAAAATCAGGAAGCTGCAAAATGAGCATCAGGCAGACCCTCAGAAGAAGGCAATGGAGGAAGCACGGAAGGATATAATTAAATATAATTATGAATTACAAAGTTGCGGCTTTTTCCAAGGTAAGCGAAAAAAAGAGCTGGCAGAATGGATAGCCGTGCTCCAGAAAAAAGAACAGGAATGCGCCGCTGCTTATGATAAAAACACAGCAAACTATGAAGAGTCTCTGCAAGACTTGCAGAACCAGCTGGCAGAAGTCAATAAAAAACTGAACCGTGAGTAACTGCGTAGCGGTTCAATTATAGAATGCTCAGGTGCACTATCAGAAAAAAGGTTTAGATTTAGTTTATTAGTGTGATATACTCTTATAGAGTAAAGGAGCTACACTATATGATTAATATACTTGTTGTTGATGATGATAAAAATATCAGATTACTTTTCAAAACGGTACTCGAAGCAGAGAAATACAATGTTTTCACAGCGGAAAACGGTAAGAAAGCTTTGAACGTTATGGAAAGTGAACATATTGATCTGGTTATTCTTGATATAATGATGCCGGAAATGAACGGCTATGAATTCACAAAGGTTCTTCGTGAAAATGATAATAATCTCCCGATTCTGATGGTGTCGGCTAAGCAGCTACCTCAAGACAAGAGACAGGCTTTCCTGGTAGGTACTGATGATTATATGACCAAACCTATAGATGAGATGGAAATGTTACTACGAATCAAGGCTTTACTAAGACGTGCCCAGATTGCCAGTGATCGTAAAATAACCATTGGCGAAGTTGTGGTTGATTATGATTCTATGACTGTTACAAAAGATGGACAGGTACAGGAGTTACCCCAAAAGGAATTCTTGCTCTTATATAAGCTATTATCATATCCGGGCAAGATTTTCACACGTATACAGCTTATGGATGAGATATGGGGAATGGATAGTGACACCGGTTGGGAAACTGTTACAGTACACATTGGTCGTCTTAGAAAACGTTTTGATGGTTGGGAGGAGTTTTCTATAGAATCTGTCCGGGGACTTGGATATAAAGCGGTGAAAAAGATATGACGAAAAAAGTAAAACACAAAAAGAAAAAATTGAAAGGTATGGAACACTTTTCATTAGATATTACTGTATCTGTATTTGTGTTCTTTATATTATGTGCTTCTTTGGCAACTACAATAGGTGTGGCTTATTTACTGGATTATTTTGGCCTGATAAAAGACGTGGGTCAAATGCCTAAAACTCCTCAGTTGATACTGTTTTTGTCAGTGTCAAGTATTGTAGTTGGATTCGGTATATCAATTATTACTATGAAATTCCCACTCAAACCTGTTAAGACACTTATCATTCAGATGAATCGCTTGTCATCAGGTGACTTTAGGACACGATTACAGTTCTCTAAGCTTATTTCTATCCACCCTGTGTTTTCGGAAATAACAGAAAGCTTTAATACAATGGCACAGGAGCTAGAGGGTACTGAAATGCTGCGAAGTGACTTTATAAATAACTTCTCTCATGAATTCAAAACGCCTATTGTGTCTATTGCAGGTTTTGCAAAGTTGCTTAAAAAGGGAAATCTGACAGAGGAACAAAGAGAGGAATATATTAACATTATTGAAGCTGAGTCAAGACGTCTTGCTGATATGGCAACCAATGTTCTTAATTTGACTAAGGTTGAGAATCAGACAATTCTCACAGATGTATCATCCTTTAACTTATCAGAACAAATTCGTTCCTGCGTATTACTGCTTGAGAACAAGTGGACAGAGAAGAATGTAGATCTTAATATTGATTTCAATGAATATACAATCAATGCCAACGAGGAAATGTTAAAACAAGTATGGATTAATCTTATTGATAATGCTGTTAAGTTTACATCAGTAGGGGGATATATAGAGATAAAAATAAATTCAGAACAGGATATGCTTAATGTTACTGTGACAAATTCAGGCAGCGATATACCTGTAGAGAAACAACAAAAAATATTCGGTAAATTTTATCAGATTGATGAATCTCATTCGTCTAAAGGAAATGGTATCGGGCTTGCTATAGTAAAACGTGTAGTTGACCTCCATAAAGGTGAGATTACAGTAACAAGTAAGGATGGATTAACTTCGTTTATAGTAAGTTTGCCGGCCATTCGAGTTTAGATTTAGTTTATTTATGATTGATATCATACAACATGTATGAGTGTTTTAATACATAAAAAAGTATTTTAATTTAACTATTTTTGGAGAGTGACAAAAAATGGAAACAACATTTATGCTTGACGGAGTTCGTTTTGCGGACATGATACAAGGAGGATATGCAAACCTCCGTACTCAGGCATCACGTATAAATGATTTAAATGTATTTCCTATTCCGGATGGCGATACAGGTGATAATATGCTGCTTACTATGCTTGGTGGTGTAGATGCAGGCAAAGCATACGAAGGAAACCTTTCTGAAACGTCAAGAAAAATAGCGGATGGTATGCTTCTTAGTGCCAGAGGTAACTCCGGTGTTATTCTGTCTCAATTCTTTGACGGAATAGCCGCTGGATTTGAGGGCATTGATCAGGCTGACAGCGAACAGGTCGGTCATGCGCTAAGGTGTGGTGTGAAGCACGCATATAGGGCTGTATTGAAGCCTACTGAAGGTACTGTACTTACTGTTGCTCGTGAAGCTACTGAATATGCTTGCGCTCAGGAAACGCAGACACCATACGAGCTTATGCAGGAGTTCTTAAGTGAAGCCAGACGAACTCTTGATAAGACTCCCGACATGCTTCCTGTATTAAAAAAGGCTGGTGTGGTTGACTCGGGCGGAGCCGGACTTATTTGTATTATGGAAGGTATGACAAAGATTCTCAACGGAGAATTAATTCCGGACGGTGAGTTCCCGGAAACTACAGATAATACCGGGGCTACACAGGAAATTGATATCAGCTTGTTTGATGAAAACAGCGTATTGGAATTTGGATACTGCACAGAGCTACTTCTACGTTTGCAAACTGCCAAAACAGATATTAATAATTTTGATATTACCGTGATCACAGATTATCTTCAGCAGATTGGTGATTCTGTTGCAGCCTTTAAGACAGGCACTATTGTGAAAATTCACGTACATACAATGACTCCGGACAAAGCTCTTAGCTATTGTCAACAATATGGTGAGTTCTTGAAAATAAAAATTGAGAATATGTCGCTCCAGCATAATAACTCTGTACTGTCAGAAAATGACAACAATGATGATTCTCAGGATGAGATTCGTGAACATACAGAGTTTGGTGTCGTTGCGGTATGTAGTGGAGAGGGTGTGTCAGAACTTTTCACAGAGAGAGGTGCTGATATAATTGTTAGTGGCGGACAGAGTATGAATCCATCTGCAGAGGATTTTATCGAAGCATTTAAGAAAGTAAATGCTGATACAATTTTTGTCTTGCCAAATAATAGTAATATTATTCTTGCTGCAAGACAGGCTGCTTCCATGTTTACAGATTCTGATGTGCGTGTTATTGAGAGTCGTACAATAGGTGATGGATTTGCGGCTCTATCAATGTATGATACATATTCCGGTGATGCAGATATTATCGAAAGCGAACTTAAAGATGCTATGGTGGGCGTGGTGACTGCCGAAATATCACAAGCCGTACGTGATACAGGTGAGGTACATACAGGAGAGTATATTGGATTCATAGGTAAGGATATTCTTGTGTCTGAACAGTCGAGATTAGATGCAGCCTGCAGAACTGTCGATAGGATAGGCATTGATAACGCAGATCTTTGCTTGATTATTTATGGTAATGGTGTGAGCCAAGAAGAGGCAGATAAGGTTCAGGAATATGTAAGTAGCAGCTATCCCGGTAAAGAAGCTTTTGTTTATGATGGCAGACAGGAAATATACGATTATATAATTATTCTTCAATAACGAAATGCCCGACAGAATATAAAATCTGTCGGGCGTATTTTTTTATAAAATCAGCAAAGTTCTTTTCTTAGATCATCCATTTTTGCATCAAGCTGCGCACTGATTTGTGCGCATTGTAGTAATTCTTCCTTCATCTGATCTGTAAGTACGTGATTCTTCTTGTAATTTAGTTGATGTTCCAGACTAGCCCAGAAGTCCATGGCAATAGTGCGCAACTGAATCTCAACTTTCATCAATCTTTTATGATGAGACAGATAAATAGGTATCTCAACAATTAAATGTAGGCTCCTATAACCGTTTTCCTTAGGATTTTGAATATAATCTTTAGCTGTAATCAACTTAATATCGTCTTGCTTGAGAAGGGCCTTTGCGATGGAATATACATCTTCTACAAAAGAACACACAACACGTATTCCGGCTACATCGTTCAGGTTTTGCTCTATGGCATCTACGGATACCTTATGTCCAAGATTTTCCAACTTGTTTTTTATGCTGACCGGGGATTTTAATCTTGTCTTGATACTGCTGATTGGATTTCTGTCCAGGTTCAATGTAAATTCTTCGTTGAGCACCTTTAACTTAGTCTCGATCTCCATCATTGCGCATTTGTAATATGACATCAGTGTCATGTATTTATGTGTTTTCTCTTGAAGCCAGACTAAATCAGCATCACTCAATGTTGTAATTATTTTCTGCTCAGGTGATATAAGTTCATTTATTGGATCCAAAGTTATCACTTACTTTCGTGAGATTTTCTATATAGTAAGTATAGCACAAAAAAAATAGTTTCCAATCAAAATAAAGTGTGCTAAAATACCACCCGTAACTTTAATAATATTGCGGAGGACATTTGTCATGAAAAAGCTTTATGAAGGCAAAACAAAAGATGTTTATGAATTAGAGAATGGTAACGTACTTCTTAAATTTAAAGATGATTGTACAGGTAAAGACGGCGTATTTGATCCGGGTGAGAATACTGTAGGACTTACAATTGAGGGTATCGGCCGTGCTAATTTGGAAACTTCAATTCTTTTCTTTGAACTCTTAAAAGATGCCGGTATCAAAACACACTATGTTGGTGCTAATCTTGAGGATGCTACTATGGAAGTTCTTCCTGCAAAAGTTTTTGGTCATGGCTTAGAAGTTATCTGCCGTCTCAAGGCAACAGGCAGCTTTATTCGTCGCTACGGTGCATATATTGAAGATGGCGCAGTTTTAGAAGGTGGTTATGTTGAGGCAACCTTCAAAGATGATGCTAAGGGCGATCCGCTTGTAACAAGCGAAGGACTGGCCGCTCTCGGCGTTATGTCACAGGCAATGTTTGATGACATGAAGGCTCAGACACTTAAGATTACTAAGATTGTTGCAGACAAGCTTGCAGAAAAAGGTCTCGATCTTTACGATATTAAGTTTGAATTTGGCTACAACAATGATGAAGTTATCCTTATTGATGAGATTGCCAGCGGCAACATGCGTGTATACAAAGATGGTAAGATCGTAGAGCCTATGGAGCTCACAAAGATTATTTTAGGCTAACTGATATAGAGTACATAATAGTCTTTGTGTGAAAATTGTGTGATTATAAGGCCTCTCTTTTCTGTGTGAAAAGGGAGGTCTGTTTGTTGTTACGGAGAAATTTTAATTCTTGTTATAGTTGTATGTTATAATGATGTTGGGGTTTTTGGCATTTCTATTATAGAGGCAAGCACATGGAATCGAGATGCCGTATATAGGCAGAATAAAAACATCTCCGGCATAACTATTGATGAATAAGTATGATTTAATAAAGGGGACAGGGAGGGCTTAAATATCATCTAAAATTTCCTACGAGGAATGTATAATGGAGAGTGCCGGTAAGCTTACCGGCACTCTCCATACGCTTCTTGCAGCTGCCTTGCTACTTCGCGCATTTTATCCTTATCTACTTTTAGCACCTGTCGGTCATACGTCAGCAGGCCGTTTGTTTCGTCTTCTACATCGCTGACCTGCGTTAATATCGCTGCGCACAGACCATGTTCACGGATAGCACTTATAACTTCATCAAGATACAGCTTTTCCAGACTCTCGAAGAAGGCTGCCTTATCAGTAAAGAACTTATATCCGTATGTGTTATTAGGATTAAATGAATTTTCAGGTATTTTCAACGAATATCCACCGAATTCGGACAAAACCAGAGGTTTTTCCGTCTCCGTCTTAAAGCGAAGCGGCTTAAAATAAATATGTTCGCTATCCACATCGCTCTTAGTTTCCTTAAACCAACCTGATGTAGTATCCCATATTCTGGAAGAATCCACAGACTTAAATAAATCATACATTTTATCTGCATCATACTGACCCCAGCCCTCGTTGAAAATTGTATAATAGCACACACATGGGTGGTTATATAAGTATTTCACCGTGTCAAGTGCTGTTTCCTCAAACTGCCTACGCCTGTAAGCTGAAGCTTTATGACTGATACCCCTGCGGACACCAATGGTAGGCAGAGCAGTATCTATTATAAAATTATACTTACCACTGTTAACAAAATCCTGAAAAACATACATACCATACTTATCGCAGTAATAGTAGAAAAGCTGCGGCTCGATCTTTATATGTTTTCTAAGGCAGTTAAAGCCCAGCTCCTTCATTGACAATATGTCGTTCTTAAAGCCCTCCGGCGTGGCACTCAAATATATACCGTCGCTAAAATAACCTTGATCCAGCAGACCGTGGAAGAACACCGGCTTGTTATTTATCAGTATTTTATTACCGTCTATGCTTACAGTTCGTAGTGCAAAATACGATGATATTTTATCTTCTCCTGCGATAATATCAAATTCGTACAGATACGGATTTTCAGCAGACCACAGATGTGTTTCCTCCGGTATTACGGTTACTTTATTGCCTGTAAAAGGTATTTTCCGGCCGTCTGGCGCAAGAATGAGCGTTTTATCATGGGCTCCACCGGTAACTTCTATCTCCACGCCCGGTTTGTTGCCATCTGTAAGAGGTTGTATTCTGATATCTGAAATATAATCTTTGCATACAGCTTCTAACCATACTGTTTGCCAGATTCCGGAAACAGGCGTATACCACATACCTCCGCGCTTTCTACGTTGTTTGCCGTAGGGAAGTTCGCTCAAGAGCGGATCCTTAACATGAAGAGTAACTGTATTTTCACCATATACAATATAATCAGTTATATCAAATGTAAAAGGAAGATAGCCGCCTGTGTGACTGCCAATCTCCTTGTTGTTAATAAAAACACTCGCTTCTTGATCAACGGCTCCGAAGTGAAGTAACAAACGCTCGCTATCTGCTGCGGTATAAAAGCTATCGTCTATAGTAATCTTACGTGTATATAAAGCAATATCTTTGCGTGTTAGCTGTTTCTCAACACCGCTAAGGCGGGATTCAATAGGGAACGGTACCAGAATCTGTCCGTCGTATATAACCTTGTTGCGACGCAGTATGGAGAAGTCCCATTTACCATTGAGACACATATATGAGCTTCTTCTCATTTGAGGCCTGGGATATTCCTGCCATGGAATGTAAGTATCATCAAGTTCCGCTTCAAATGGTGTCTTGAGACTTCGCAGGGCAGGCTTTAACTTTGATATGATCAGGATAATCATGGGAACCAGCACTATTGCAGCCAGCAATGCAGCTGCAAAGATATATTTATTTGGCAGGAAGGACGTAGTACCGTCGTTATTTGTTATTAATTGGGCATTTTTCAAAACAAGTGCACCTATTGCAGGTCCGATAACTCCGGGGATAAGTACTTGTGAGAAAATCCTCAAACCTTGGAACATACCGGCTTTTCCTGCAGGTGTATAATCTCTGATTGCAGCCCCAAACACAGCCATACCGGAAAGATATCCGCACATCATGAGCAGAGAACCTATAAATACCGGTACCACTGACGTTGTGAAGAATAAAACAATATAACCGGCACATAACCACAACATGGAAAATATAATTGAAAACTTAAAGCCTTTCTTATCATACACTTTACCCCATATGGCGGTACATACAGATGCAAGTACAATGGCAGGTGCCATGATAATAACGTAATTTGACATCTTAAGTGTCTTTTCGTAATAGATTATCAGATACGGCATAAAAATCTGTATTGAGATATTAAAAATTGCAAATCCAGCTAAAATTAAATATAAAGTTGTGTTGTTTCTTACTGTTGATAAACGGAATCCGTGAAAAATATTTTGAAAATATCCAGTTTCGGAAGGTTTTATTGCAGGCTCTTTTATCAGAAAGATGCCAAGTATTCCGATTAAAATAACAACTATGCCGATTAGAGAGAAAATAATAGTCCAGCTAGATGCTTTTGCTAAGTCAAAAAACATGAAACTGCCAAAGACTACCAGGATAGCTACTAAGGGCATCATAGCATTGATGCCCTCTACAGCACCTCTGTTAGAAGTATCTGTACAATCTGTAATCCAGGCATTAAATGCCGCATCATTAGCTGTAGAGCCAAAGAATGTCATAACACAGTCAAGTGTGATCGTAAGCAATACACCAAGTGTTGCGGCTGATATAGCCATAGGGAAGAGCTTATTTAATATGTTTGTTCGTAGCAATGTAAAACAGAATATTGATATACCCCACAGGATATAACCACCGCAAATAAATAATTTTCTCTTACCGATTTTATCGGCCAGAGCTCCTATGAAGACTGTTGTCAGGGCAGCTGACACAGCAGATAACGCTACCATCATTGATATGTCCTGTGCTGTTGCGTGAAACATATTATACATAAATACATTCAGGTACATGTTCTCTACAACCCATGCTACCTGACCTATAAGACTAAATAAAACCAATGCACACCAAAAGCGTCCTGAAAGTTTATTTTTCATAAGAACCTCCCGCATCTATGATAATAAGGAAGACGATTTTTTGTCTTGAGTCAGTATATCATTTGTTAATTGATTTGACAAATTCATTGTAGATTGGTATAAAATAAAAATTGGAAAAATTTGGAAATTATTTCAAAGGAGCCATAATACATAAGATGATAAAAAAATATACTGATCAGAATGTATATGAAGCAACACAAGACAGGCTACGATTTATTTTTGAAGAGTTTTACAATATTATAGTTTCTTTTTCCGGAGGGAAGGACTCAGGACTGCTGCTTAATCTTGTGTTGGATTTTCAACAGAAATATTATCCGGGTAGAAAGATTGCTGTTTTTCACCAGGATTTTGAAGCACAATATACTAAAACAACTCAATATATAGAACGAACTTTTGATAAGATTAAGGATGATGTAGAGCCTTACTGGGTTTGTTTGCCTATGGCTACCAGAACTGCACTTAGTAGCTATGAAATGTACTGGTATCCTTGGGATGATTATAAAGAGGATGCATGGGTAAGGCCTATGCCTGACTATCCGTATGTTATTAATTTGCAGAACAATCCTATAACTACGTATACATATAAAATGCATCAAGAAGATCTGGCAAAGCAATTTAGCAGATGGTATAGAATGATACATGGTGATAAGAAAACTGTTTGTTTGCTTGGCATGAGAGCTGATGAGTCGCTAAATCGTTATAGTAGTATAATTAATAAAAAATACGGTTATAAAGGGCGGGATTGGATAAGTAATCAATTCAAGAATGTATGGACAGCCTCTCCTTTGTATGATTGGGAGCTGTCTGATGTTTGGCACGCTATATATAAATTCAATTATGATTACAATGAGCTATATGATCTGTTCTACAAAGCAGGTGTAGCGCCGGAAAATATGCGTGTAGCATCTCCTTTTAATGACTATGCCAAGGATAGCCTGAATCTGTATCGCATTATTGATCCTAAGATATGGACAAGGTTGGTAGGCCGTGTACAGGGAGCAAATTTTGGGGCAATATATGGCAAGACAAAAGCCATGGGATACAGGAATTTATCTCTGCCGGAGGGACATACATGGAAATCATATACAATGTTCTTGCTTGATACACTTCCGGAAACTCTGCGCAATAATTATATTGAGAAGTTTAAGACTTCAATTGAATTTTGGCACAATGTGGGAGGAGGACTGGAAGAACGCACAATACGTGAGTTAGAGGAACATGGATATAACATTCGTAAAAATGGTATATCTAATTATACAGTTCTCAGACATACTCGTGTAATATTTGAGGGGGACATTCCTGATCATACAGATGACATCAAATCTACAAAAGATATACCAAGTTGGAAACGAATGTGTTTCTGCATATTAAAGAATGATCATACGTGCCGTTTTATGGGATTTGGCTTATCAAGAATACAGAAAAAGAGAATAGAATTACTTAAATTAAAATATTCAAAAGTAGGTGAGACTAATGAGTAATAGTCCTGTTTATAATATTATTTCAGTACCTGTTGAAAAGGTTGTACCAAATACATATAATCCAAATAGCGTGGCACCGCCGGAAATGAAGCTACTATATGATAGCATCAAAGAAGATGGTTACACAATGCCAATAGTGTGTTATTATGTTAAGAGCAAAGATGTATATGTGATTGTAGATGGTTTTCACAGATACAGAATAATGCTGGAATATCCTGATATATATGAAAGAGAAGGCGGTATGTTGCCGGTGTCAGTTATTGATAAGCCACTTGACCATCGTATGGCAAGCACGATACGACATAACAGAGCCAGGGGAAATCATGATGTGGACTTAATGAGTAATATTTTAGGCGAACTTCATGAGTTGGGCAGATCTGATGAATGGGTTAGCCAGCATTTGGGGATGGATATGGATGAGATATTGCGTCTCAAGCAACTGACCGGGCTCAAGGCATTGTTCAGGGAAGTTGATTTTGGCAAGGCATGGGAGCCGGGAGATACAGAACTTTCAAAAGAGTTTTTTGTTGAATATGAAAAGGAAGACGAAGAAAAGTAAATTTAAAAAAATACTTGTTTCAATAATTGCATTTATAGTGATATCTGCAGTTGTTGTGATGCCTGTTGTGGCTGCTATAGTATACGAGTCTATTTTTTCGTATAGATTTGAGCCGGAGGAATGGATGGCTTTTGTACCGGAAGACTTTCCGGGTTTGCAACAAGAGTGCTGCCAATTTGAGTCAATGGACGGTGCTACGCTTGCCGGATATAAATATAGTCGTGAGAATCCTGATGATGAGAGTACTCCGGCCGGTGTTGTTGTCATAGCTCACGGACTTGGCGGTGGGGGGCAGAGCCTCTATATGAATGTTGCTGACTTTTTCACAAAAAATAATTATCTTGTGTTTGCGTATGATGCTACCGGCAATGGGGAGAGTGAGGGCGATGATGTAAGAGGTCTTCCTCAAGGTGTTCGTGATTTATGCAGCGCCCTTGATTACGTTAAGATTCAACCTGAGTATGGCGCGCTGCCTATTATGCTGTTTGGCCATAGTTGGGGAGCATACAGTAGCGGAGCGGTACTGGAGTATCATCCTGACATAAGTGCTGTTGTTATGGTGTCCGGCTTCAATGAATCAGCTGATATGTTAGAACAGGAGAGTGTGGCAACAGTTGGACCGGTTGCCAGATTAACACTTCCATATGTATATTTATATGAAAAAATTAAGTTCGGAAAATTTTCTCAAACAAGTGCTGTAAAGGGCTTCCAAAAATCCTCTGCAGATGTTATGATTATACACAGCGAGGATGACACTGATGTCCTTATTGAAAACGGGTATAACATCTTTTATGAGAAATTTGGAGATTCAGAGCGTTTTACGTTTATTAAATATGAAAATCGCGGACATTCGTATGTGTATTGTTCTGAAAAGTCATCTGCTGCAAGACAGTATCTGAATGAGAAATATGCTGAATATGTTGAGGCTAACGGAGGTAAATATACCTCTGAGATAAAAGCAGAGTTTATGGAAGCCAACATGGATAGACTAGTATGTTTTGAACTTGATAACGATCTGATGCAGAGAATACTTGACTTTTATAACAGTAACTCGTAAAAGTTTTGTTATCAAGGAGTATTTTATGAAAAAAATGACAAAGAAGCAGCGTAGTTTATTTATTATTTTATGCAGTTGCCTTGTACTTGTGATCATAGCCGGAGCAGCTATTACATATTTCATTTTTGCGGATCGTACCAATGCCTTAGAGGGATCTTATGCAAGGCAGTCTCTACCTGATTATAAGCAATTCCTCCCTGAAAATGCTATAAAGAATATGTTTGATGATAAGGGCGGATTCGCATATCTTGTCGGCAGTAATATTTATTATGTAAATGGCGAATACAAAACTACATCAGATACACCATGCATAAAAGAGTCTGTCACTACAGGCGAGGGAGAGAACACTACTACGACAACTACTTTGTATATTAATGTGCCTGAGTATGGAAAGAAAACACCGGAAGAGTTGGCCGCAGCACTTAATTGTGAGTATATCGTATATGACAACAAACTGGTTATTTTTTCATATAAAGAAAACTTTGTAGACACATTTAATGATGTATATACACTAGAAGCTTTTATTCTGTATCTCAAAGGTGCAGATGAAGCTGACATCAAGAATGCTTTTGTGACATTGCCAAACTTTATAACAAACGGGGCAAACAACAGTGTGTATTATACAGATTCTAACCTGAATTTAGGAGTGCAGACTCAAATATACAGTTTGCAGATGGAAGGCTTCGATACGGGATATGAACAGGTTGCAGACGGACCGATGATTATTGCCGGTCAGGGAGAGAATAAGAATAACAATACTATTGTCAGAGTTTTTAATACTAAACAGGCTTGTATTGCACAATTTCTTGCGTTTCCAAGTAGTGTAAAAGGTGGCGTTGATGTTAAGGCCGGAAAGCTTCCCGGTACAGATGATATACTGATTGCTACCGCTGCTTATGATTCGAGTATCAGGGCGGCTCGCTCTATAAAGGTATTTGATACTTTTGGTACACTATGTTATTCGCTTATACCGGAAGGAATTGAGGCTCCGTACGCAATTGAAGTAGGCAATTTCACAGGTAAAAGTGGCGAAATGTGTCTCTTCGTTACTTCCAGAAATTTTAATCCCGGTAAAACAAAATGTGCTTTATATAATTTAAAAGATGGATCATTTTTAAAAACTATAAAAGGTGGATTCAATAAGAATCTTAGTACACAGAAGATTGTTGTCAGCAGCTTTACATCTAGCACAGCGTTAGATAAAGCAGAACTTGCTATGTCATTTTCAGTATCAGGCGATGTATATTATCTTAATTGTGAAAAAAACGGAACATGGACAAAAGCAGAATACATTTTATCTCAGAATGCAACAGCGATTTATGATAGCGCTTTTGACGGACAACTTCTTGCTGCTACCACAGGAGATACCACGTCTGAAATAATCATATATGGCAGTCCTGATTCAGGTATTAACGGAGCCAGCATGCTCAACGTAGGCCACAAAGAAAATATGTTTTATTCTACATATGCAGAGGAAAGCGATACATCGTATGTTGATTATGCAAAATTTAATCATATGAGGACTGATTATGATAATGCAGCTATATACAATATCAGATATCTGAATGACGAGAAACTCGCAAATATAGATGAATATTGGGATAGATTAAAGTACAAGGACTGGACATTCAAACTCACCAGTGATCGTGTTGCTATGTTTCACGCTCACAGTAATATGTGGGAACCGTGTTTTACACACAGATGGAGTAAGATTACATCTCTGACCAGCCTTATATCAATTACGGATACTGAGACAGGTTATCCTGCATATGTATCTATTGGACGTGATAATCTGAGTGGTGAATATGTAGAGCTTAATAGTTCGTTCTATGTTGCCACTTATGCAGATGCAATTCCGGAAATGGCAAAGATGCGAATATATCCTCTGCGTACTATGCTCCAGCAGCTTGTCACAGAGTTCAGAGGTACAGAAGGTAATCCTGAGAATTTGGTTGCAGTATCTCCTGTACATGAGCACGAGATTGACGTGGCAGGCTCTATCGGTGATTATCATCCAAATATGATAAAAGGTTTTGCAGAATATCTTCTGTCTTTATACGGAAGCGTAGAGAATATAAACAAACATTTTGGTACCGGTTTTGCCGATGAGGCAGATATAGATGCTCCCAGATATGATCCTGAAGGAGAGAATCTTCAGGAATGTAGAGGTGACTGGGATATATATGGTAAGAGTGATTACTTTACACAATGGAGTTTATATACAAGATATATTATAAATAAACGAATAATGGAAGCTTATAGAGAAGCGCTTATCGCAGGTTTCCCGCCGGAATCAATCAATGCACACCAGATTCCTGAAGGAGATGCTGTAGGGGGATTCTTAGGAGAAGCCCATACCAGACTATCTCCGACGGATGTGGTATCTATATGTGGTACGGCATATGGTGGTACAAGATACGGAATTATTTACAATAATCCAAATAACTTCCTTGCTCTCTCATATGCATCGGGCCATTACAATACAACTCTTGGTGAATATTCATCCTTGTCCGGTTCCTGGATAGATGCATATGAGCAGCTTGTATATTTTAGAAATAATGGCGTTAAATTTACTCACGTTCTTGTCCCGTATGACAGCTCTTCTGCTCAATATAAAAATGTATCAAATGCAGAAAAAGCTGCTATTGGAATGCTTCAGAAAGATAATGAGCCCAGAACAGTATCTACCGGTGGTACTGGTGCCATGCATCCAGTGTATCGCGGAGATAAGTCATACAATATTGTACAACTTGGCGACAGTGATAAGAACGGTTTACTCAAATC
>SVJB01000006.1 GCA_015069185.1 Oscillospiraceae bacterium
TGGCTTCCTCTATCACTGTGAAATATTATTCCATCCTGTTTTACACTTCTTGCTTTCGCTTTATCAAGTGCCCTTACCGTTAGTTCTGTGTTAATCTCTATACTTACTTGATAGCCTATTATCTCCCTGTTATATAAATCCATAACAGCTGCCAAATATGCGTTTTCTTCGCTCATTGGTTCGAATCCATCTGTAATATTGATTCTCATATACCCCTAATGCTTTGCACATCTTACTCACCGGATATTCGGGGCTGTGCATATAGATTGCTTCACACTTCATCCTCGTGCTTGCATAAAGATGTGCAGGGATTTTTTTAGTATTTCTACCTTCTCCTTTTCCTCTTGTAGTTCTTTTTCCTTCTTCTTTAAAGCTCGTTCAAGTTCCTTGATTCTTAACTTCTGTTCACTGTCGCTTAGCTCCTTCGCCTTGACAATCCCTTTTTCTTCAGCATATGTAGGCATACCGTGTTTTCTTCTGTAATCTCTCACCCATCTACAGACGGTATTTACATCTATTCCCAATTCCTCTGCCGCTGATGTTGCAGATCTGCCATTTTCCAATATGAATTTGGCTGTTTCTTCTCTCATCTCTTGTGAATACTTACTATTATTACTTGGCATGGTTTCTTTCCTTTCCTTTTGTATACATATGACTTGTATTTTACCTACTCACACTTTTCCATACCAGGTCACATTTCCTGCACTACCTAAAAAAGGAGGAATTTCTTCCTCCTTTTCTACAACCTATAGTAAATTATAGCTTACGATTGTGACACAATCTCCTCTAATGTTTTCACCGGAATCTTCATGAAATTAGTCTCACTGTACTTCGGTAAATTCTCTTCGATAACCATTGAATAAAATACGTACAAATACAGTTCTCCGTTTTCCTCCTCAACATATGTCTGTGGCAGATGTGTTCCGTATTTCTTGTCTTCAGGAAGCATCTTACCTACTACTCTCCAGTCCCAACCATTGTCAGATGTTGCCATAACAATCTGTCTGTCGTTTTGAGGACCGCCATAGCTGCTGCCATAACCGGGTGCATCTGAGAATGCATAATATTTACCGTTTATTTTCACAACCTCCGGGTTGGGCCAGTCACGCAGCTGAGGTGTTTCCTCTGCATGAATAAGCTGCCAATCCTGAGGATCCATAAAGTCTCCATTATTTACTGCATAGCCCATGGACAAGAATGTACCGGGAAGATAATAATCAAACCACATCTTCCACTTGTTTTCTTCTTCATCCCATATTATGGAAGGACGATGGTAGCCACCTGTGCTCGGCGGTGCAGCTTCACCTGCAACCCAACCTTCTGTATACTCCTTTTCCCATATCATTATTGGAGCCTCTGATTTTGTCCAGTTAATACCATCAGTGGAGGTAGCACCCATGATGCAGTTAATAATATATGTTTTTCCCGGCTCTCTGCCGTCAAATCCTACAGAAGAGAAAGCCATGTAATACACACCGTCTTTATATACTACAGATGGATCACCATTGTGTATTGAGTCAAATGTCTTGTCAGCTCGTAACAGTATAGGCTGCCATAAGCTGGGTGTCATTGATGTATCCCATTTGTCATTACCACACCATACTTCCCATTCTGTAAGGGATTTACCACGTGCATGGAATACTGAATCATAACCCTTATTGGGATTAGAATCATCACTGGTTGTCTCACCAAAGATAAACATTCTGTAAGGATATGTTTTATCCTCGATCTTCACAACTTCACAATTATACAGATTGTAGTGATTATATAATATAGAACTTTCGTTTGTTGTCCAGTATTCAGTCAGCTTCTTATGCCTCAAACGAAGTGTATCCTCTGCTCCTGCGAGAGTCGGGATATCCTCTATAACACGTACCTTCTCAGTGGGAGCTGCTGTTGGTGATAAACCACCGCCACCGCAACCTGTCAACATCAAAGATAACTGGGACAGCATCAACAGCCATAAAACGCTTTTTTTCATAATACACTCTCCTCATTTATAAATAAAATATCATGCCTGAAGTATAATATTTCTCGTATGTTTTTGTATATAGGATAAACCTACAAAATTTGTAGGTTTATCTGACCACATAATTTTTTTTATACATTTTCACAGTGTATAAATATAATTAAATCGCATATTTGGTGCACAGTCACCTTTGTCCATGAATTCCATAATATCTCCATCATCTACAGAGTTGTCTGCCCACTTAAACTCGAAACTGCCGTCTACCTTGATAAGCTTGCGGCTGACTTTTATCTGAATTGTATTGCCAGTCACGTTATACTCTGCATCACCAACTTTTATAGTTGTCCAACCACCTATAAAGGCTTCAACTGATGCCAGCCCCTTGTCTCGTGTTCTGTTAATAACAAAATCAAAGCCATGCCAACCGTTATCATATCTACGATCTGAGTTGATGAACAAATTCATCCAGTTCGTGCCCTCCGGAGCCGTAATATCCGATGCGCAACGAGCATAAAAATACACATATTCATCATCAGCGGATACTTTCATTGACATAAGATCGTTACGTCCCGTTGTATTTACATAGTGAAAGCCACCTACATATGAGTCTGCATTTCTCTCTTTGGTATCTCCCTCATAGTCAAGATATTCAGGTCCCACATCATTCCATTGCTGAGCACTGCCATAAATATCAATCGTCTTCTGACCATACGCAGTAGGAACTCTGCGAGTCCCCTTATATTTCCTGATATTGGAAACCATCTGGTAATAATAATTATCGTTGTATAAACCTTTGACCGGCTCTATATCACGTGAATATTCACCATTCAGGTTATCAACAAAATAGTTACATCTCTTAGGATCCGAAGCTTCTACAATGTAAGTATTGGCAATAAGCTGTCCCTGAGCCGGATTGCCACCACCGGGAAGCGTATTATCCCATCTGCCTGCCCACCATTCATTCCAACCTGTTATCATAACAACAGGTGGATCTATACCAAGAGCATGCTCGAACTGTTCCTCAAAAGCAAGACCAAGCGGTGATGTTTTATTAACATG
Source organism: Oscillospiraceae bacterium (assembly GCA_015069185.1). Classification (GTDB taxonomy): domain Bacteria; phylum Bacillota; class Clostridia; order UBA1212; family UBA1255; genus SIG424. The sequence continues at coordinate 3,029 of SVJB01000006.1, forward strand.
GGAGAAACCGTAATCTCTGTCCGTCTCGTTATCAGGCTGCTTGCCTTTACAATAGCTCCTGCCGGCATTGGTTCCATAACTACCGTTTACCCAGAAACCACACATTACGATTGCCTGCTCTATTTCTCCCGTCTCAGACTTACCTGGTTTCTGTGGATACATATCTGCCCATGGCCACGCACCATTGCCGTCTGTTGCTGCGTACCACTCATCGTCAGTATTTGCCCAGCTGGCTCTGAAGGTAAAGAAGTCCTGTTGTTCCTGTGTCAGGGTCTCTACTACACACTGTGGAGCCAACATCAGAGGCTTTCCTTGCCAGTAAAACCACAAATCCTTATATAGTCCCTTTGAGAAGATCGCATCCCAGATATCAGTTACTGAGCGACGTGATACTTCAGGAGTATTACCGGAGATAAACATAACCTCTGGTGTTTTATATCCCTCTTTACGAATCTCGTCCCAAACCTTAAGAATTGTCTCACATACAGGTCTGTAAATAAGGCCATTAGTTATATCAAGGAAAATAAAATCAATACCACTATCTGCCAACATATAAGCATGTTTTCTTATGACCCACTCATCATCAGATCTATAATATCCAAAATATGGCTGTGCCCAATAATGGCCAAAGCCTCTGCGTCCCGAAACAAGTACTCGTTCAAACTCTTCAATGCCTCCAATGGCATATGCAAGAGTATGATCCATAAGTTCTCCGCCTGCTCCCTCATGCCACATAAAATAGAAAATACCTACTTTCCTGTTCTTATCAGAAACATTTACATTAAGCGGTAATTCTCTATTCAGATCATCACAAGCTGCCCAAGTATCCTGGTATAAATCAATAAATTCACTCATGTCTATACTCCTTCCGTATGTATATAATATATAAAATATCCCCGGCGAGAATCGAACTCGCATCAGCAGAGTCGGAGTCTGCTATCTTATCCATTAGACTACGGGAACATGCAACCCATATAGAGTGCATTTATCAATCAAAACGTCTCATACCGCTACGATTAATATACTTATTGCAGGCCGGAGATGACGCGGATAATGCTTTTAATAGTCTGTCGTCAGGATCAAAGACAAACATATATTGACCTTTACTCTCAAAATTGCATGTAAAGTAATAGCTATCCGGCTTTTCTTCGGATTCACCACAGAAAACCACCTTAACAGAGCTACGTACTTTTTCCTTAATATCCGAATCATTTACTCTGCCAAAGCCGGTAAAATCCGAGACATTCACATTAACAACCGGTTTTCTGATTTTCTGTCTGAGTATCTTATCAATATTTAATGTACCTGCATTATATGAATATTCAAATTCACAATGATTTTGTGATGTGTTGAATTTATACGATACAAGATAACATGCAAACATGAAAAACGGCAGGGGCACAAATGCTACCACACCCGCCATTTTTAATATTAAGAAAAACAGGGCAAAACCAACTACGAAGATAAATACATTCACAAATGGTGAAAATGGATTTTTTCTTTTTTTGACAAAAATCTCAATAGTATTTAATCCCATATATAATTATTCCCTCCATTATTAATTATTATCCAAAAAACTTAATTCTTGACGCTTTAAGTACGCCGTCAAGTGATTTAAGAACATTGAATATATCATCAGATACTTCTTGATCAACACTTACAAGGGCCTCAGCCTTTTCACCCTTATCATTGCCACTCCACTGTACAGCTGCAATATTGATACCATGGTCACCGAGGACAGTACCTATCTTGCCTATCATACCCGGTATGTCACGGTTCTGAAGAGCGATAACATGAGCTGTAGGCTCAAAATTAACTTTGTAGCCATAGAAATCAACAATTCTGATCTCGCTCTGAGCGAATACTGTACCTGATACAGATAATGTTTTTTCAGATGAAACAAAAGTAACCGTAATAACATTCTGGAATTTATCAACAGACTTTTCAAATTTCTCACTGTACTTAACGCCTGCTTGCTCTAACATAGCCTCTGCATTTACATAGTTGATACGTGTAGCGCATACCGGCTCCAGGAGTCCTTTTATAACTGATAATGTGTAGATTCCGCATGCTGCTTTGTCTTCTGCAATATCTCCATAATATGTAATCTCAAGCTTCTCAAGAGTAGGATTCTCAGTCTGATAATAAATACAACCAAGAGCCTCAGCCAATTTGATAAACGGTTTCATTTCATTGAAATCCTTACCTGCAACAGAAGGCATATTAACTGCCTGTACTACTTGTCCTTCTAAAGCCATTCCTACAAGCTTAGTAACAACCATGCCTACATTGTAGTTAGCTTCTTTCGTAGATGCACCAAGGTGAGGAGTTACGATACAGTTAGGTAAAGTAAGGAGCTTATTCTGATAGTTCTGCTCGCCGGGGGCTTTGTTGTAGTTAGGCTCTGGATTGAGTACATCAAGTGCACAAGCTGCAACCTTGCCTGACACAAGAGCATCATACAAAGCATCCTCATTTACAAGGCCACCACGTGCTGCATTAACAATGCGGACGCCATCTTTACATTTAGCAAGCTCTGCTGCATTAATAATATTAACTGTCTCACTGTTCTTAGGAGTATGTATTGTAATAAGATCTGCATCTTTGAGGAGGTCGTCAAGAGTATGGCATCTTCTAACGCCAAGACGGTCAAATTTGTCATCACTCACATATGGATCATATGCAATTACTTTCATATTAGAACCTTTGAGTTTATTAGCAACAATAGAACCTATGCGACCAAGACCAATGATACCGGCGGTCTTTCCATCAAGTTCACTACCAATGAATTTACCTCTTCTGAAGTCATCATTCTTACCTGCGGTAACAGCTTGAACAATGTTTCGGAAGATAGCGTATGCATGCCCTACAGCCAGCTCAGCAGCGGCCATACTGTTACTCTCAGGTGTATTAACTACAATGATACCTTTATCTGTAGCTGTTTGCAGATCAATATTGTCAACACCATTACCGGCTCTGCCTACAACTTTAAGTTTGCTACCCTTATCCATTAGCTGTTTGTTGACTTGTGTGACACTTCTTACAATAATAGCATCATAGTCTTGTATAATATCAAGTAATTCCTCTGCAGATATACCAAAACGCACATCGACTTCAAATCCGTCGTTCTGTAACTGCTCAATACCTTCTTTTGCAATGCTCTCTGTAACAATTATTTTCATCTCAAATAATTCCTTTCTCCTAAATATAATAATGCAATTAACCTAAATAATCCGATTACTTCATTTACGGCTATTTCTTGTCAGTACTAATATTCGTAACAAGTTCGCCACTGATACGGCCAAAGCTGCCACATATGTCATAGCCGCAGCAGATAGTACTTTCTTAACCCCTTTGAGTTCTTCTTCTGACATTGTATTACTATCCCTCAGAATAGTTACTGCTCTGGAAGATGCGTTAAACTCCACCGGTAATGTTATCAGTTGAAATATAGCTCCAAAGCTAAAAAACACAACGCCTAATGTTGTCAGGTATGGAATACTGAGCACTATACCAAGTATAATCACTATCCATGAAATGCTTGTGCCTATATTAGCCACAGGAACAAATGCACTACGCAGCTTATATGGGGCGTAACTACAATAATGCTGCACTGCATGGCCTGCCTCATGACAAGCAACGCCCAACGCGGATATTGATGTACCATTATAAACATCACGTGACAGCCTTATCACACCTGCCTTTGGATCATAATGATCTGAGAGTTCGCCGTTGATACACTCAACACGTACCTCTACAATACCATTCTCTCTCAAAACACGTTCACACATCTGTGCCCCGGTCACATTTGATCTGCAATGTACATTAGAATACTTACGAAAAGTTGACTTCATAACAGCAGACACTATCAATGACACAATAACCACCGGTAGTACAATGAGAATATACGTTGTATATGACTCATACCAATATGGAACATACATCAAAAAATTACTCACAGGTCACTTCTCTCCTAAATTCAAGTAATCCAAAATATTATACCATAGTTTTACCCATTGACAAGAAAAGAATTCATAGGTTATTATAACCAATACACATGCAGTTACCTTCTAAAATTATATTTCTATACTTGAGGAATCGGTGTTTTATATGATAAATAAAAACATGAAAAAATTATATCTGATATTATTTTTTCTTTTATTGGCCATGGTATGTGTTTATCTGTCCGGTTGTAGTTATGACGGCATCGTTGACCCCATTGTTAGCGATGATCCAGTCCCACCATACTCAGTTCCTACAGTATCACCGAAAAATTCTCAAATGCCCTCTCCTACTCAAGAGATTACAGAGCCTCCGATATTGCTCACACCGGGCGACAATGCAGCCTCTGCAACATCAACCCCAATCCCAACACCAACGCCGGGAACTGATAACACAACACTGACATTGTCACATAATCCGGGCTTTTATACACAGGCCTTCTCGCTTAAATTCAACTACGATAATTCATATAAAGTGTTCTATACAACAAATGGCGAAGAGCCTACAACAAAATCTTCAAAATATACTTCCGACGGTGTTAAGCTCTCTGCTACAACTGCCACCACAGGCAGCAGTGATAATATTAATGTAATCAAAGTTTCCCTTTTCACCACCTCCGGTGAGAAAATAGGAGACACAATCACAGCAACTTACATAATAAATGGCAGCTACAATTCCTTCACTGACAGGTATGCCAGCCTTGCAGTAATATCTATTTCATGCGACAATGATGCACTTTATAATCCTCAGACAGGTATTTTTTACCACGATGTAAACAAAGGAATATACGAACAGAATTATATGCAACGAGGTCGCAAGTGGGAGCGGGAATGTCATGTAGAGATGTTTGAGACAGGTGGCGATCTTGCCTTCTCGGTTGATGCAGGGCTCCGTATTTTTGGTGGTACATCCAGAGGTTTACCGCAAAAATCTCTCAGACTGATAGCCAGAAAAGAATATGATAAAGATAATGGAAAATTCAAACATACTATTTTCCCTGAACGTAAAGATACTTATGGAAAAGTTATTGATGAATACGATTCATTTATTCTGCGTTCCGGTGGCAACGATAGTTTATTCGGTAGTTCTTTAAGAAATACATTTTTCAGAGATGATCTGACAGGGATACTGGCTGCAGGAATTGATAATGTAGCCTCTATGTATTCACGTACAGTAGCCGTATATATAAACGGGACATATTGGGGCTTTTATAATTTAAGAGATGATACAGACACAGATTTTATATGTGAAAAATACAATGTCCCGGCAGATGATATCGGCATAGTAACATATGGGCATGAGAACGGCAACTGGTTCCATGATGTAGATTCCGGTCCGGAATCCGTGCTCAATGATTACCACAATATGATATCTACTATTTGTTCTCTTGATATGACAATTGACAGTAATTATAATATAGCATGCAATATTCTCGATATAGATAATTTCATAAAATACATGCTCATTAATATGTATATTAACAACAGAGACTGGCCACAAAACAATGTACGTGCATGGAAATATGTAGGAACAAACAGTCAGGAAGGCACATATTCAGACGGCAAATGGCGTTTCATTGTAAAAGACACGGATTATGCTTGGGGTATATATGAACTCATCGGTCAGACAGAAAATGTAACTGCAACAGAGACAGCACATAATCACACTGTTGTTAGCGGTGGTGGCGGTGAGCTATCGGCATTACTTGCCAGTCTGCTCAAAAATCAATCATTCAGGCAAGCGTTTGTGAACATGGCTTGTGATATAGCAAATAAATATTTCTCACCTGAAACTATAACACCTATCCTTGATTCATTTATTAAATCAATAGAACAAGAATACTATTTTATGGCAACACAGACATGGTATGGATCCTCTATATCACAGGCCGATTATAATACATGGAAAAGCCAAAACATGCAGACATTATACACATATGCCAATGATCGTCCTCAGGTTTTTCTGGAGTTCATCAGAACTGCTATAATGAGAGGAGAGAGTATAATACGTCTTGAAATAGAGGTTGTCAATCCGGAGTTTGGTTCTGTTACAGTTAATTCTATTAAGCTACCTCAGAGCACAACATATTACAGAAGCAAATATTTCAAAACAAACGGTATTCCGCTTATAATAGAAGCAATGCCCGGTTATGGATATACGGTAGAATTAATTAACGGCCATGGAACTTTTGAAAATAATGAAGTATTTGTAAAGAATAGCATTGGAGTCAAAGTCATCATCACTTTCAGCCAATTGCCACTTGACAATTAATGCAAAAAAATGTATCTTAGTGTGAGCGATATGTATTAATCTTTGAAAGGGGTTATATTGCGTATATGAAAAAACTGGTTTTATATACTACAGTTGACGGCAATACAGAAGCTGTTGCAAAGAAAATAGCAGAAGAGATCGGTGCTGACACAGCTGGTCTCGTTAGATGTAAGAAAGTAAAGGCTTTTGGCTTCTTTAACAATCTCAAACTTCGTTTTGAAGTTTTATTCAAAAGAAAGCCCGACATATTCCCTTTTAAGTGGGACCCAAGAGATTATGATGTAATTTTCATTGGTACACCCGTTTGGTATGATTCATACAATCCTGTTTATAACACACTTTTCAATGTTATTAAGGTATACGACAGAAAAGTTGCTCTCTTCTCTACAGGTATGAAGGAAGACTCAACTGCTTTGTCAAAGTTAATAAAAGACTGGCTGACAGACTCAGTTGTTCTTGATACAAAGCATTGTATCGAGCCTATCTTCCAGGAAGATGATGCTGAGTGCGATCGTATACTTGCCGATATGGGTACATGGGCTCAGGGTATTTGCGAGACTGCTGAGAAGATGATCGAGCAGGAAGAGTTCGAGAGAAGAAAGACTATTTACAAATATTAATACATATGTCTGTGATTACTTTAGGTATAGCTTCGGAAGAAGTAAAATATGTTCGGAATTTATTAGCTAACAAATCACAGGGATCGTCAGATGACGGTTCCTGTGGTTTTGCTTTTGCATGCGAGGGATTATGGGCAGCTGACAAACTTATCCAGCGAGGTCTTGAAGTCACACATTTCTTTATTAATAACGAAATTGATTATCAAAGCAATGATGTATGCCGTCGCATGATGGCATATGCTAATAAAACATATGGAATATCTAAGAAAGCATGTCAGAAAATCAGCGAACGAGATGGCAGCGACGATTATTTTATTGTAGCCAAACTGCCTCGCCTTACCCTTGACGATATAAAATTAACAGATAATATGGTTATCTCGATTCTTGATGGTCTGGAGCAGCCCGGAAATATAGGAGCCATACTCAGAACAATTGATTGTGCCGGTGGCAGTGCATGCATCACCACTCACCGCCGCGTAAAGCCTACCCATAGTCGTTTGATACGTTCATCTCTTGGCGCAGCATTTATGATGCCACATATTGATGCTGACTATGATATGCTAACCAAGTGGCTTATTAAAAATGGTTTCAAGGTTATCCTGACAGATTTAACTGCTAAAATTCCATATTACGAGGCAGATTATTCAGGACGTATTGCAATCGTATCCGGCAATGAATATACAGGTATCAGCGCAAGTTGGCGAGACCTGCCAAATGCTGTTCCGATTATAATCCCCATGATGGGCTCTTGCGAGTCACTAAATGTAGGTTTTGCCACAACGCTTGTTGCCTACGAGGCAGGGCTCAGGCAAAAGCTTGGCAAAGACACTTTACAGCACACTTGATCACAGAGATCTGACAACGGCTTCCATGCCGTTTTTTTCATTTTTTATTTCTTCCAATTTTTGCAAACAACTTTTCTCGCACCAAGTTCTGCGGCTATTATAATATTTATTAACAATCCGCCATAATTTCTGAGGATATTCCAGCGTGATTTTCAAAATATTTATATCTGCCTGCGTCAAATCTCTTTGCTTTACATAACTATTAATAATTGAGTGAGCAGTAGCTGCAGACCATTTATCCTTACGCATCTTTCTTTTAATAATATTTGCAAGATCCAGTACAGGTAGGTCGATAGAGCAGTTATCAAAGTTAACTATATATGGTCTGTCGCCGAATAATACATTATGAGCTGTAAATTCCTTGTGGCATATTGCGCCTTTGAGACTGTAAAAAGTTACCAATTCATTGTATCCTGATTCTGTTAGACTTTGTTGAAGTGATGCCGCCTTCTCACAGTAATAATCTGCGATAGCAACATATTCATAGTCAAATTTACCATTTCTACGACTGGCCAGCTTCTTGTACCTTTCCAACTCCGCCGTTCGGTGAGCATATAACTCGGGAAGTTTTCCCAAATCTTTCCTTATATATCTGCCAATCTCTGCTATTCGTTCATCTCCATCATCTGTTTGATTCAGGTCATTCATAATGCGCAGTGCTTTCTGACCGGTAAAGCCCTCACCACTCTTATGCATCTGCGCCAGTAATCCTGCACACTGACGTACATCCTGCAAATTCTCCAAAGATCCCTCTCGTCCTGTATTATTGTGAAAAATATAATACATCCTATCTTCAAATATAAACGGTTTGGTATTCAATGGATAGGTAATATTTCGAAAACGGTTATTTGACATATGTATCAGCGCAGCATATGTAAATAAACTACGTCCACCTGAATTATCCTGTCGTCTCAATCTATATGTAGTACCATTTCTGATAGTAATTAAAAAATCTTCTTGTATATAATTTATGGAATCAATTTTTTCGTGAAAATATTCTTCTATAGCCGTTTGCAAATCCATAAAGAGCTCCCTTCTTTTATCATGATATAAAAGTATATGAAGAGCTCATGCTACTTATGAAAATTATTCTTTCTTTTCCTGAATTTTCCAGACTTTGCCAATCACCTGATAAATAGGAATTTGACCAACCACGCGGCTATCTTTACTTACATTCCTATTATCTCCCATGCAGTAGATCATCCCTTCCTCTACCACAAAGGAAGTCTCCGGGTAATTCAACACATTTTGAGTCTTTATATAGTCTTCCTCTACCAATTCACCATTACGGTAGAATTTATTATCTTTGAATTCAATATGATCACCGGCCACGCCTACAACTCTCTTGATCCAGCATGTATCCGCATCAGACTCCTCCGGATCAGTAAACAAATCTGTAATGGCATTTTGCTTCATAACTTGCCCTACCATATAGAAGAATCCTGGTTCCTCCTCCAGCTCTATATCTATAACCACAATATCACCAAACTCAGGTTCACCAAACATATAGGATAACTTGGTAGTATATACTACATCATTTTCATGGAGTGTAGGCTCCATTGATGAGCCATATACAATATTCTTGCGATGAACGTATATATTGAAAAATACAACAGCAAAGAATACTGTTATAAATATCACGGTGAAAATGCCCGCATCAATAAAGAGCTTCTTTACCTTACTTTTTTTTTTGAATTCAAGAGGAGTTATAATAATATCATCATCCTGTAGTGCAGGATGGATTGTCTCACTTTCATCTTCCGTTAATTTCTCTTGTACATAGGATTTTATATGCAAATCTGTATCGTCCTCAGTCATTGTAGACCTTGATCCATAAGGCGCTCTGAGAAATTGTGGTATCTCAACATCAGGAATTACAATATCATCAGCCTTGACAGTAGGCTGAACCTTCTCAACGATATATCCCTTAGCAATCGCTGTGAAATATGCGGTCTCAAATATTTGTTCTGACTGAGACTCTGCCCTACGACGTATCTGCATATGCACAATCTCAAAATCGTTTTCTGTATTCGGTTTTGTATTTTGCTGCAGATCCAACCTTTTCACCCGAATCCTGATAATTTGTATACAATGTAATTATAAGACAATTAGCGGTGTTGTCAAGAAAATCACATTGTGTTAATATACGCAAGAGCATAAATTCAATGAGGTTATGTGTAATGAGTAAGGCAAAGAAAATACTAAAGCTTTTTATTGCTTTTTTGAAAATCGGCGGTTTTACCTTTGGTGGAGGCTACGCCATGATACCGCTGATACAAAAGGAAACTGTTGAGAAACAAGGCTGGATTACAGATGATGATATCCTTGAGATCCTTGCCATCGCTGAATCTACACCCGGCCCCATCGCTATTAATTCTGCTACATTTATTGGATACAAAGTAGCAGGAGTGTTAGGGTCCGCCGCAGCTACATTTGGTGTTATACTTCCTTCTTTTGTGATAATCAGTCTGATTGCCAGAGTATTAACTGAATTTCAGGACATCAAGGCAGTTCAATATGCTTTCTGGGGCATACGCGCCGGTGTTATAGGATTAATTATTAAATCTGTATATACAATGTTTAAAAAATGCAAAAAGAGTATAATAGCGTATATTGCTATGTTACTTGCTTTCTGTATTGTTGCATTTACAAATATCAATGTGTTGTTTGTAATTGTAGGTTGCGCGGTTATAGGTCTTGTTTATTCGCTGACGATCGGCAAGAAAACAGAGAATGAGATAGCGAAGGGAAAGGAGTAGAGGTAAATGTTGTTTATTGAACTTTTATGGACATTTTTCAAAATAGGCCTTTTCACTTTCGGCGGCGGATATGCTATGCTCCCGCTCATTCAGGAAGAGGTGCTTGCGCATGGTTGGATGACTGAGCAACAGCTTATTGATTTTGTAGCCGTGAGCGAGAGTACCCCCGGGCCTTTTGCCATCAACATTGCCACATATATCGGCACTGAGACAGGCACCGCGTCAGGTGGCTTCTGGGGCGGCTTGCTTGGTGCTGCATGTGCTACATTGGGTGTGGTGCTCCCCTCTTTTGTAATTATTCTGATTATAGCTAAATGTTTTGAGAAATTTAAGAAGAATAAGATAGTAGCAGGTTGCATGACAGGTCTCAAGCCTGCAGTTATCGGTCTTATTGGGGCAGCGGCTCTGTCAATGGCACAGACAGTATTCTTCCCGGGAGGATATAGCCTTGACGTGTTTAAAACTATTCCTTTTTATATTTCACTGGCACTCACTGCGATTATGGCCTTTCTTTCTATCAAGAAAGTACACCCGATTCTTGTTATTTGCGCTTCCGCGGTGGTAGGTATTATAGTTGGCTATAGCCTAGGACTTTGATTTTTATGCCACATTATGGTATTCTTTATTTATATTACAAAGGTAAGGTGATTTTATGATTCTGACAATTGATGTTGGTAACAGTAATATAGTGTTAGGTGTATTTGAGAACGATAATATTAAGTTTATTGCTCGCATGTCTACAACACAAAATGTAACCTCGGATGAGATTGCGGCAAATCTTCACGCCGTACTCAATGTGCATAATACAAACTTTGATGCAATTCACGGAGCGATTATTTCCTCCGTTGTGCCGCAGATAACAACTGCTCTGGCAAACGCGGTGAAAATGATTACAGGTGTTTCGGCTCTTATTGTAGGACCTGGTATGAAAACAGGCATTAATATTAAAATCGATAATCCTGCTCAGCTTGGTAGTGACCTTTTAGTAGATAGTGTAGCTGCCTCAGCCTTATATCCAAAGCCAGTTATTGTTGCAGATATGGGAACAGCTACCACACTTACTGTTATAGATGCTAACAATTGTATATTAGGCGGTGCTATTTGTCCCGGAGTGCGTACTTCTTTGAATGCGCTAATTGAGAAAACAGCTCAACTCCCTCAAATTAATCTGGAGTCACCTAAGAAAGTTATTGGTTCTAACACAGTTGACTGTATCCGCTCCGGTGTTATCTTTGGTAATGCTTGTATGCTCGACGGTATGATAGACCGTATCGAAGCGCAGCTAGGCAGAGAGTGTTTTGTTGTCGCTACCGGCGGATTATCTGAAGAAATATGCAAACAGACGAAACATAATATAGAACATAATCCTACATTGCTTCTGCAAGGACTGTATATATTGTATAAGAAAAATGCTGCGAATTAAGACAATTCGCAGCATTTTTTATTGTCAATCATAAACCTCACGACAATGACCTATCTTTAATACAAATATTAAAATCTTATCATCGTGAATATTTGCCAAAATACGATAATCTCCTACTCTGTAACGCCATTCATCTTGTCTGTTTCCTCTTAATGATTTGCCGTGCACTCTTGGATCAGAACAGTTAACTAGATTTTTCTCAATCCAACTTAATATAAGTTTTCTGGTTTGAGTATCCATTTTTTTCAAATCTTTAAATGCCCCTTTGGAATATTCAACAGAATAGGTCATACTTCATCCTCTGCTAAAATACGCATAATCTCTTTATGTGAGAAAGTAACAGGATCTTTTTTATATTCTTCCATCGCAATATCGTAAGCTTTAAGATCGTGTTCATCTTCTATACGTTCTAAAACAGTATTTCTGATAAATTCAGAAACAGTCATTCCGTACATAGATGCATATGACTTAATAAGTTGCGTATCATTATCGTTGAATCTTAAAGAAATAGCCATTATTACTGCCTCCTTTTCGTAATACAATGTATGACACTTTAACACTTTTGTCAATACTCTTTATCAAATTTATTTCAGCAAATAGTATTTCCAATTTTATTATAATAGATAATTACAAATGTTGCTATGACGATTTTTTGTATACATCATATTTTGACTAAACCATATTTATTTTATCTTTCTCCTACTTTTCAAGATAACAAATACCGTAGCTGCTGCTATAACAACTACTCCGACTGCTATTATCACTATGACATACCAACTAATACCTGCCTTCTCACCAAAATCCGGTATTTCCTCTGACGTAAACTGGAATACGAAGCGTCCTCCTGGTACTGCTGTGCCGTCTGTATATACGTCCATTATATCGCCTGTAGATAAGTTATTATCGCACCATTTGAAGTTAAAAGTAACTCTATCTGTCATACCAAGCATACTCCTAGGCACAGCAACCTGCATTATGTTACCTTGCACTGTGTATGACACCTTACCTACCTCTTCCCAGTTCCAGTCACCTGTACTTCTCTCTAATACCATTTCGCTTGCAGTAGGATTGTTACGGTTAAGTATATATTCAAATTCCTCCCAATCCTTTGAATCACTTGTAGCCACCTGGGTATCTAGAAGCAGTCGCATCCAGTTAGTGTCTGTGTACGGAGACAGTGCATTTACAGTCTCTACGTAGAAATACACATTATCCTTATCGTATGATACCTTTGTTGTTTTAATATCATTTCTGGTACCTTCGTTAGTGTATGTATAACCTACATATCCGGCTGTATTTCTTTCGTATGTGTTGTTTGTGTAATAATTGTATGAAATAATATTGCTATCCTGCCATTGGTCGGCTCCTTGCGTAATATCAATAGTCTTTGCAGTTGTCTGACTATCAGGTTTGGATGCTCCCTTAAATCGTCTGATATTGCTCACAAGTTGGTAATAATAGTGATCCTTGAGTATACCCTTTGACGGCTCAATATCTCTTGAATTAGCATCGTCATATTGATCTGGAAAAGCATTGTGTACTCCACACCATTCTTCAAACCTTCCCATTACCCACTCATTCCATCCTGTTACAAATATTATCTCAGGATCTACACTTATTGCATAATCCCATTGTTCCTGGAAGTTTAATCCATACAAAAGGGAGTTTTCGATACTTTTATCTACTTTGATTTTTTCACCACGATATGCATAGGAATATGAATATCCACGTTGCATTGTAAAGCTCCTGCCCATATTGTGGTCCCCATTCATGGCGCTGAGTTCCATTTTCTCATAATCAGCATTCTGAGCTACACCTACTGTTGTCATCTCTACGCTGCCATCATCATTCTTGTATAGCGCTTGAGGATATACATGGAGCCAACCCCAACTGTCATCTGTCATGTCTTCTCTAAAATATGATGGCATACCTGCCCGGAAAGTAAAGTAATTCAACAATTGATATTGATACGGATCTGACTCTTCCAGCCCACTGCTATGTGCCATTATAAGAGGCTTACCTTCCCAATAGAACCATAAATCCTGATAGAGATTCTTGCTGTACAGATTTTCATATAATCCTGCTAATGAGGTTAATGTGTTGCCGGAATATGCAAACTGTAGCATGAAGGCAACCTGTGGCGTCTTAACGCCCTGCTCTCGCGCCTCAGACCATGTTTCCAGCAGTGTCATATATCCATCTTCCCATAAGAAACTACCATTAGTGCAATCGAACAAAACAAAATCCACACCTGCATTTGCAAGCATCTCTGCATGTTTACGAAGCACATATTTATCTGTTCTGGCATAGAAGCCAAACAGAGGTTCATTCCAGAAATTCATGCCTACATAATTATTCCATAAGGTATGATGGAAATCCTTCTTAAGTTCAGGATGCTGCTCCATTAATTGGGTAATATTTATTGGTCTGTCATATCTGTGACGAGTATCATGCCATGTCCAGTAGAACATACCAACAATTTTATCCTTCTGTGGTCCTGTTTGACTATATCCGTCTACGGTCCTACCAAGGTCATCTATAGCTGCAAATTTCGTAGGATCCACGCCCATAATGGCAATATTACTATCTGCAGCGATTTGGGACTCCGGCGGAGCGTAATCCACAGGAAAATCCGTCATTTCGGAGGTTAATTCAAAGCCTCCATTAGTATCACTAAGTACGATTTGTCCTTTTATAGAACCCAGATAAAATTTATCATTATAGCAATTCTTAGCGCCTACTACATTGCCCTTGTACTGATACACTGTAAAGCTACCACTCTTTACATATAAATCATAAAAATACTCACCTGCATCCAAGGGCTTATCAAACTCTAATGAAATAAGTTGGTCTGCCTCCCAAAGGTCTATTTCTTTACTTGCAATTGGAGTACCACGTCTGGAGGTGATACTATTCTTATCCCATTTATACAAAGTAGCAACAATAACACTCTTGCCTCTATTGCTTTTCGCTGCATTTATGCCCACGCTTGTAAATGAGCCAGATACTTTGAACTGGAGCTGTGCCCTGCCACCTTCAGCAATATTAACTGTCTCAACTTCACTTTCTCTATATGTATTCAGTGTTTTAGATTCTGCATTTACGTTTACAGAAAATAATGTTAACACACAAATAGTAGCTAAAATAAAACAAAGGCTCCTTTTCAATACATTCTCCTCCTTATAGTATCATTTCTTCTCCGTTTCAAATATATCACACTGCGTTTGCCTACTACATAATCACACAGAGCAAACACTTTGTCAATAAATTTTGTTAAACTATATCTCTGAAAATTTTTGCAATTTACATAATTCAAAAAAGCCGGCTGAAATCGCTCAGCCGGCTTTTTTTTCACATAACAAAATAATTATTTTCTTATTCTCTTCTCTACTTGTGCCAGCGCCATCAAAATAGCGAATGAAAGTACTGAGCAGATAACAATCTCAAGCACACTGTTGATACTAAGAGCCGGTAAGACTACAGCCTTTACTACATCCAGCTCTACTTCGCCTACTGTAACAGGAGTATTTCCGAAAAACAGCGCCAAGAAGCTTAAGAAAAACAATGTATTAAGTAAAGGTGCTGAGATTCCTGCTGCTGCATATGAGATAACTCTCGGTTTCTTTGCCTTGATATTACATAATTTATATATTGCTGCTGCGCCAAGCCCACAAAGAAGTCGGGATACTACACAAATGACGAAGGTAGCAAATGGTTTTAGTGAAAAAAGTGCTGTACCAAAAGCATCCATGCCAAAACATTGAGCAAAACTGGTTATACCGAAAAGAAGACCTACAACTCCGCCTCCTAAATATCCAAGCTTGGATGCAGATATTGCAACCGGTATACTCAGAAGAGTGATTGATAAGAAACCAATCTTAAGATATCCTATCGGTGTAAAGGACATCACAAGTGTCAATGCCACAAGTACGGCCAACAGTGCCATCTTATAAGTGCGGTCATTTGCGGCACGTCCTGCCGCGTTGTTATTTTTCATATTAAATTCCTCCTGCTGCTGTTCAAATATAGTTATGCTGATACAGCGCAATGTAGATAGTATCACCCACCAAGCCGAAAGTCAAGTTAGCGATATTACAGAGTTTCTTATATTTTTATGTTTGAGGTGCTGTTACCTTTTTCTTGCGTACTATTATAAAAATTATAACGGCTACAACACAGATAACCAATAACACACCGCCTGCGTACAAATACCAAGGCAGAGAATTTGTACTATCCGAGTTATCAGAATACTCAACTGTCGTAAATGAAAACATAAAACGGCCGCCGGGAGCTACATCTCCATATTGATAGAAATCCAAAATATCTCCGCTGTCCTCTGTACTACCGTCTGCAATTGTATTATCTGCCCACTTAAAGTTAAAATTAAGCGCAGCATCGTCTATATCAAGTGCAATGGCACTTCTTGGCACAGCAAGCTGCAATCTGTTACCGCTGACACTGAACTGTGCCTTGCCGCATTCTGACCATTGCCAGCCACCGCTGCTCTTCTCAATTATAGCCTTATTATCATCATGAGACACGCGGTTGATTATATATTCAAAGCCTTCCCAATTATCTGTCACGCCTGTATAGTCAACATCAATCAATAGCCTCATCCATGCCGGATCATCAGGTGATGTAATATCATCTACAGTCTCAACCATAAAATAGATATACTCATCATCATATGCAACCTTAGATGTTGTGATATCGTTACGCATGGTATTATTCACATAAACGAGATCACCCCAGCCGTTGCTATTACGGTCACGTGTGCTACCTGTATAATGATTGTATTCAAGTAATACATCAGCCCACATATCCTGATTGCTGAAAATATCTATAGTTTTGTTAACATTTTTTTCTTGTGTACCGCTTTGAGGTTTGTCAACACCCTTAAATTTACGTATATTATCTACCAACTGATAATAATAGTGGTCCTTCAAATCCCCTTTGGAGGGTTCAATGTCTCGGCTGTATTCATCAGTATATTGATCTACAATTGTCACAGAAGGCGTAGGCTTACCAACCCAATTATATTGCATTCTACCTGCCACCCATTCATTCCAACCGGTAACAAATATAAAGTCGGGATCCACCTCAAGCGCATAATCCCATTGCTGTTGAAAATTAAGTCCGTACAGCTTAGAGTCCTCTATACTGCTGTCAACAGTAATTATTTCATTTTTATACTTGTATTGATACGAATACAAGCCTTCCGTATATGATCTGCCATGTACGCCGCCTCTGGGATCATTCATACTGGTAAGACCAAATTCATTGGCATTTTGCGCAGTACCAACAGTCATTTGTTCTACAGAACCGTCTTCTCTCACACCGTATTTTCCCTGAGGATATACAGAGAGCCAACCCCATTGTCCTTCTTTTATGCTGTTTTGCTCTGTGAAATACGATGCTTGAGGTCTGCGGAATGTAAAAAATTCACTTATCTCGTATTCTATTTTCTTAGAAGTATCCAGTGATTCCGGATACGCCATGATCAAGGGCTTCCCCTCCCACATGAACCATAAGTCTCTATATCTATCCTTGTAATATATGTCGCGGTATAAATTTTTGATCATTGCTCTGGTATTATCACACGCAGCAAAGTTAAGCATAAAAGCAATTTGAGGTGTGTCTACACCCTCTTTTCTAGCTTCATCAAAGACCTTAAGGAGAGTCTCATAGCCGTCTTCCCACGTAAACACACCGTTAGTGCAGTCAAAAACAATCACATCAACACCTGCATCAGCCAAGAGTTCTGCATGTTTCCTTACAACATATGCAGCGGTAGTGGTATAATATCCAAATAGCGGTTCGTTCCAGAAATACGGAGTAGCATCTGCAGTATTCTCCCATGCCGGATGATTCCAATCATATGCCATATCCGGATATTGTTCCAGGAGCTGTGTCATATTACGCGGCTTATTAAAAGCACTCTTATAATGCCATGGCCAATAAAAAATACCCACGAATTTATTTTCTCTTGTAGCACCTACTTCAGAATAAGTACTGACAGTCCGTCCAAGACCGTCAACAGCTGCCCACGAGCCCGGATTAATAGAAACACTTGCAGACGAATCTGCAAGTGCCTCCATTGGAATAAAACTAAATAGAATTGTTGTAATTAATAAACAGCAAAACAATCTTTTCATATTAGTTTGCCTTTCTCTTAATTATTAATGCGCAACCCATAAGCAACATAACCTGCGCAATCGCACTTGATGAACCACAGCCGTTCTTTTCATTCTTTGACGGAGCCGTTGTAGGAGCAGTTGTTGCTGCATCTGTATTCTGAGGTTCGCTGGTAGGAGCCTTGGTAGACGGAGCCGCAGTAACATCCTCTACAACACCATCCGGATCTCCTCCCACAATTGTAACACAATCAACAAAGAGACCATAATCTGTTTCAAAACCGTTTTCAAAAACAATTATTGAATCATCCTCGGACATTTCTGACTTCCAAAGCAGAGGGAATCCTGTACTCAACTGATTACCGTCAACATCTACACCTGTTGTAGCTTCTGTCACAACAACAAGATAATGGCCGCAACCTAAGTCCTCAGGGAAATCAATTATGCAGTTTGCGTTATCTATATGATCCTCAACCGTCACATAGTAGACAGGATCCTGGAAGATACTCTCATCATAATCACCATACCATTTGTACACAAAGACTGTAAAAGATGTCTCATACGCACCATTTGTAGCCATGGATTTCAAAATAATTGAATCAAGAGAATTACCTGACTCAACAGTAAATTTGAAACCATACGCTACCTCTGCTGTGTATAACGGAAGAACACCTGTTCTGTCGAATGAAGTATTATACATGCTAATTACTTTTTTCTGAGTAGCCGGAGCTGTCGGTGCTGCTGTTGCAGTAGAGCTCGGGGTTTTGTTTGGATCTATCGTAGGCGTAGGTGTAGGTGTCGCATTTGAAGTAGGATCCTTGAACATAATCTGGTCAATATTGAATGCTGCATTAGATGAACCCAGAGCGATATTAGCATCCGCAGTAATCCATGCTTCTTCCGTTCTGTCCATTTCTGTTCCCTTTGCATCATAGATAACTGCCTTAGTATAGTGACCGTCTACAAGATTACTGTATTCTACATATATAGACAACTCATCATTTACATATAAGGAAAGCCTGCCGTTAGAGTCTGTCACTCTAATCTTGCCCCATGCCGCATTTGAGAAAGCACCGTATATACCGTTAACCTCATAATATTCCTGATGGTATATACTTGAATATCCCTTATCATCTCTTGTAATTATATATAATGTAACAAAATCTTCTCCATAATTTGAAAATGAAATACCAATACCACTGTCACCTACAATAGGACCCATGCTACTATCGTGATCAGGAGCTATTTCGTAAACATTGTGAACCGGTGTACCGTCTGCTTCTCTGTCAGCTCTGATAACCATACCTGCAAATCTCTGAGTGCCCAAATCGCAGTTTGCCAGCATTGAGAATTCCCAATCGCCCTGCCACTGATCTAAGCATACAAGACTACTCATGCCTGTCATTCTCAGGAATCCTCCATTGGAATAAGCATTGGCATATAATGTATAAGGAGTGCCTCTATTTACATATATAGGTTCCCAGTGTTCTCTGATAATATTTCCGTCACTGCTATCGCCTGTTATAAATTGGGATGATCCTGTATTATGATTAGCTGTGTAGTAAGCGTTATCCCAATCGCATCCCCAATTATGTCTCACACTGTCTAGTGTAGCAGCCGAGATTGGGAGAATCGATGAAATTATAAAAACCGCAACGAGAATAAATATAATTCTTTTCTTCATATTAACCTCCAAATTACTTGACTTGTTTTGTATTTTATGTTTAGATTATAAAGTATAAATGTGTACTAAATATATACTTTTTAAGACACATAATTTATAAATTAGGTCGGGTGATTTAATGAACATACAGTCAAAAAATTTACATTCAGTACTCTCTGTGGACCGTCTGTACACTGCTTTTATACTTGATTTTGATTCTAATTTCTATTTCACAGGAGAATCTCATGACTTCTGGGAAATAGACTGTATACTAACAGGCAGCATCGGCTTTACATCCGGAACAAAGCTGTACGAATGCAGTGATTATGAATTAGTCATTCACCAACCCGATGTATTTCATACCTCATGGGCCTTGAAGGAAAACATAACAAAGATACTGACAATTACATTTAACGCTGAGGGCGATGAATATTTTGTCCCAAAAGGCAAATTTATACTAAACTCTCACGAGAGGAAAATTATCGACTTATTAGTTTCTGAAATCTCATCAACATTCAACAACCAGCTTACCATATATTCTCAATGCGACAAAGAATCAGAGCAGATTATTAAATGCCTTATGGAGACTCTGCTCCTGTCTCTTAACCGCCGCAGCGATCAGGCCGAGGTCGCTAAAAGCCGCAATGCGTCACGCTTCTCTGACATCGCCAAATATATGAAGGATCACGTATGTCAACCATTGGTTTTGGATGAGATTTGCAAGGAATGTCACATAGGAAAGACTGCCCTCAAGGAGCTCTTTAAGCACTATACAGGAACAAGTGTCATAAAATATTATAACTATTTACGCATCAGGCACGCAATAAAGCTTATGTACAGCGGTATGAGTATGGAAGAAATTTCCTGTGAAATGAATTTTTCTTCGCAAAATTATTTTTCTACATTTTTCAAAAGAGAAACAGGCTACTCCCCTATAAATTATAAGAACCATAAAATAAAATAAGCGCAGTACATTAAAGCACTGCGCTTATTTTTTTCCCTGGTCAAAGGATCTCGATTATATGTTTCTTTGCACCAAATAATGGTACAAGGTTAAGAACTTCGCCATTAACTGTCTTAGACAGTACTCTAACCTTCTTGCCGTCTACAATTACATATTCTCCGCTATTTGCAATTGAGAGCAGCATATCAGCTTGGCAGTCAGCAGTAATAATATTGCCGCTGACCTCAACCTTGCTGTTTGCTCTGTCGTGCCAGAAAATAGCAATCTTATCCGTTGTAGACAGTAGTGGGTTGTAGCCTTGCTCGTCCCAATACTTCATCGCAAACTTAAGTGCGCCTGTTGAATATGGGAAGTCCGGTCCGTCGGGCTGCAGATAGTGAGGATGGATAAAGAAATCAATTATCTCTCCGTATCTTACGGCATGGTCAAGATAATCCTTGATTTTATCCTCTATCTCAACAGAGACAAGTCTCGGTTCATAGAACGTTATCGGAATCTCTGCTGTAAGTAACATCTCGTTTCCGTGCTCTGCATCATCACAGGTAAATCTCGGGAAGGCTGAGCCAAAGGCAAAACCTCTCAGGCAGAATGCGTTAATGTCATTTAAATCTATTTCAGCAAACTTACCATTATCTGCTAAGACACCACAGGCACTTAAATAACGCATACGCTCTTGTGCAGTACCTCCCTGAACTAAACAGTGGTTAACATTTGTTATTGTCTTATATCCCAAACACTTCTCAAAAATCTCAGCCTGCTCAATCTGTCCCTCTAATGTATAAGGGAAAACAATGTAATCACTATGAAGTGCAAATTCGCATCCCAGATCATTCATTTCCTTCATTTCCTCATAGGTGAATACAAATCCATTTTTATCGGGCATAGCATTAATATGATAAGGAAGACCTAATTCATTCATTGCTTTTGCGGCATTCATATTAATAACTGCAGCACTGTGATCGTCATCGCCTGAGATATGTAGCATAAAGTCCGGCACAGTACCATCCTCTTTGGGCGGCATCTTGAAGAACATTGGGACATTCAATTTTCTGAATATTGTTTCTAATTCTGCTACAAGCAAGTCACTGTATGGCTCCTTAGTATCAAAATCAGCAGGAACAGGTCTTGAATCCGGAGTTCTGCCAATAAAGAAGTCAAATACTGATTTACCCTTAGAAAATCCGTCTCCGCTATACCAAACAGAAGCTGCTAAGTCGAATCTGAAGTCCCAAACATTTTCAGCACGCTTAACTAAAGCAGGCAACTTATTTTCTCCGTCACAAGTAGCCCACAGCAGAACCTCAGCATCCTTTGCATCATCATACACAGGCGCAAATAAAGGCAACTTATGCTCTTTTGTGAAAATATAGCCATAAATATTAGGCTCTTTACTTGCAGTTTCAGGCTCCTTACCTACCATCGTACCGAGCAAAATAACTGCGCCCGGATTAGTTGGGATCTTGTCTATCTCTTCTGCACCGATAACGAGCACGTCATTTTCAGTTAATGAAGAAATCTCCGGTAAACTACAAGCCTTAGCATCTATTCCCATATACTTCATAAGCGCAAGAATATATGAAGGAGTATAGTTCTTACCATCTATATTAAGTTTTTGCTTTTTTTCTGAATTATAAAGATAAAATACATTCATCATACTTACATAACCCTTCTATCTTTTTTAAATTAATGTTGTCATCTGGCATAATAAGGCAACTGCACAACATACTAAAGAAATGCCAACCTTCCAGGTAAATTTCTCCTTTTGGAAAATAATACCAATTATTAATGAGATCATTATCGACGCTGCCGTAACAATAGTAAACTGAGCAGCTGCATTCATTTTCCCTGCAAGAATCCCTGCCATATAGAAGCATACACCATTACAGAGTCCCATCAGAACCATAAAAGGAAGTGTCTTCTTCTTAATAACTCCAACAATGTTCTTACCCGTCTGCTTTCTGCCAAATATAATACCTGCAATAATAGCTGCAATTGCCGCAGAGAAATACATTATAGCATTAAAAGCATTTGTTGAGCTTGCACTATTATCGGTTTTTACAACGTCATTCAGTTTAATCAAGAAATTAACTAAACCGTTTGCAATACATGCTACCAAAGGAAGAAAAACAGCGCCCTTCTTGCCTGTTTTCTCATCACCCTTCAGATTTAAAATCAGAATGACTGCCACAGAGGCAATCATTCCGATTAATTGTATTATTGCAACTTTTTCTTTTAAGAAAATGGACGAGAGTGCAACTGTTATAATGAAGTTCAAATTCATTATGATAATCGATATAGACATTGAATTTGTCTTCATCGATTCAATTAATATTACAATAGCCGCGAAGATACAAACTCCGGCACCTACTGCAATAGGTATCTGCTTTAATGCAATTGTGTCGCCAAACAAGCTGGCAATACCAAACACAGCTGCAAGCATCATACACCAAACAGATGGCATGAATGAACTCATACTTCTATTGTGACTCTCTATAGCTAGTTTCTTATAAATATTTCCTGTAAAGCCCGAGGAACATACATATAAAGTAAACAATAAAACTATAATCATTTTCTAAAGTCCGGTACTTCTAAGCGTACCCCGCCTTTCCTCGCTGATTCAACTGCCATAATAGCAGGAGCTGCTGTCTCTACAGCCTTGTATACATCGAGTGGCGGAGTCTTATCATTTAAGATAGCATCCATGAAGTAATAAATCGGATAGTAGTCCGCGCCGCCGTGTGAAGCATTTCTGAATACTTCATCAGCGTTAGGATCAGCGCAACCCCAATCAGGGCGATCAGACCAACCGGTGTCAGGTGTATACAGTTTGGGGAAGTCAACAGTAGAACGTGAAGACTCTACAGTACATTTTGTTCCCTTGATTGTGTACCAGTGAGCACCTGTCTCTCTCTTATATCCATATGGAGAATTAAATCCTGCTCTCAAGCTGAAAATTGTATCATTTGAGTTGTACATAAGTGCGCACTCTAAGTCGCGAACGTCAAAGCCTTCGCTGTAGTAGCTTCCCTTTCTGGTACCTACACATGATACTGATTCAATTCTACCACCTGTAATTGAGAGAAGCGGTGATAATTCATGAGGCAAATACCAAATAGGATCCATAAATGCACGATATCTCCAAGTAGTCTCATAATCAGGATTATTATGATAAGATGTATCGTGACCCCAGATACGGTGACCTGTCTTCTTATTTCTGAAGTAATCCCAATCCTGCTCATAGTGAAGATATTCACCCTCAGCATAGTAAATCTTACCAAAATCACCGCGCTCAGCCATCTTGCGCCATTCACTTATAAAATACCAATAACGTGTTTGCTCAGCTAATTGATATTTAACGCCGTTCTTTCTGACACCGTTTACCAATCTGTAACACTGGTCGATTGTATATGCAGCAGGAACCTCTGTCATAACATGGATACCTCTATCCATCTCACGAACAGCGTATTCAACCTGAATATCAGGGTCACACGCTATCATGATAGCATCGTAAACAGCATCCTTAATCATTTCCTCATATGAGTGGTATGTCTTAGCATCCCAGCCCTTAAGAAGCTTAACTTTCTCAGCCGCATCCTCAACGGCACCCTCTGTAATATCACACAGAGCAACAACCTCAAGATTCGGATGTTCCAAATATGACTCAGCCAAGGAACTCCATCTGGGACCTGTTCCCAGAATCGCAAATCTTACCTTTTTCATAATATTCTCCAATCAAATTTCTAAAATTTTTGTTTATTTTCTAAGTAACATTCCAAAATTAATTGGAATGTTACTAAAAAATCAATAAATTAGTTTTCTTTTTTCTTCTTAAGTGCTACAGCTGATAATGAAGCAATCGCCAGCGAGATAAGACCAAAGTCACCTACTGATGGAATCTCAGGCTCAGCAGCCTTAGCGTTGACTGTAAGATTAATTGTATAGAAATCGATAGCTTCACCTGTGTTAGAGTAAGCAGTAAGCTTAATTACATGGTCACCTGCAGCTAATTTAGATGTATCAATAACTGCATGTTCTGCGTCAGTACCAAAACCTACTTTGTCAGCAGCTGCAAGATCCGGTCCGTTATATCCAACAGCAGCAAGCACATCTGCACGGCTTCTTGTAGGAGTTAAGCTAATACCTTCGGCGCCATCAATTGAATATTTAATATCAAATAAACCTTTTGATGTAATTGCCCAACCAAGTACAGATACATTATCTCCCTCTGTAATAGCAAGAGCAGAATTGTCACCGGCTTCCGGCTGTACACCATTGATTTTATCCATAGACTTCAAAACAGTAAGTGGTGCTTCCGGCTCCGGAGCAGCTTCCTTTGTGAATGTAAGGTCATCAATATTTAAGTCTACATAGTACTGAACGTCAGAATCAAATGTACTTATTGTCAAGTTACCTTTTTCA
The DNA here is from genome assembly GCA_015069185.1 of Oscillospiraceae bacterium. Taxonomy (GTDB): domain Bacteria; phylum Bacillota; class Clostridia; order UBA1212; family UBA1255; genus SIG424. The sequence continues at coordinate 28,129 of SVJB01000006.1, forward strand.
GAAATAACTGCGTGATCTGTTCTTGCCTTCTCAACGCCGTTAGCATCTTTGATAACAGCAGTCTTATAAATACCGTTAACAAGATTACTATACTCTACAGAAGCAAGTAATTTGTCGTTATACATAAATTTGCATACACCATCTTCATCAATAACCTCTAAAGATGCCCATGTTTGTATGTATAGTTCACCAAAAGCAGGATATCCTTCTATAACATAATCTGTAAACCAATAACCACCCTGAACGGCAGCGTTAGGATCTTCAAAATTAACAACATAAATACGAATATGTTCATTGGCTGCATTTGATGAGAAGCTGATAAAAATACCACTATCGCCTACAATAGGTCCAAGATCTTTTGTGAATCCACCTAGAGGTTCATTAACAGCATGTGTTAATTTGCCATTTGCATCTCTTAATGTTCTCACACCAACGCCGGCAAAGTTAACCTGTGCATATGCAGACTCATAGAAGTTCATTTTGAACTTATAATTCTCATCCCACTGGCCTTTTGATGCCAGACTTGTGTTGTTGAGTAATCTTAAAACATAGTCTCCACCTACATAGTTAATGTAGAACGGATAATATGTATCATCGTGTCCCTTGTGTGTTACATCAAAGAATTCTGCAATTTTATTACCGCTAGCCGCGTCCTGCATCATCCAGTCAAAACCGGGCAGACCGCATACATTCTTATAATAATCATCCTCAAAATCAATAGACCAACTATTCGGTACTGTATATGTATCATTAGCAGATACTGTCCATACCATTGTTAATGACATCGCCATAACAACTACAAAAATTAAAAGTTTTTTCATGTTTTACCTCCTATAAATCTATAAGCGTTTATTATGTCACGATTATAAAATGTAAAAGAAGTAAAATATATACTTTTTCTGCCCGTTAATTTATCAATTCTGTCGGATTGGTTTTCTTATAACTGTTCTGGGTTTGACATAGAATGGTAATATTGTATGAACATTCATCTTTGCATGATTGGCCCTAATGACCTTCTCGCCCTTATCATCATACATATTTTGTGCTATTATTGAATGAATTTCTTGTGACGGAGTGACAAATTCTATAATATCCCCCTCTTCAAATACACTTCTTTGAGAAATTACCACACGCCAAGCCGAGTCATCATCTGTTGCTTCGCATTCAGACACAATACCAACAAAATCTGCATCTCGCAAATAAGAAGAACTTCCGTAAACCTGAGCGCCGCGTATGCCCTCTAAGAAGAATCCCGTGCTGTAATCACGGTGGCTAACCATATTAACCTCTTTGAGTAGCTCGTCTACTATCTCCGGCGTTAATTCTCCTCCATTCTCAACGATATCCAATGCTATACGATATGCTCTCACTGTAAGCGCTGTATAGAATTCACTCTTCATTCTGCCCTCTATCTTAAGAGCATGCACTCCGGCCTTCACCATATCAGGTAAATATGGAAGTAAGCATAAATCCTTGGAATTAAACAAATATGTACCATATTTATCCTCCTGAATATACACTGTATCTGTATCTCCGTTAGAGCGTAAATATTCCCATCTGCATGGTTGAGCACAATCACCTCTGTTAGATGATCTACCTGTCATATAGTCGCTAAGCATGCATCTTCCTGAATATGACATGCACATAGCACCATGGACGAAAACCTCCAATTCAATATCACGGCCTACATTAAATGCAATATTTTTAATTTCTTCAAAAGTAAGCTCTCTGGCAAGATTTACACGGGTAGCACCCATATTTTTCCAAACGCGACACGTAGCACTATTAAGATTATTTGCCTGAGTACTTACGTGAATATCTAAGTCAGGTACTTTGGCATGAATAGCGGTAAAAGCGCCCAAATCAGACACAATAACGCCGTGTACGCCTATCTCATAGAGTTTCTCAGCCTGCTGCACCATACGCTCAATATCTGTATCTCTAGGGAAAATGTTCAGTGTAACATATATTTTCTTACCATGCTCGTTGGCATATTCTACCGCACGGCGTGTCTCCTCTAACGTAAAATTATCACAATTAGAACGAAGTCCAAAGCCTGCATCAGAACCTATATACACAGCATCTGCGCCATATTCAAAAGCTGTCATCATTTTACTGTAATTACCGCCGGGAGCCAGCAGCTCAACTCTGCCCATATTAACCTTCCTTTATACCTTCTTAGAGCCAAGTATCATTCCGTCTCCCACCTCAAGGAGCACCGAAGATAACCTGGCATCATTTAAAATTATCCTGTGAAATTCCTGCATATTTGCAATTATTGTTCTATGTTTATGTGGCGCTGTTGCAGGATCCAGCTTAGCTTTGCCATGGTATGTACAATTATCACATAAAAGTACTCCATCTTTTTTAAGGAGTCTGAGGCAATCTTCATATATTCGAGCATACTGTCCCTTAGCCGCGTCCATAAACACCATGTCATATTGCATACTCAGAGCCGGTAATACCTCAAGGCAATCACCACATATTACTCGTATATTAGATGAGAATCCACATTTTTCAATATTCTGTCTGGCTACGACCACCATGTCCGGATCAATCTCAATAGTATCAATGTGAAAAGGCGTGGCAACGCCGTCTACCACATTTTCACAGCAGGCAGATGCCATACAAATAGCACTATACCCTATAGCAGTGCCAAGTTCTAAAATACGAACAGGCTTATGAATATGAAGCAATACATCAATAAGTCGCTGAGAATCAGCTCTTATAATAGGAATATATTCTGCTTCGGCATATGTTCTGAGATTGTTAAGATAATCTTTGATATCCAATTGCATCTACCCTCAACCGTATTGCTCTTTTGCCTTCAAATGTTCTGCGTAAGTATGAGAGAAGATATGTGTACCCACACCGTCTTTGGCATTATAAACAAAGTAATAATATTCATGTTCTTCCGGTATTAATGCCGCTTGTATAGATTTGAGGCCCGGATTGCATATAGGTCCGGGAACAAAACCCTCATACATATACGTGTTATAAGGATCGTCTTCTTTCTCATTCTCAAGAGTAATATTTATCAAATCGATACCGTATAGCTTCTTATATACATATCGTACAGTAGCACATGATTCCCACTTGTGAAGATTTACATCAGGGCTATTAACACGATTAAGGAACACCCCTGCAATCTTCGCACGTTCACCATCAATCTTAGCTTCTTTCTCTACGATAGATGCCAGAATCATAATCTCATCTACAGTAAGGCCAAGAGACTGAGCAGTAGAATAATATGAAGGCAGGAACACTTCGTTGAAACGGTTGAGGAACTTATATATTACGTCCTCTACATTTGCCTGTACGTCAAACTCATATGTGTCCGGGAATAGATAACCATCAAGTCTATAATCGCGATTCTCTGTTTTTGCTGGTACAAACGCATATGATGATAAGTCAATATGATCTATGGCATACAGGAATTCCTTTGCATCTACCACTCCATTGCTCTCAAGACGCTCTGCAATCTGCAACGTAGTAAAGCCCTCCGGGAATGTAACCCTTACAGTCTCAGGAGTACCGGACAGAATAACCATTATTTCATCGTACGTAAGTCCCTCACAAAGGGTGTATGTGCCGGCCTTATACAGATTATCATAGCCATTGAACTTAGATAAGAATTTATATACAAACTCGTTTTGTATCAAGCCCATCTCATATAAATCTGCTGTAATTTGCTCTGAGGTAGAGCCCTTCTCTATACGAAACTTCACAGAAGTCTCCGGATCTATATAAATTGTTTCTATATCAATAGGACTGTTGTATTTATCAATAAGATACGTATATGAAACATAGCTAGAGAAAAATACCAGCACCAACAGGAACATCACAAACAAAATCAAAAGCGGTATCGTGTAACGATGCTTCAGCTTACGTTTATTTCTCGCCCTGACTTTAGATATCTTGCCTCGCTTGGTACTACTGGAAGTTGTACGATCCTGAGTAACAACCTCAAACTCTTCTTCGTCAGCTTCCTGCTTTGCCTTCTTCTTGGCAATCTCTTCCTCCTTAAACTTCTGTCCGGGGCGTCTTATTCCTTTTGTTTGTTTCAGTCTTCCGTTCAAAACAACTGCACCTCCATGCAAAAGGCCTGTCTGGTAATATTTCCAATAATACTATGTTAATTAGAAGATTTGCTCCTATTCTTAGCGCGAAGTTCTGTATTGAGTATCTTCTTGCGCAGACGAATGTTTTTAGGAGTAATCTCACAAAGTTCGTCATCACCAATAAACTCAAGAGACTGTTCTAAGCTGAAAACCACCGGAGGTGTTAATCTGAGCGCCTCATCAGAGCCTGACGCACGAATATTAGTAACATGCTTCTTCTTACAAACATTTATTACTAAATCTTCGTTACGGGCACTCTCACCTACAATCATACCCTCATAAACCTTTACTCCGGGGCCGATGAAAAGTCTGCCTCGCTCCTGGGCATTATAAAGTCCATATGTAATAGACTCTCCCTGCTCCCAAGCAACAATGGCACCGTGTGTTCTTGAATTTATATCGCCTTTGTACGGCTCATAACCGTCAAAGATATGATTCATTATACCATTTCCTCTTGTATCCGTCAAAAATTCCGAACGATATCCAATGAGTCCACGTGCCGGAATCTTAAATTCAAGTCTTGTATATCCCTCTAAGCCCGGATGCATATCAAGCATCTCGCCTTTACGTACGCCAATTTTCTCAATAACTGTTCCTAAAAGCTCGTCGGGAGTATCGATTGTAAGTCTCTCAATGGGCTCGTACAGTACTCCATCTACTTCTTTGAAAATTACTCTTGGTCTGGATACCTGAAACTCATATCCCTGTCTGCGCATAGTCTCAATCAAAATAGACAAATGCAATTCTCCACGTCCAGACACCTTAAATGTATCAGCGCTATCTGTCTCCTCTACGCGCATACTTACATTAGTATCCAATTCTTTGAAAAGGCGGTCACGCAGATGTCGTGACGTAACATATGTGCCTTCAGTACCTGCAAATGGACTGTTATTTACAGAAAAGTTCATGGACAAAGTAGGTTCATCAATATTCACAAAAGGAATAGGAGTAGGATCATCCGGACTACATACAGTATCACCAATATTTATATCTGGTATTCCGGCAAGTACTATAATGTCACCTGCCACAGCCTTTTCACTATCTATTCTCTTAAGACCCTGGAATTTATATAAATATGTCACCTTTGCTGTTTTATTTAATCCCTGCTGATTACATACTACAACATTCTGACCACAAATAACCTCTCCACGTTCAATACGCGCCACAGCAATCTTACCAACATATGGATCTGTACTTACATTGGATACAAGCATACGGAGTGGCGCTGCAACATCAACTGAAGGTGCAGGGATCTCATCTATAATTGCTTCAAACAAAGGCTCCAGATTAATCCTCTCATCACTAAGATCACGTACTGCAAAACCATCGCGGGAAGAGGCGTATATAACAGGAAAATCCAACTGTTCATCAGATGCACCAAGATCCATAAATAGCGCCAGAACCTCGTCAAGCACCTCTGCCGGACGTGCTCCGTCGCGGTCGATTTTATTTATAACAACTACAGCTTTAAGATCCATCGCCAGCGCTTTAGAAAGAACAAAACGGGTCTGTGGCATAGCACCCTCAAAAGCGTCAACAAGTAGTAAAACGCCATCTACCATGCCCAGCACTCGCTCAACCTCACCACCAAAATCCGCATGTCCGGGCGTATCAACCACATTAATAACATGCTGCTTATATTCGATAGCGGTATTCTTTGATAAAATGGTAATACCTCTTTCTCTTTCCAGATCATTTGAGTCCATTACTCGCTCAGCTACAACCTCGTTGTCGCGGAACGTACCACTCTGTCTGAGAAGTCCATCAACCAAAGTAGTCTTGCCATGGTCAACATGGGCAATAATAGCAATATTTCTTATATCGTTTCTCTTTTCTAAACTCATTTATTTCTTAGCCTTCTTTGTATTTTTTCCAAACATAATAAAGCTGCAAGGGCGCCGATTATAACAAAACGACGCCACTTGCAGTTATAAATTAACATTTACGCCTTCTGGCTTGTATAGTTATCAAAATAACCTTGAATAAATATAATAGGAGTGCCCTTGTCTCCACTACCTGATGTTAAGTCACACAGTGAACCAATAAGATCTGTAAGACGTCTTGGTGTGGTACCCTGTGATGCCATGTTACCTACAAGATTACTCTGTTTATTCTTGATGTATTCTGAGATAGCATCTTTGAGTTCCTGTCCGCTAAGTGATGCAAAATCATTATCAGCCAGATACTTAAGCTTAATCTCATTTGGTGTACCTTCTAAGCCACTTGTATATCCCGGTGAAACAACCGGATCAGCCAGCTCCCATATCTTACCAACAGGATCCTTAAAAGCACCGTCACCGTATACCATAACCTCAACAAGCTTACCTGTTTTATCGAGAATTACTTGCTGTACAGCCTCAACAAACTCCTGACACTTTTCTGGGAATAACTTAACTGTATTTTCTGTTGCTTTATTAGAACCAAGCAAACCATATGTTCTGTTACATCCACTACCATTTACAGGATTGTTCATAATATCATCAAGACCACATACTCTATTTGCTCCATTAGCCAGGAGAATTCTCTTAGTTCTCGCTCTTGTATGAATATCACAATTTATAACATTCTTTGTATATTTAAGAATTGCTCTGCAATCATTAGCAAATATAATCTCAACCTCTGCGCCACACTCCTTAATAAGGTCGCCGTAATACTCAACATAATCAACGCCTGTAAATGGATGCTTATTATATCCAAACAATTTACGATATTCATCAAGACTAAGTACGTCTGTATATGGATTAACATCTGTAGCATCCAATTGATCTAATGTAATAAGGTGATTGCCAACTTCGTCTGAAGGATAGCTAAGCATAAGATAAATTTTCTTAGCACCTTTTGCAATACCTCTTAAACAGATAGCAAATCTGTTTCTGCTAAGTATCGGAAAAATAACACCAATGTCTTCTCCGCCAAGCTTTGCCTTAACATCTGTAGCTATATCATCAACTGATGCGTAGTTTCCCTGCGCTCTTGCCACAACAGCCTCGGTAACACCGATAATATCTCTATTCCCGATAGTAAAATTCTCGCACTCTGCTGCCTTCATAACAGAATCAGCAACTATGCTGACAAGGTCATCTCCGCTTCTGATAATCGGAGCACGCACACCACGCGCAACTGTTCCACACATTCTTTCCATAAACCAAATATGCTCCTTCGAAAAATATGACGTACCGCAATAAGGCTAGTACTTAGGAATAATAAATGTTTACACTGTAATTGTCAAGGAATTTGTTGGTTTTTTTGTGAAAATTTACCGTCTGTACACAAATATTATTTCTTCTTTCTTATGATAAGAGTAGCACCGAGAATTAACATTATTTGAGCAATGCCGGATGCTGATCTGCAGCCTCCATCCTCTGTTTGTCTGTTCTCCGGTGCCTGTGTAGGCTCTCTGGTAGGCAGTTTATCTATAGGTATAGCCGTAGGCCTTAGAGTCGGTGTAGCTATAGGCTTATTAAAGCTATATGTCAGCACAAGATTATCAAACTTTATAGTTTTATCTGTACCTCTATTCCCAATAGCAATACCCGAGTATTCAGCACATATACGTGCATTATCCAATGTCATGACTGCATTCCCATCAGGATCCTTTACAGTAGCCTGCTTATAGTATAACATAGGACAATCCTTATCATCACCATCCGGATATGCAGCAGCCTCTCCGCCATACTCTATAGTACACAAAGCAACACCGTTTATCATAACAGCAATATTGCCTACACCATCGTCTGTAAATTTATAAGTATTCATTTGTCTTGCTTTAAAGCCTTGAGGATATTTAAATTCTACTGTTTCAGAGCAAATATTAAGGCCGTCATCAACGTATGTCTTTATACAAATACATATTTTTGTAGATGTTTCATATATCTTTATGCCTGATCCGCCTGTACCTGACGTTCCGTGTTCGCCACCGTTTTCAGCATACCAGTCCCATTCAAAGAATCCAAATTTCTGATCAATATCTGCATTTTTAGGATTCTTGATAGTATATGTATTAGGGTCAATTGCCCTTAGAAATATTGCACTATTATCTGTTTTACTTGACACATAGTCAACCTGGAATGAATATTCACCGGTAAGATATTCATATGCTACATTTTCACTTATATATATCTGTGAATAGCCCTTTATGTATCCTTCGCCGTTATTATTAACAGTTGCGGTACCGCCGGCAAAATTCTCCACTGTAAAAAAGTCCACAATATCCGTATTGGCAATTTCGTCATCGCCTGGTTCAAAAGAAATCTCAAAGCTCTTTGTAATAGTTTCATACTGTATGTCTTGGGCTGATATTGTCTGTGAAAATAATGCCAGCAACGAAACAATAACAAATATTAATATAAAAGTCTTTTTCATACAGCTACCTCCGTTTTATTTGCTTTCCGTTTTCTCATTATAATCACTATCACAGTCGCGCCAACTGCCACTGCTGCTCCGGCAGAGATTAATATAATATGCATTGTATTTAATATATTCGGATCATCTGAACTAATCTGAACAAAATGTTCATTAGATATTTTTCCGTTTTCTTTTACATATCTGAAGTTAAATCGCTCATTTGGCGCGCTATCTCCCAGGTCCATAAATTCCATAACCTGACCTGTTGTGGTAGAGTTATCTGCCCATTTAAAGTCGAAATTATCACGATCATCAAGTCTGATCAAGCTGTTATCTACGCATATCACCATTGTATCGCCTAACAAAACATAGTCAGCCTGTCCAACAGTCTCAAACTCCCAACTATTATCAACAAATCGCTCTACAGACACGCTGCCATCCTGGCGGCTACGATTTAGCACGAAATCATATCCTTCCCAACCTGAATAATAAAACTGGTCTGCATCTATATACAGGTTCATCCAGTTAGTCCCTTCTGCTTCTATAATATTTTCTGTACAGCGCACATAAAAATACGTGTATTGATCTGTTTTAGAGACCTTTGCCTCCTGAATATCGTTGCGACCTGTTGTGTTCACCACCTTATCACCTGTTACCAGCACATAATCTCTGTGTGTAATGTCATTGACCATATCCGAGAAAACAGGCCCTACATTGTTAAATTCTGTCAAATCGCCGTTTATATTTACTGTAACAGAGCCGGTTCCTTGAGGAATTTCTCTCACTCCCTTGAATTTACGTATATATGATGCCATCTGATAATAATAGTTATCTCCAAACAACGATTTAATAGGCTCAATGTCACGGCTAAATTCAGCGCTAAAAGCATCAACGTAATTACTTTGAAACTGTAAGTCACCTTGTGCTATAGTGTATGAATTGGATATACGCTGACCTATTCCGGCATCCGGCCATCTACCAAATGTAAATTCATTCCAACCAGTAATCATCACAATATCAGGATCAATTTTAAGAGCATGTTCCCATTGTTCTGCAAAAGTAAGACCAAGGCCTGAAGTTTCCAGCCCATAACCAAAGTCTCTCCAACCGCTGGAGGGCTGAGCACCATCATGAAAGCTACGACCTTTAGATGAATTAGAGTGAAAACCTGCAGATACAACCACCTGTTCTATATTACCTTCTTCATCTCTGCCCGGGACCTGGGGATATTCAGCAATCCATGGCCACTTTCCCTTACCGTCTCCTGTCCAGTCATTAAAAGCCCAAGAGTCACGCAATGTAAAGAAATCACGGTATTCAGCCGCTAGCTGGCTGTGATTACCAAGCAACAGTGGCTTTCCGTCCCAACAAAACCACAAATCTTTATACTCATCATGTGAATAAATATTCTTCCATATAGACTTCATATGTGATGGCATATTACCCTCGTCCATACCACAGAAGAAAGCTATTTGCGGTGTAGTGCCGCCTTCTTGTCGGATCTGGGACCATACCTTGAACATTGTCAGCCATGCGTGTTCAAACAAACCTCCAAGATTTGTTGTATCAAGAAATACAAAATCTACTCCTGCCTCAGACAGAAGCTGGGCGTGCTTACGATATATCCATTCATCAGTATTATTATAATATCCGTAATACGGTTCTGCCCACACATGGAATCCGTTTCGCGGTACTATTTCCCATACAGCTTCAATGCCACCTTCTAAAAATGTTTTAGTTGTATCTATAACATGGGCACTTTTCGAATCCATAAACAAGAAATAGAAAATACCTACATATTTGCTTTCTCTGGGGTCACCAACATCCTCATTTGTAGGCAATTCTCTGCCCAGTGCATCTGTAGCCACCCATGTATCATACATACAATCTCTTTCCTGTGCCATTACTACGGAAGAAACGCTTAGTATAAAAATAACTATGTATATTACTGTAAACAATCTTGTTACTATTTTTTTCATTATTTTCACCCTCCTTTAAGACACAGATGCAGATAACCCGTCGATGGTCATCTCTGCTTCAAGGCAGAAGTCTTTTATGTATATTTTGAAAGCTCTTTCTGAATCATTGCTCTCACCAAAATCTCTTTGCATAAGCGCACTGAAGATTGTACGAAGCCTTATATTCTTATTATAAACGTCTGCATCACCGTCCAGGACTTGTACAAAATCATCTCTTACATCGTAATCAATACCGTAAAGAACTGCCTTTGCATTATCACCTGCCAAGAGACCTTTCTTCCAGAAATCCTGTTCCCACAAAGCTTTTTTTACCGGTATACCACCATAATAGTCATTTAATATCTTTTGTCCTATATCGGATACAGAAAATAATGCAAAGGCGGCAGCAGTAGCCTTCTTTTCTGAACTCTTTAGTACACTGAACCCTTTTATAAATCCTGTATTGGCATTTCCTGTTACCTTTCCGTCATCTCCTGCCGGCAGCGGTAGCAACTTAAGCGTACCCGCCTCTAACAGAGCCTCAGTATTCTTTCCCGGGTTTGCCCTTGTAAGTTCTAATGTTTCATTTGTAACGCCATCATGCCACGGCATACATGCATACGTCATTGACATTGCGCAAACAGCCGTAGCACTGCCCTTTTGATCTATTTGGTAAGATCTGGCAAGACCTGAGTTATACACATCCAGCATCCTGAGCAATGCATTGTATGTCTCCCCTGTATCCATGGTGATACTCTTGCCGTTATTCCAGCCACCGCCAAACATATTACAATAATACTGCCACACATACGGCATATAATAAGGCATATAAATACCTGTATATCTGATATTGTTCGTACTGTAATACAGCTGTTCCAATGTTTCCAGAAATTCCGAATATGTCCAACCATTAATTGATGGCACCTCTACACAGGCTTGAGCAAACAAAGATGTATCTGCATAAATTACAGTCCTGTCATAATTAAAAGGCATGTAATATATTGCATATTTTTCACCATTTTTATCAGCAAAACGACCTATATCCAATGCAGACGGTAATAGCTGCGCTTCATCTACGTCGTTTTTCTTCATATACTGTGTCAGGTCAACCAGATCGCCCGCAATATATCGGAGAACATCGTCACCACTTGCCAGAATACAATCATAACCATCAGTTTTCGCCGGTAATACATTCAAATATTCATACTGAACCTGCAGGTCGGGATTATGTAGTGTGAATGCCCTAGCGTATTCCTCCAGGCATTTTTCCTGCGCTTTCTGAGCTCCGGCCGAAGACTGATCCCTTACCACTGCTACAATTATAGTATTCGGATCTGTTTTATTGCATCCGGATATGCTAACTGCGCAAACAACAAGCGTCAAGCATAACATCATTAATATAACAGTAATTTTCACTCTTTTCATACAATCTCTCCTGTGAAAATATTTACAATAACATAAGCGCACAGATTGTTTTAAGACTGTGCGCTTATAATAATTTCCATTATTTACCTAACCAGATAGCATATTCTATCAAAGCATCAACATTAATACCGCTCTCCCACGGACGGAACCTGACGCCGTCAAACCTGCTCTCAATATACCGCTCTGACCATGTACCCACATCATCCATAAGATCAAGCACTTTGTTATATACCATTTCCTTGCCGTCCATATCGTACAGCACCAGGTTATACAGTAATAATCCATAATCGTATCCGATATTTTTCTTGTGTGCATCATCAGAATAGACATATCCATCTTTTTTCATCTTATCCACAAGTTCCTGCAAATAGCCGGTTATTATATCTTTCCCGGGGTACGGAGAGCTTACATATGCAGGTAACAGCAAAGCACTTGGCAAATGATACAGGTCATATTTTCTTTGCATCTTCTTACCATGGCTAATGCATTTAGGACATAAGTATACATCTCCCTCACAGAGCTTAGTCCAGCCAAAGAAATCGCAGTCACCGATGCCCATGTTGAGGCATACTCCATATCTGTATTCAGGCTGTGCCAAGCCCTCTAATCTACGTGGGTTGTTAAGTGTGTATTTTCCGTCTATGATGAAATTATTCAGATACTCTTTTTCTACCGCATTCACAGTATTTTCCATTTTATCCAAGTCATATTTATCACTAATATCTGATGTTTTAAGAAAATCAATAAGCGCATGACCTGATAAAATAAATAACATAGTAGCCTCTGCAGAGCCATCATTCAACACATCTCTTGGCAGTAACCCACCGGCAATATATGTTTCATCCCCATTAAACGGCAGCATACCATTATGAATTTGGGTTTCCTGTTGCAAATAGAGCCAATACAAGAAATCAATATTTTCACGTATAACATCATAATCGCCTGTCAGCTGTGCATATTTGAAGAACTGAAGTAACAGATAACCGGTTATCTCTGTTTTATCGTTTTCGGCAAAATGGAACAGACCCTTTACCCCTACTCCCTGTGCATTTAGGATATATCCGTTATGACGGTACACATCAATGTAGAATTGAAGCATTTTCCTTGCTTGTTTATGCAAACCAAGCTTAAGCATACACATGCATACACCGTATTGGTCACGTACATAGCCAAGGGGAAAAGGCTCCCCTGCGATTACGCTACCCTCTGCGCCTTGCTGTGCAAGAATATTGATAACAGTGCTCTCTATAGCATAAATAAGTTCTTCTCTACGTGGCATATTTGCAGGCACCACATCCAGCGCTGTAACAGTGCCAAACACCTGAGCCCACCATTTTTTAGTTTCCTCCAGCATTTGCTCATAAGATAGTTTCATTATGTGCAATGTATTCTGATCACATTCAGGAAAGGAAGGGCCTCCTACTATTATGATATCAGCAGTACCCTGCACTGCAATATCATATGTAAACTCCCCTACACTCTTAACCTCCGCATCACCGCTTACTATTATGTTAAAGAACTGAGGAAAGGGAAGCGGATAATCGTTATACACCGGATTACCATTCTTTGTTTTAAATAAAATCACGGTCTTACTATCTGCATGTGATACAGTATCATAATGTAACTGCTCTTTATTTCCATTAAATGGCTGTAAACTAAGGCTGATCCTCTTAGTACTTGTTACTCTGCGCACAAGGCAAGGGGCCTCGGAATAAGCAAAGTCCGTAACAGCAGCAAATGTGTTTCCATTTTCTTCTAATTCAACTGTCCAACAAGCAACCTGTTTCTGTCTGAAGACAGTATGGCGCGTTACAGACTCTGCCAGCATTAATTTACATTCAAATACAGATGGAGAGGAATACGGCGGTCCAAACACCTTGATCAAATCACCTTGTGCATATACGCCCAGTATTTTTCCGTTTCCGGACATATAAATCATATCTGTATCCATGTGTTTTCCCTCCAACTATTTATGCGTTAACAAGTACCTTTTTAAAGAAATTACTTGCATATTCCATATCTTTATACGGATCTCTTCCTTCCAGATGCCAGAACTCTGCAGTAAAGCGACGTACATTCATATCAAGCAATGCCTTTGATATTTCATCAAAGTTTACTTGTCCATCACCGTACATCATATTACGAAATACGCCGGGAACAGTTTCTTTAAAATGGGCTGAGAAGATATGGCCTCGTCCTGTATATAAATCTCCCACCGGATCCTTTGTTGCGTTGCAGATATTTCCTGTATCCGGATACACACCAAGATATGGAGAATTAATCTTATTAACATATTCCATTGCCTTTTCAGTTGTGTTCATAAAATCATTTTCCATAGTCTCCAGCGCCAGTATCACGCCATATGCCGATGCCATATGAGCTGATTTTGCGAGATTCTCTGTGAAAAGCTTCTTACTTTCTTCATCTGATGTTTCATTATAATATACATCATAACCAGCAAGCTGAATAATACGAACGCCTATATCATGAGCAAAGCATATTGCATTTTCCATTATTTCCATGCCCTTAGCACGAATCTCAGGGATATGACTACCAATTGTATACTTACGATGTCCGCTAAGACAAATCGAAGTAACAGGCAGACGATCTGCACTAAGATGTACAAAATCACGTCTTTCCTGCTGAGTCCAGTCAAGGCGGGCTAGCTTTGCGTCCGTCTCATCCACACTCATCTCTACATAATCAAAGCCCTTTGCACCGGCTGTTTCCAGCTTCTTCGCCCAGTCCCAATCGCTCGGCATAGCTTTTTCATATAAACCCAATAAATAATTTTTCATTTTATACCCTCACATATGCAAAATAGTTATTATTTACTTTGCGAATTTCCAGAATATCTCCGTTGTTCACTTTAATATCAGCTGATGCAAAAGGACCCATTCTGATGTATTCCACATCAGCATCTGTTTTCCAGTCTGCAGTATATGATACATCCTGACAAGTTGCTGTAACTTTTCCTGCATGAACACCTTTCTGATACTGGAATGTGATTTTACTCTTTTCACCATTTTTGTCAACAATCGGGAAATCAACAGTAGAGATTGAGCCCCATGTCAAAGGCAGACGCGGTATAAGTTTGATGCCACGCGCAGGCATAATATCATCAATACCCAAGAGAAGTCTGGCACATTTTACAATCTCAGCCTGCTGTACTGCGTTACCCTGATCACTATTACGATACCAATATCTCTTAGATCCATGAACTATAACTCCCTCCGGAACGATATAATTATGATCTGTATGATGATAGCAGAACATAGCCGCAGCCTCAATACAATCTGTTAACTCTTCATATCTGTCAAGCATAATTGTTTGTTGTGTCAGATAACCCTGACCATAGCCCATTTGTCTTCCTGATTCAGGAGCGTAGAATACCTCTTTCTGAGCCATAAAAGTATTTGACATAAACTCAAATAATTCAGGGTCCTGTTTCTGCATATCATAACCAAACAGATCGCTGAAAATAAGCAAATCTACCATTCTCTTGTACTCATATGTCCAGCAATCGTCTGTTGTATCTGTGAAAACATCACCGTATCTTGGATGATGCAGTATAAAATGACGTTTTGCACCTTCACGAAGCTCCGCAGCAAAATCCGCAATCTTTGCAGCATATTCACTTCTGCCCATATCTTCGAACATACGGCTGTAACCCAGAAGTGCATATGATGATATTATATTTGAGAACAGGTCATAACCTCCTGTCAGCTGTGTACTTGTTTCAGACTCAGAATAAAGAATATCGCTGAAGTTAGACTCTACAGGATTATCTCTTTGCCACAGATAGTAATCTGCGGCATCTTTAAGTTCCTTTTCATGATCAAAGAGCCACTGTTTATCAACAGCACCTTTTCTATACAGTGTGTACATACTGAGCATAACTGCTGCATGTCCATCATTTTCCTTACCTTCGTTAAAGAGATCATTTTCATTCTGTGCAACAATATTTGCTACTCTCTTCCAATGCGGTATCTTGAATCTTATATTGGGATAATAGAGGAGCTTATGTAGATAATCTGCTGCAACAGTAGTCCTCTTTCCATATCCAACATTTGTAAGCTCCATAAGAGTACGACCGATATCACGTGTCCATACATGTCCGCCATACGTATCCTTGCCTTCATTGAATGTGCCAAAGCCAAGATAACATCCAAAGTTTGCTGCCAATGGTGTAGATGTATGTGAACGTCCATCGTCGTCTACTTTTCCGTGAGCCATGTCCATAATGTTAGCACGATACACATTAGTATATACCTCTGCCATAGGAGCTCCCCCGAAGGTTATATCAGGCGCATCAAAATTCTCAATCTCAATCTTTGGATCATGCTCCGGTAGGTCATCGCGGAACTGATACAAACGTCTTGCCATTCTGTCAAGATCTGCGTAATATGCACGACTAAGGAAGAAATCCTGATCTGCCAGTCTCCAGCTAGGGTCAATTTCTCCGCCCTTGAGCAAACCTGTAATTGCTGATATTGCTACATTTGTCTGTTTGCCCTCTTCCTTGGTAAATATGATTTCTTTTATCTTCTTAGTGTTATGAATACGATAACCGAATACCCATTTTGTACACTTTTCTGCCTCAGAGTCAGTATTTTCCATCAAGCACAGAGCCTTATCCTTCAGCGCAGCTGCATTCTTATCTGACGCAAAGGGCTCTGCATAAGGTGCCTCCCAGCAAGGCATATTTTCTCTGCCCTTGGTACCATAATATAAATTATAGTTCCATGCATTAACGCCAAAGATAACAGAAATAAGTTCCTCTGTTCTGTCTTCAAATATAATACGTATACGAGCAAGTCTATCACCAAAGAATGTCCTTACAGTATAGTCCCATGCACATTCCTGCTGACCCCACCATTCTGATGTATAAATAGAATCTGTTGCCATACCCAGGAAGAAAAGTACCTCACATTCCTGATTCTCAAATGGCAATACGGCCTCTTTCTGAGTATCAAGGTAAAGTGAATTCTGATGAATCTTTTTCACCGCATCATTTTCATTTTTCATAACGTTAAATGGTATTCCGCAAACTGTTATTTCATGATTTTGCTCATTGTGTTGATATTTATAAAACATATTCTTCATCTCCTATCATTCAATATGTGCTGCAATTGCATATATACCGCCGGCTGCATCTGTCTCACAGGGCAAAATACGCAACTCTTTCATTTCTTTATGTTCGCCAAAATCAATCTCAAGCAGGTTGAAAACTGTATTGCAACAATCAATCGCCTTACTATCACACCACAAATATCTCTGAGGATATTGAGGAGGCTGTACATTATCGTAATCTGCCTGCTCCAAAGTCGGAAAATCAGGCGTAATACTTCTGTCTGTTCCGTTTACATATGTAGCAAATCCTGCTATAACAGGGTTGCCGTATCCCATATCAATATTGCCCGGATGATATACATCGTATCTATAAATCGGTCTGATGAAAGCATCCTTCTTCTCTGCCTCAGCCTCAACAGTAAGCAGTTTACTAAAGACATCGTGATTATCAATAAATGCACTGCACAGGATATAAATCTTTTTCATCTTCTTGCCATCTAATGGTATTGTTACAACAGGATGTTTTTCTCTGCTGAAAGGTATGAATCCATTAGGATTGAGTGGCAGCGGAACACCGTCTATCATATCGATGCTCTTGTATGTTTCCCAAAGATCCTTCATAAAATGATCAGGTCCCTGCATCATATGACCGTGAGACGGGTGTAGTCCGATTTCTTTCCAATAAAGAAGCGGTTTGCACTCTGCGTCATTAAGAGGTAGTGAAATCACATTAGCATTAGCTACACGCGCTTCGATTATCACATCACTGCCGGCAGGTCCTGCCAAATATGCTTTATTCTTGCCCGGTGAGAAGATGTCATTTGCCTCCGGCACTTCAAATCTAATAACTGCCTTATCTCTGGCTCCTACGGTAGCCTGTGCTGAATATGAGAACTTATTATAAATAAGATGCCATTCACCTGTAAGCTCATATGTCAGTTGGTTTCTTACCTCAATCTCCACAATATTATCTGCCTCTATAAGCTTACCACTACAACTAATCTTAGGTAATACTGTTATCGGGCATGGATACAAGAAAGTCTGGTCCTTATATCTCAGCTTCAGGTAAACCATACGTCTGGCAAAGTTGGTGATACCGAACCAACCGTATTTTTCATACTTATCCATGAGATTTTCACGGATATTACCGGAAAGTATGCCACTTTCCCATGTGTAATCAGCCAGCACTCCGCATCTGTCATCAATACCAACTAAAGTAGCATCACCTGATACACGTACCTGCCATTTATCTGAGCAAGCAATAGACTTCTGATATTCACATTTAATATTAATAAGATCCCAGGTACATGTAACTGTAATATCACCATCTGTACCTAACTCAAACTCAGCGCTGCTCCATCCACAATGTTGCTCCGGTACCTTACATACAGTATTTCCATTAACAGTCGCCTTTATAAGGCCTGCAGGAGGACACATTACATTCACTTTCTTAACTGTACTGTCTGTAATCCTGATGTTAAGAGTGAAACCATTTTCAATTGCTGTGTATGCTAATTCTGCTTCAGGAAGCTTCAGGTTTGCATACGGCCAGCTATCACAAATTGCAGGACTGATCGTTGTTGTATTCTCTATCTTATCTCTCTTCAATCCAAAAATTGATTCAATAATTCCCTGTGAAAATACTGCTGCCGATGGTGAGAAATAAGCAAATCTCTTTTCGTTTGCTGTCTCCGGCCATGCACCTCTCTGATATTCGCTGCACACGCGTTTGGCGATAAACGCAAGAGGCTTGACAGCCTGATTCTTCATTCCAGCCAAAGCATACGCAAAAGTAGCAAAAGGCTGCATGTCAGATCCACACTGCATACCCCATGTAGGCACCCAATCATAACAGTGATCTCCAAAGTGGTTTGTCTGATATATCTCGCCCTCCGGGCCGGATAAACGATGTACTAAGTGATCTAAAGCAGATACCTTATCTGCATCATCTATCTTATTGTAAATAACAGGATAAGTAATACCATGATACGTTGTCTCAAGGCGCAACTCGCCATTGATATCCTCATACCATGCCGGTCTGCCCAAATCTTTGAGCCATACAGTATCATGCCATTTTGCAAGACAACGTGCCGCTCTCTTCTCGTAAGCAGCTGCCTCCTGCTCTTTGCCAAGAAGCTTCTTGATATATGCCATAATAGTAAGCATCTGTACACCCTCGATTCCTGTCGAAGCACCTTTACCGGGCGTACTCTCAAAGTCTTCCTGATTTCCTATCTGTGTACCCCATGCAATAACGCCGTCATCTGTGGGGTCGTATTCTGCAAATGTCTGCCATAATGCTTTTTCCATAAAGGGTTCACATTCTGCGGCAAATTCAAGGTCACCTGTCATTTTTACATAATGTTCTACTTCTCTTAAGAAGAACTGGTTGTTACCACCCCAGTCACGACGACCCGTATTGTTTGTACACATGTCCGGAATAGCACCATTTGGGAAAACATGTTCCATTTGAGATCTGAGACAACGTCTGACACGGTCATATCTGCCATTCCACTCCTCTGCAGCTGTATGTTCCATATGCCACATTGTAGGCCAGTGCTGAATAGACTCAATCCAACCAAATGGATACAGCCACGCATATTCAACATTAAGGAGCGCATGATCAAAAGCTTCATTTAGTATAGGATCAGGAGTATTGAGCTTCCAGTTAGAAAGCAGATCATCATAATAGTCAATAACCTTCTTTTCTTCGCAAATCGGGTCTGCCTTGGAGAGTGCTACCGCACGGCACTCATCTTCAGAAAAGCCTACCGTAACATATATATCACTGCCGAATGAGCTTACTACTGCATATGTACCGTAGCCATCCTCTGTATCCGGACGCTTCTCAATAGAAACGCTATCAAAAGCACCGTGAACAGAAGTAATAACTTTTCTTTCTTTTCTGCGAACTATAACGCAATCATCTTTTATCTCGCAATAGCCCTCCTGGCAGTCAATCTCACTGCCTTTCATATTTTCGTTTGGTGAGAAATGCATAAAAGCAATATTTCCGTTACCAAATTTAAGCCAGAACCTTCTTGGACTATCACTGTGTATATGAAGTAATCCTGCACCTTCTGTTGCGATTGTATCACTTGCATACAGAAGCGGACGCCATGTTGCAGTAAATGGCTCATCTCCATTTTCAAGCTTTACCTGAGAGTGAAGTCCGCCGGGAATATTGTCTGCAATTGTTTCGGGAGTACATTCATCATATGTAATCCATGTCGGGGATGTCTCACCAAGACCAATCACAAATTTTGCTAATAGGACGTGATCTGCTCCTCTGTGATGATTGTTGTCATACGTCATAACTGCACTGTTTGGATATGCCTGACGCATAAAAATCATACATTTCTGATAAGCAGTAGCACGCTCATCAAGATCATTTAAAGATGGTGTTATGTCACTTTCGCGTATTTTCATATCGAAAACCTCCGATTAAGTTTATAATGATGGTACAGATTATATTTGCATTATATGTGTATATCAATGCACAAGATAGAAAAAAAATGGACAAAACCGAACAAAGCAAAAAAATTTTCCTGTTTTTTCTGTTGCCATACTAAAAAAAAGATGCTATATTAATAGCAATCGGAGGGGTATTCATGAAAAAAATCAACCAGGTAGGTTATTTATATGAAAACACATACCGCGTAAGTTTACACACTCATGATTATTGGGAGGTTGTATATTATACAAAAGGGCACGGCTTCGTTGAGATCAATAATGAGGTTATTGATTTTTGCGAGCATGATGTCTTTGTTATTCCGCCGGGAATTCCTCATTCAGACTACTCTGATACCGGTTTTCAGAACTATAACTACACATTCACAGATGACAACTTTAATCATCTTACCTATATGAAGCTACATGATACAGAAAACAATGATGTTCTTACCATCATGGCTCAGCTTTATCATGAGTATATAATCAAGAGAAAAAATTATCAGAATATTCTGGATGCTCTTCACGTTGTGTTATATCACTACATTCATACTCTGATTGACGAGAATGACAGCAATCGTTTTGTTACTATGGTTATAAACGAGATAATCAATAATATCTCAAATCCTTACTACAAGATACAAGACACACTAAAGAAAGTTAATTTGACTCCTGATTATTTCCGTAAGCTATTCTTTGATGAAACAGGCAAGACGCCTCTTCAGTATCTGACACATAAGCGTATTTCTTATGCAAAGGATCTACTCAGACTACAATCTCATTCCGGTCTGTCTATTCACGAGATCTCCTGGAACGCAGGATTTTCGGATAATTACTATTTCTCAAGAGTATTCAAAAAATATACAGGCCTGAGCCCCAAAGGATGGCTCAGGCAAGAATCAGAAAAGAAAAAGACAGAAGAATAATCTGTTTATTTCTGTCCGTAATACGCGTTAGGTCCGTGTTTTCTTGAATAATGTTTATCAAGAATATACTGACCCATTTCTGCGTCTTTGTTAAGTATTAATGTTTTCAATGCCATTTCTGCTACTTTTTCCATAACAACGGCATTATACACACTGCCGGCAGCATCTTTGCCCCATGTAAAAGGTCCGTGATTACGTACAACAATGCCGGGTCTTTCCATAGCAGCATAGCCAAGTCCATTGATCGTCTCAATAATAACCTTGCCTGTATTTACTTCATATGCCTCTTCAATTTCCTCCTTGGTAAGAGCTCTGGTACAAGGAATATCTCCGTAGAAAGCATCTGCGTGTGTTGTGCCGAGAGCATAAATTGGCATACCTGCCTGTGCGAATGCAACTGCATTGATTGAATGTGTATGTGTGATACCACCAATTTCAGGATAAGCATTATATAATTCCAGATGTGTAGCAGTGTCAGAGGAAGGCTTCCATTTACCCTCTACTTTATTTCCCTGCAAATCAACAACTACCATATCATCTGCCGTCATCGTTGCGTAATCAACGCCGGACGGCTTAATAACAACTAATCCCTTCTCACGGTCAATGCCACTTACATTGCCCCATGTATATACAACAACACCTTTATCAACAAGATCAAGGTTAGCTTCAAAAACCTGTTTCTTTAATTCTTCTAACATAACAAGCTCCTTTTTCAATAAAATCATTGTGCTTTGACAGTTTACATGTTCCTTGTGAAAAAAGCAATAAAAAAAAACTTTTTTTTATCAGACAAATCAGTTATTATATTTAGTCGTATTTGTCCATTAAATTCTCGCTTTTTTCCATTGAGAGAGTATGGTATTATGTTGTATAAAATACATAAAAAATAGTGAAAAGGAAGACTGAACTATGAATGACAAAACTACTATAATTCGTAAATATTTTCAGGATCAGGGTGGCATTCTCCCCTTGATACCAATATTTGTTCCCAGACGTTTCGGTGATGCCGGCAGACGTCTCCGTTTACACCCGGATGATTATTATGCACTGGGCACTAAGAGAGGTTCTATCAAAGAACGTTGGTTCTCTTCTGTTATCGCTGCCATGAACGGCCCCGATGCTGCTCCTGATGAAGGAATGAGCTATGTTAACATGAAGGATGCCTGTGAAGAAAAGATTTCTCTTAAAGATTTCGTTGATACGCTCAAAGGCGAACTTATCGGCGAGAGCTGTTATGCACGTCACCAGACTTGGCCTATGTACTCAAAGTTCTTTGACTATGAGGGACCGCTTTTCCACCATATGCATTTAGGCTTTGAAGAAGCCGCACGTGTTGGGAAGTTAGGCAAGCCCGAGGCATATTATTACCCACCGCAGTACAACAACTACCCAGGTAAGTTCCCTCATACATATTTTGGTTTCACATCAGATGTAACAAAAGAGGATCTTGTTGAGGCACTTAAAGATTACATGAACAGAGATCTCAGAATCACTGAGCTGTCCAAGGCCTACAGAATTGAGCTTGGCACAGGTTGGTACACTGCTCCGGGCGTACTCCACGCTCCCGGTTCTTACCTCACATACGAGCCACAGTGGAATTCCGACGTTAATGCGGTATTTGAGAATATTACAGATAATGAAATTTACGATGATAGCTTCCTGTATGAGAACTGTCCTGAAGACAAGGTTGGCGATCCCGAATATGTTGTCAGCATGATGGATTGGGAAAAGAACGTAGATCCCAAGTATAAGGAACACTTCTTCCGCGCACCAATTGTGCTCAGCCAGGATGAGAACCACACACAGAAGCAGGTTGTTTACGGAAATGAATATATTGCAGCCAAAGAACTTACAGTTAACCCCGGTTGCACAGCTGTTATCACAGACGATACTGCATATGGTTGTATCATTACTCAAGGATACGGCAAGATCGACAATCATTCTTGTGCTACTGCTACAATGCTTCGTTTCGGTCAGAAGAGTGAAGATGAATTCTTTGTTTCATACGGAGCAGCAACAAAGGGTGTTACAGTAACCAACTTAAGTAGTACTGAGCCACTGGTAATGCTGAAGCACTATCCTGCTCCTGAGCAACAATAATCGACAAATCTCAAAGGAGTTTTCACCATGGAAAAGTTTCTTATGGGTATTGATATTGGTGGCACTAACATTAAGGCTGCAATATTTGATACAAACGGAAATGAAATAAGCAAATCAAGCCGTCAAACGCCGGTAGAGGTAAAGCAAGACATCTATCATATGCGTGATATGGATGTTTTGTGGGATAAGATTATAGAGATTATCAAGGAATCAGTCGAGAAAGCATCTATTCTCCCACAACAGATTGCCGCTATCGGCACTACAGGACATGGCAAAGGTATGTATCTTTGGGGAAAAGATAATAAGCCCTGCTACCACGGCGTTCCGTCTACAGATCGTAGAGCTGAAGGTGTTGTTGCCAAGTGGAAAGCAGATGGTACATGTGAAGAGGCCCGCAAGCTTACTTTGCAGAATACTCTTGCTTGTCAGCCGGTTGCTTTGCTTGCATGGCTTAAAGAGTTTGAACCTCAGGCATATTCAAATGTTCAATGGATTTTTGAGGCCAAAGACTATGTTCGCTTCATGTTGACCGGAGAGCCAATGGCAGAATACACAGATACTTCGGGTACATGCACCATGAATCTGATAACAAAGGAATACGATGAGCGTATCATGGAAATATACGGTATCCCTGAAATGTTTTCTTGTCTACCGCCACTTCGCAAATCAAGTGATCTTTGTGGATATGTCAGTGAGAAGGCAGCCGTGCAAACAGGACTCTGCCCAGGCACACCTGTTTGTGGTGGTATGTTTGATATTGACGCCTGTGCTATTGCAATGGATGTGTCCTCGCCAGAGCCATTATGTATTGTCACAGGAACATGGAGCATTAATATTTACCTTTCAGAAAATCGCGTTGACCCTAGGCACCCTGTTAACCATTCCCTTTTCTGTGTTCCGGGATATTACCTCATAGAAGAGAGCAGTCCTACATCTGCCGGCAATCTTGACTGGGTACTGTCAACTTTGTTTGGCCTTGATGAGCCGGATTATAAAGATATTGATAATCAAGTAGCAAATCTTGATCCGGATTCCAGCAATGTTTTCTTTCTTCCTTTTTTATATGGCAGTAACTCTGATACTGTTAGAAATGCAGTTTTTGCAGGACTTAACAGTGGTCATAGTCGCGCAGATGTACTGAGGGCTGTATATGAGGGCGTTGTATTTTCACATAAGCAACATATAGATAAGCTTCTCGTTCACCGTAGCACTCCCCCATTTGCCAGAGTTGGTGGCGGTGGAGCTAACTCAGATGTTTGGATGCAAATGTTCGCAGACATTTTGAATATGAATGTAGAAGTGGTCGAAGGTAAAGAGCTTGGTGCTAAGGGAGCTGCTATGGCAGCTGCAATATGTTCAGGAATGTATACAGGCTATCCCGAAGCGGCAAATAGCATGGTACGCATACGCAAGACCTTCTATCCAAACCCTGTAATGCATGAAAAATATTTAAAGAAATACGAAACTTACAATAAACTAAGTAATGGTAATTTATAATTATCTCTTTCTAATTTGAATTGCTAAACAATAAACCTCCGGTTTTATATTATTCCGGAGGTTTGCTTTATTTATCATTTTATAAGCCAAAAATCAATCCCAGATTCCATCTGCTATACATCTGAAAATAGACGCTAAATGCTTCATAGCATTAGTGTTAAGTTCTTTGGACTCTTTTGGGAATTTGAATGAGCAGCCTGTCTCACTTGACAAAATCAAATCTGTAGTCTGGTATACTTCAGAGAAAGCCTTCCAATCAGCTGTTCCTAAGAATGGCCATACATGGCTGTCTACAGTACCATGATTATCGTGCACATGAAGGGCCCTTACCCATTTCTTGCATTTATTCAGCATATCTGCAGGTGAATCTTGAGTAATAAGTGCATGTCCTGTATCCAAACATAATCCTATATTTTCATCGTTAATTTCCTCTACCAAATCATATAAAGCAGTAAGTTTTGATACTGACAAAGCGCGTGAGGGCATATTTTCAATACAAACTGTCACGTTGTTGGCCTTAGCAACAGGCAATAATGCCAATAAAAAATCCTTATTTGCCTGATATGTTTCCTGTTCAAATGCATGATCAGCTGAGTCATCCCAACCATATGGCATGATTGGATGTACAACCATTCTCTTGCATCCCATAATACCAGCCCCTTCAATACTTCTCTTAACTAAGGCTGTCATAAATGCTCTTTGTTCCTCAGTCTTATCGTCCGTTCTCCATGGAGCATGAGATTGTCCGATCTCCACTCCGGCCAGCTCAGCGTTTTTCTTAATAGTGAGGAAATGCTCTGTGTATTCATCATCATTCATTTTAAACAATCTGCTATTAATATCGTTAAAGCCGTTGTAGTCCACGCTGTCAAAGCCCCAATCCTTTATCTCTTGCA
This sequence comes from Oscillospiraceae bacterium, assembly GCA_015069185.1. GTDB lineage: Bacteria > Bacillota > Clostridia > UBA1212 > UBA1255 > SIG424. The sequence goes on from SVJB01000006.1 coordinate 53,919, forward strand.
GATCTTTAGGATTCTGTCCCCAAACAGAATTATTTATTGTATGAATTCCTATTTTATGCATTATGTACACCTCCGATTATATTATCACTTTCTTATCTTCTTGCACTGTATTGTATATGTACTTCTAACAGTCATTATATATGTATTTGTGATAATTACAAGAATCTGCAGTATTATATTTTTTTAGTCATTTCTATAAAAACAAAAAAGCGGGACTAAATAGTCCCGCTAAAATTCAGAAATAATTAATTTTCCTTTTTCTTCTTAACAACAACTGATGAAATAGCTACGAAAGCAAGAGCGATAACACCAAAGTCGCCTGTTTCAGGACCTGCAGGTGTATCAGGATTTGATGGAACCTCTACTAATGCATCACTCAGTGTTCCCCAGTAATTTGTACCTTCACCAACGAAATCAATAACAAGCTTAGGAGTATGAGCTGTATAAATCTCACCATCTTTGTAGCAATGAACATAAGGTGATGTACCATCAATTGACCATGTGCCTACTGCCTCGTTGGGGTCAGCAGATGTGTTCTCAAGAACAAGTACATACTCACCTGCAGCTGCAGGAGTCTCAAGGGTAAGACCGATTGTTGCATTGTCAGGATAGTCAACATGTTCGTATTGAGCAATAGCATTACCTGCAATAGAAGCTTTGTATGAACCTGCCCACTTGTATAAAGTCCATGTAAGATTGCCCTTGCCTACAGGATCCTCGGGTGAATTCCAGCTTGGGCAAGGAATGCTAAGTTTATTAAATGCTTCGCCTGTAGCAAACTGCATTGCAAATGTTCCACCAATCAGCATCGCAGCATGTGAATCTCCTGTAAAGGCACTAACAGAAGTAATCTTCTCTGCGGGAGAAGTTTTTTCAGGATATGTGATAGTAGCTTTTGTCACTTTAAGAAATGAATGAATCGTAGAGAAACCGATTGAACCAACTACCATATCCTTACAATTCTCAGCTTCGTAAACCACACTACCGTCAAGAGTAATTGTCAATTTGTTTTCTGTATCACTTGTATAATCATACGTATATACTAAATCGAAAACATGTCCATTTGCCTTTTGTTCGCTTGTCAAAGTATCTGAATCTAATTCTGTGGCAACATTATCCTTAACTGCGATAACCCTTACAACACTATCAGCAGACTCAGGCCAACGCTTCATTTTAAGGAGCAATGAATCATACCATACCTGAGCATCAACTGCGCCCTCACCTGGATACTCAAATCCATCTGTCAGATTTGTATCTGGCTTACCATTAAGCGCAAGATACACTTCCAGAGAATCCCAACCGTTTGATTGCACATCAGCATTTGTAACATCAGCAGAAAAAGACATCTCAACTTTAAATGACTTTGTACCATCAAAAATTTGCTCAGAATAAGCAGGCTTACATGCATTTGAGGCATTATTAACGCCAAAGAATTCTTCAGTTTCCTGATACCACCATCCATGATATATCCACTTAATATCCTCTACTGTATCAGCAGCAGATACCGGAACAGCGAACATAGCAAATACAAAAGCCATTACTAAACATATTGTAATAATTCGTTTCATACTTGTTTCCTCCATTTTCAAATTTGATATTTTTATTTTATATATTTATTTTCAAATAGTCCATTGACGATCATAACCATTATAATTGATATTTTTTCACATTCTTTACTTTTTGTTAAAACATCAAAGCGAAACAAAAACACACCTAATATTATATCAGGTGTGTCTTGTTTCTGTCATATGAAATAAACTCTTACGAGCCGGCGCGCTTAATCTTACAGGTTGTAATATTTCTCGAACTCTACAGGATTAGGAATTGCAGCAATCTGTGCACATTCTGCGCGTTTTCTGCTAATAAAGTTCTTAATCAGATCCTCAGGGAATACTCCACCAGCTGTCAGGTACTCGTGATCTGCCTCTAATGCATCTAATGCGTCTTCTAAGCGTGTAGGTAAGCCCTGGAGCTTGCTCTTCTCCTCATCACTGAGTGTATATAAGTTCATATCATAAGGGCCCCAACCGTTTGCATGAGGATCAATCTTATTCTTAACACCATCAAGACCTGCCATGAGAATTGCAGCATAGCAGAAATACGGGTTGCAGGTTGCATCGGGGTTACGGAGCTCGAAGCGACGCTCTGTAGGTTGCTTTGCATATGCAGGTATACGGATTACTGCACTACGGTTAGAAGTAGCATATCCCACTGTTACAGGAGCCTCAAAGCCTGGAATCAAACGTTTAAATGAGTTTGTGCTTGGGTTTGTGATAGCGCAAAGAGAATTAATATGTTTGAGGAGTCCACCGATAAAATAGTGAGCGGTCTCGCTTAAATGCGCATATCCGTTATCATCCGCAAAAACAGGTTCTCCATCCTTAAGAAGCAGCATATGTACGTGCATACCGCTACCGGCTTCACCAAATACAGGTTTGGGCATCAAGGTCGCACTCTTTCCGTATTTTGCTGCTGTGTTGTGAATAATGTATTTAATAATCATGGAAGCATCTGCCATCTTTGACATTTGACCAAGCTTTGGCTCGATCTCAAGCTGTCCTGCAGCTCCAACCTCAGGATGATGATACTTAACCGGAATACCTGCATTCTCAATATGCATACACATCTCACTTCTGCACTCGTAGCCTGTATCGAAGGGTTTTGCAATGTGGTAAGCCTTCTGCTTAGGAATAACATTACCGCTACCCTCTACAGAGCTATTCCAGTGAGCTTGATTTGCGTCGATAGACATACCTACTGTATGAGGCTGTACTTCCCACTCAACTCTGTCGAAGAGATAGAACTCAAACTCAGGCAGAATAAGCATTGTATCAGCAATACCTGTGTCCTTCATATACTGCTCAGCTGCAAGTACAATGTTTCTCGGATACTGTGCCAGAGGACGGTTTGCAGGATGGTCAATAATCATTGCGTTACCTGTCATTGACAATGTAGGAATAGAACAGAAAGGATCAATCATAGCAGTATCCGGATCAGGAATAAATACCATATCACTTTTCTCTACAACTGCATATCCGTAATTTGATGCGTCAAAGCCAATACCATTTATCATTGTTTCTTCTGAAAAATGCTGTGCAGGTATTGTAACATGGCGGAATTGTCCGTTAATATCAACCATTTTAAAATCCACCATTTTAATATCATTTTCCTTTATAAGGTTCATTACTTTCTCAACGCTTTTGTTCATGCAAATGCTCCTTTTGTGTTTAGAATTATAACAGGGTTATTGTAATCTAAAAAGAGTCACTTAGCAATAGTTTGTTGCTAAGTGACAGTGTGGTGATTTGTATATTTTTTTATAAGCTAAACTAACTCATAGTTCTCTTTCTTCAAACTCAAGACCCTCAATAAATCTCACAAATTCAGTTTTACTGACTTTATCAATCGCCCGCACTACAACATAATGCAAATCATTAAGTAAAGCCTTGGCACGAATTGCCCCACCCTCACCTTCTATTGTCAGAAACAGAGAAGGAAGCATTTCATTATTAGTAAATATTTCTATTGTCTTCTGGGTGTTTTGTCCCCAACCTCTGGCTCTGTAGTAGTCAAAAATATCATCATTTTGCTTATCCATCGTATAATAAGTGTTATAAACCAGCACCTGATACATATTCTCATTATACTCAAACCAAAAACAAATACCCAGATCCTCGTATTTTGCTTCCGGATACAAGATAACAGCGCTATCTCTATTCGCCTCAGTATTTGCGACTATTGTTACATATCCATCTTCCCGAAACACCTCGATCATATATTGATATGCCTCATGATATTCTTCGTAATATATACTCATATCCGGTGATTTAATAAATGAAATCGTATCTTCTAATGAATCAAAATGTATGGGTTGTGGGGGAGGCGGGAAACCCCCACATGTAATATCATGTTGGGTTGCATCTGAGTGATTATCAACAGTTTGCCCACAAGCACTTAACAAAAGAACAGATAGAAGTATTAACACCATTATTTTCTTCATATAACTTCCTCAATACCTTTCTCAAACCTCATACACAACACCTGTGAAAAGCGGCGCTCCCACCGCCGAAGTAATAACAAACACGAACGGGCGATTCACTTTAAATTGCATAATACAGTCTGGTTCAGGGGGCGTACCATTATAAATATTCAAAATTGTGTATGCGGCGCCCTCACAGCCCTCTTCATCTATAGATACACGGGCAGCATGCTTTATCTCATCAACATAAGCATCCTCCAAATCATATTCCACACTCAAATGTTCAAACACCTGTGTGATTCCTAATTTCTTAAGACCTGCAATCATATCTGTTTCGGAGGATACGTCAAACTTAGGCAGTGTAATATTCACAGTATACTCACCTTTATTACCATAATTTTCCGGTGTGAAGGCAGCTTGCAAGAACTGCGCGTCACTTATCATACTATTAACTCCAATACCCTCATCAGGAAGAAAAATATTCATAGAACAATTATTTCCAAGAGGTATCTCCACAGCACTGAACTTATCCCCATAATAATAAACGACTTCTTCTTCAGAGTTCATAAAATCACAAATCATTTTATAATTATCATTATAGAAATATCCTTTTTTTGTATTTTCTTCTGAAAATGCAGACTCCCAACCGGCCCTAAAATACAATGTAGACAATAGAGCTATCATCGTCTCCGGTGTAGTTTTTATATTCTGCCCATACATATCAAGCTTTCCATTGGTTCTTTCATATATCCACTTGCGAATTGTATTATTCATTTTATCAGAACCCATCTCACCTGCAAAAACAGAAGCAAAGTAATTTTCCGTCAGATTATTTAGCATATCCCGGTCATAATCTGTAGAGTCATCTAACCACAGAGAATTTGATAATATGCTTGTAGTCACACCATCTCTATAATAATGAGCATTCCACATTATTTTACATCGCGCGCGTAATTCCTCAATACTACCTACATTTAGCAAATTTAAGATTTCTTCTTGACCCTCTGTATCACTTATTTCTGCAAGCATTGATAATGCAATATATACATTAATCGGGGAAAAAACTGTGTTTTCCTTTGCTTCACCTAAAAAAGTGTTCATTAGCTTAACAAGATAATCATTTATATCTATTTCCGCTTGCCTATACGGCCTAGTATAACTGAGTCTATCTTCAAACCATTCTTTATAGGCCTCGTTCCCATTCTCACTCTCACCATATGCAACAAATTTTACTCTTGCAGGAAACGAGCTGTCTGCTAATGGCATGAATGTGTTGCCAAAATCAGGTTCACAGTGGATTGGCGTATCAGTGTTACCTGGTTTGAGTGGTAACTCATCACGACCTAACTCCCCCGCAAAAATAATTACAGATACTAACACCACAACTGCAAAACAGGCTGCTACCACAAGCCATCTTTGTACACGAGATGGCTTCTTATCGTTTTTTGCTCTTTCTATAAGATCATCACCAATCATTCCGATTGCGTCTTGTAATTTTTCATTTTTCATAATGTAACCCCTTCCTTTTCCAAGTACTTTGCCAGTTTCTTTCTTGTTCGCAGTAGCATCATTTTCACTCTGCTCTCACCCATATTAAATTGAGTACAGATATCAGAAATGGAGTCATAATACCAATAACGGCAAACAAAAACGTTACATTCTGTTTGTGGAAGTCCACGTAGGAATCTGTCGATAATCTCTGATAATTCCCAAGTTTGAATAATATCAGAATTTTCATCATCACATATGTAAAATTCAGAAAGTTCTTCTGTAACAGCAAACACACTGCCACCCCTTTTAGCTGCACTCTTATCACGTACTTTCTTAAGGGATAAATTTCTGACAATCTTTGCCAGATATGCCTTAAGATAATTAGGACGTTCAGGTGGTATATTATGCCAAACACTCAGATATGTATCCTGCAAGGTCTCTTCTATATCCATATCAGAATGTAAAATATTGCCTGCAATTTTATTTAAATACGTGCCATATTTATAAGCCAGTTCATGCACTGCTAGCTCATTTCTGTTCCAAAACAGTTCTATGATATTTTTATCTTCCATTTTCTGTCTCACCTCACATCAGTTGTTACCAAGAAACATGTCCCTCTACTAAATAAGTACCTAAAATTTACTGTTACGTCACAACTTTTTTCTTGTTTTTCACTGTTGCAATTATAAAAATTATTATTGGCAATATAACCAACATCACAAATGTCACATAGCCTACCAGATTAAGCATTATTTCCAGCAGTTTTTCATTAGAATCCGCAATATACACAGTCAGGATAAGCAACAAAACACTGACAATATATATCATATAATCAGAAAGACGCTTTTTCTCTCCAATAACACGGCAAGCAAGCTTTGTAATACAGAATAACATAATTGCCACCCGTATGAAAAGAGCAAATATTATAAACGGGCTGAAAAAGCTCTCTACACGAGACAACGAAGATCCAAGATTAATAATATAAATTATTTCAAAAGATGGATAGGAAAAAGACTTTATTAATGGGCCAAATACTGCGATTATACGTACTACTGATGCCACAATGAAAATCGTTGCAATAATTATACCTTTTATATATGAGCCTTTCTTTATACCGCCTCTAACGTAAGGCGCGAACATAAGCAACATAAATATTTCTGAAAAAGGAACCGCAGTAATGAATATTAAAGAATCAACATACGATTCTACCGGCTGCACCATTACTGGCATAAAATGGTTTTTATCCATATGAGGTAAGACACAAAGCAATAATACAGCTGACATAAATAGCAAGAAAAAGCAGCCGATTGCTCCGATATATGAAAAAAAGCCGGGACCGTTCTTAGCAGCATACAAGCAAACAATTGTGAAAACCACCGCTATGATAATCCAATTCTGATCAGGCAGCAAATTGCTTGCCACAAATTGACCTGTTTGTCTTAAATTAATAGCACATATAAGCAGAAAAAAAGCTCCATATACAAGGCCAAATATCTTACCTATAACTCCGCCGAACACATGACATAAAATGGTTACAATGTCGCCTCCGGGATACAACTTTGTAAAGCCTGCATTAAGACATCCTATAAGGATGCCTCCTATAGCGGCTACCATCATCATGATATACGTATCTCTACCGCCCTTTTGCAAGAAATACGTAATATACAAAAGAGTTCCCTGAAGGAAAAGGGCAACAATATATTTAAATTGTTTATTTGATATCTCAGCCTCTTTTATATCCATTTATTTTTCACTTCCAAATATTGGTTCAATTAGCGATCCAGTCCGAATAATATTAGCATTAACTTTTATTTCGAAGGCAGCATGCTTATACAAGTCTTGCCAGTTATTTTTTACCAGTTCCCAACTTTTATATTTATGTCTGAAAAGATAATCACTTACGCCAAAAATATCACATCCATTTTCAAATGATTGCTCCAGCACATGTGACAATTGTTGTTTAATCAAATCTTCACAAGCTTTATTTATTTCTTTTAGTTCCTGGGTGTTTTGTTCATCAGGCTTTACAACCTCTCCAAGATTGCCTTTTACATCTATATCAAATGTTATAACCAGCCTTTTCTTTTTATCCCCTTCAATTTTCGCCTTTAGTTCTGTACTACTACCTAAAATATCCACATTAACATTAGGAAGCATAATCTCTCCCTTATCAATCTTGCCTATGCCCCATAGGTAGCCACGAGTCTCATCACGGTTCATAACATACATAAGTTTGCCATTGCTAAACACGCCACTGCCGGTTACTTCAAATTGAACTTTTTCTGTTTCAGGATCCTCCTGACTAATACCAATAATTGGCATAACAGATGCCTTAAAGCAGGAATTAGATTCCATAGCAAACTGTAATAGCTCTAGCTTTGCGCAAGATGACATAGCCACTTGATTTTCCAATAAAATAGTCATTTCCTGAGAAGGAATACTTCCAAGATTTGTAGCCTTATCTAAAAGTTTCCATGCATCTATTTCAGTCATAACCATCGCAATATCATAGCGAGCCTCATCATCACGGAAAAAGTAATCCATATAATCAAAAATGCCATTTTCCGCGGCACTTCTGCCAATTACTACAATCTGATTATGCGCAACATACAGCACTCTATTTGCCTCGTTATCAGCATTATCAACCGCCTCCAGCATATTTTTTCCTGCTTGCGTTATATTAAAGAATCGTTTTCCGCCTTCAAACTCCTCTGTTTTCACAATTTGTGTTGTGAAAAGCACGTTATCCTTACTACTGTCATAATCAATTCCTACGCCCAGTACAATAGCAAGACTATCGAACTTCCGTTTATCAGCAGTGGGTGAACACCCCGTTACAATGAAAATTACAAACGTCAGAAAAAGCGCAAGCCATCTTTTCACCGATTTATTTACCATAACAACACCACCTATTCCCCCTCAGATGGTGGCACAGGTGTATCTACGCGCACTCTATTACCATCCGACATGCCGGACGGGCGTCTTACCATGTACCACAGCGGCATACGCAGGAAAGAATCTTTTATATCACCAGGTTCAAAGTCGGCATATGGCGATAAATAAGGAAATCCAAAAGATGTTATGGATACAAGATGGATCAGAACAACAATAAGACCTAATATCAATCCAAAAACTCCCATGAATCCGGTTACTATCAGAAGCCCCCATCTAAGAAGAGTCCCCTGCTCATGCAAAGGGTTCACAACATACCCAGTAACAGCTGTAAAGGCCACAACAATAACAATCGGTGCGCTTATAAGCCCTGCTGATACACAAGTCTCACCCATAACTAAAGCGCCTACAATGCTTATTGTCTGCCCCATAGATTTAGGCATATGAATACCTGCCTCCTTAAGCAGTTCAAACACGCTAAGCAATAATACCGTCTCATGAAATGAATTGAAAGGTACGCCCGACCCAGCCTTTGCCATGCTGAACAAAAGCGATGTAGGTATTAATTCCTGGTGAAAAACAGTTAGTGCTACAAAGGCAGCAGGAGTGATTATTGTGGCCAAAAAGGCCAGATATCTTATGATTCTAACAAAAGTAGCATAAAATGGTTTTGTGTAATAATCTTCTGCATTCTGGAAGGATTCCTGGAACAAAAATGGTGCCGTCAATGCTATAGGCGAGCCGTCAACCAATATACCTACCCTGCCTTCAAGTAACTTTGCCGCAAACACATCAGGTTTCTGAGTGTTTCCCAAAGTAGCAAATATACTAAAAGGCCGATCTTCTATATATTGTTCGATATATCCGGAATCTAAAATCGCATCCGTGTTGATGGAAGAAAGTCTCTTGCGAACTCTGTCTATCAGCTTATTATTCGCAATGCCTTCTATATAAACAATATTAATAATAGTCTTAGTCCTTCTGCCAATTTCTGCCTTTTCAAAGGCTAGTTTATTGTCTTTAATATACCTTCTTACTAAAGCAGTGTTAGTTCTAAGATGCTCTGTAAAGCTAGCATTAGGACCTCTCATAACAACTTCATTAGAAGGCTGCTCTACCGAGCGCTTGGGATAACCTTTACTATCAATCACAATGGCAGCACTATATCCATCAATGAATAACACACTGCCGCCCTCCATTACAGAATTAATACATTTATCCATTTCAGGAATAACCTGTGCATCGCAAGCAACTAAAGACTCCTTGACGAAATCCTCTATTTTCCCCTTTGGATTAACAGTTTTGTGCATTAACGGTCCAATAATATCCCGATTTACGTATATGCTGGAACACATACCATCTATGAAGGCAATCATAGCACTCACTGGAGCCTTTCCTTCACTGCCAATGAGAAACATACGAATACGCAAATCTGAGCTGAGACGCAATTTTTCATGCAGTATGCGCTCATTTTCCTCCAGATCCTTACTGATACTATTATCTTCTTGGGGAATATTATTTATATTATGATTAATTTTTTTAGATCGAATTAATTTAGTAAAAAGCTTTCTTAGCAAAACAATTTCTTCCTTCTTGGTTAGTTTTGTTTTGCTGATAGTATGGCTTAATTAAACTGTAAAAATTCACGCAAAATTTTAAGTCCTGTATCGCCACTCTTTTCCGGATGGAATTGGCAAGCCATTACATTATCTTTTTGTATAGCCGATTGAAATTTAATTCCATACTCCGTCTCAGCACTAACAATCTCTGTTTGCGGAGTATCTAAATAAAACGAATGAACAAAATATACATAGGGATTGGTATCAGGCTGGCGGAGAGCTTTGCTTATAATTGAATCTTCTTTGCAGTCAACCAAGCTATTCCAGCCTACATGAGGTACCTTAAGTTTTCCTATATCACTACTGCGAAAGCCACGTATTTTTCCTTTAAAAACACCCAGTCCGGGAATGCCCGGGGACTCTTCACTTTCCTCAAAGAGCAATTGAAGCCCCAGACATATTCCAAGAAACGGTATTTTTTTATCAACAATGTCATAAATAACATTGCATAATTTGCAGTGTTTCATATTATCGATTGCATCGCCAAAGGAACCAACGCCGGGCAGAATAACACGACCGGCGCCTTTTATTTCATCAGGATCTGATGTAATGTAGTATTCCTCTCCAAGAAATTTAAGAGCATTTGCCACACTACTTATATTCCCTGCTTTGTAATCAATAATACAAGTCATTTTAATTACTTTCCTTTAATTAATCGTGAAAATATGGATATACACCTGTAAAACATCCGTCACAGAATCCACAGTTAATGTCAGGTACAATTTCATTAAGTCTCTCTACAGGGAAATACACTAATGAGTCTGCACCTATCATATCACGAATTTCTTCTACTGTATGCTGGCATGCAAGGAGGTTCTCCTTATCCGGTACATCTGTGCCAAAGTAACATGGCCATGTAAACGGAGGTGACGATATTCTCATATGCACTTCCTTAGCCCCGGCTTCTTTGAGCATATCAACCAATTTGGCACATGTAGTACCGCGAACGATAGAGTCATCAACCATAACAATACGTTTGCCCTTTACAGTATCCTTAAGTACGTTAATCTTAAGTCTTACTGCAGTGAGACGCTCTTCTTGTGTAGGTTGTATAAATGTTCTACCTACATAACGGTTTATAACAAGTCCTTTTCCGTATGGAATACCTGACTCCTGTGCATAACCAATAGCAGCATCAATACCTGAATCAGGTACACCAATAACAAGATCTGCATCTACAGGATTAGTCTGAGCAAGAATCTTACCTGTAAGTTTTCTTGCTTCATGAACGCTCATACCTTCAATAACAGAATCGCTGCGTGCAAAATAAATGTATTCAAAAATACACATCTTGCACTTCTTCCTATCCATACAATTGTCTGCTATAGTGCGTACACCATTCTTCTTATCAAATATTACAATCTCGCCCGGTGCTACATCTCTTACGAAATCAGCACGTATTGTATCAAAGGCACACGTTTCTGAGGCAACTACGTATGAATTCTCAATCTTACCGATAGAAAGAGGACGCATTCCCATAATATCACGACAAGCGATAAGCTTCTTGGGGCTCATAATAACGATTGAATATGAGCCTCTGAGCATTTTCATCACATTAGCAAGTGCGGTCTCTGTACGTCCTGTTTTAAGACGTTCGCGAGCCAACAGATGCATTACTATTTCAGCATCGGTTGTTGTCTGGAACACTGCTCCTGCCAATTCAAGCTCATGCTTAAGTTCAAGATAATTGGACAGACAGCCATTCATTGCGAAAGCCATCTGACCTTTTATATATCTGCTGACAAGCGGCTGAGCATTAGGAGCTCCAGTCTCACCCTTAGGAGAGTATTTTACATGACCAATTGCCATACGACCCTTAAGTTGACTCAGCACATAATCATTAAACACCTCATGTACAAGTCCGTGATTCTTATAGCAATCAATATGAGTATCCTGATTTACAGCAATACCACAGCTCTCCTGTCCTCTGTGTTGCATAGCAAAGAGAGCTGCGTAAGTTATTCTCGCACAGTCAAATCCGTCATTGTCAAATATACCGAAAACGCCGCATTCTTCTTGTAATTTATTATTATCTATTAACATTAATGTTTAATCTCCAAAATTAATATGCAACACCCTGAGCATACATACTCTGTGCTACTTTCTCAAAACCTGCAATATTAGCACCTGCAACAAGATTGCCTTCCATGCCATAATTCTTAGCAGCTGCGCTTGCATTTTTATAGATATTTTCCATAATACCCTTGAGCTTCGCGTCAACTTCTTCAAATGTCCATGAATATCTCATGCTGTTTTGTGACATTTCAAGAGCTGATGTAGCAACACCACCTGCGTTAGCAGCCTTAGCAGGAGCAAAGAGGATACCACTTTCCTGAATATATGCAATAGCTTCTGCTGTAGAAGGCATGTTAGCACCCTCACCGATTGCCTTACATCCATTTGCAATAAGAGTCTTAGCTGAATCAAGATCAAGCTCGTTCTGTGTAGCACAAGGAAGAGCGATGTCACAAGGAATTGTCCAGATGTTCTTGCAACCCTCTGTATAAGTTGCATTAGGTCTGTAACTTATGTATTCCTTAATTCTCTTTCTCTCAACTTCTTTAATCTGCTTAATCGCATCAAGATCGATTCCCTCAGGATCATATACATAACCATTAGAATCGCTCATAGCAACAACCTTAGCACCAAGCTCTGTAGCTTTGCTAGCTGCATATATAGCAACGTTACCTGAACCAGATACAACTACTGTCTTACCTTCGAAAGATTCGTTTCTATCTCTAAGCGCTGCATTCATGAAGTAACAAAGTCCAAAACCTGTTGCTTCTTTACGTGCTAAGCTGCCGCCCCATGGAATACCTTTACCTGTAAGCACTCCTGTAAATTCATTACGAATTCTCTTATACTGACCATACATATAACCAATCTCTCTGGCACCAACACCGATATCACCTGCAGGTACGTCAGTATTTTCACCGATATGTCTGTAAAGCTCTGTCATAAAGCTCTGGCAGAAACGCATAATCTCGCCCTCAGACTTACCCTTAGGATCAAAGTCACTACCACCTTTACCTCCACCGATAGGAAGTCCTGTAAGTGAATTCTTGAAAATCTGCTCAAAACCAAGGAATTTAATAATACTTAAGTTAACTGAAGGATGTAAACGGATACCGCCCTTGTATGGACCGATAGCACTGTTATACTGAACTCTGAAGCCACGGTTTACTCTTACAACATTGTTATCGTCAACCCATGATACTCTGAAAATAATCTGTCTCTCCGGCTCAATAATTCTGTCAAAAATACCTGCAGCTACCCATTCAGGATGCTTCTGCGCAACTGGCTCCAATGACTCTAAAACTTCTGTTACTGCCTGGTGAAATTCAGGCTCTCCGGGATTTCTCTTGATACAATCGTCTAAAACTTTTTGTAAGATTTTCATTACTTCACACCTCTTCGAAAAAATAAATGAACCGACTCAAGTAATAAATAAAATACTACTTTGCCAATAGATTTGTAGTATAGCATATCAAAAAAATCATCGCAATATTTTTCTTGAATTTCAGAGAAAGTATCGGAGCCAATCAAAAACCACAAATTAGTTTTTGAATTTTCACGGGCAAGATTCAAAAACCACAAATTAGTTTTTGAATTTTCACGGGCAAGATTCAAAAACTAAATTAGATATTTTAAATTATTATTTACGTATTTATATTGTTGTGTTATTATGTACATAACATAATAATTCAGAAGGAGTTATCAAATGAATAAACAAAGGATGAAACGAATGACCTTTATTTTAGTGCTTATAATGCTGTTTACAGTAATTACAGAAGCACTTCCTGCAAGAATAGTTGAGGGTAGCGCTCTTAAGACCTTTGATGGTTGGAGCACAGAAGGAGGATATTCTCTTACCAGCACATGGGTTCATGAAGGAAGCTACGCTTTGGAGCACGAAGGTATCGAATCAGATGCTATTTCTGACCCTATCTTATTGGAAGACGGGGTTACATATTTCCTGTCTGCAGCGGTACGTCAAGCAGACAGTGATACCAGAGTTACTATCAGTTTTGCAGGAAATAGCACAACCGCTACTACAAAAGGAAAATGGGAAATTATTGGTTTCAATGTTCTCGGCAAGGGCGCTGAAGAGAGTATTAAAATAACAGCAAGCGGCAACGCTCACATTGACTCCATTACATTAAATCCGTATATAGAAGGCGAAAATATTATTGAAAACGGCAATTTTGACGATGAAGATTACGGATGGCTGAACGTCAACAAATTAGAATGTTGTATGGATGTAATCGGAGATCGCGATGAAATATGTTTGATGACTATGGGAGAACAGGTCGCGACAGCTACTCAGTACTCTTTGGAGATAGAAGCTAACACCTGGTATTTATTGTCTGCTGATTTTTATTTAACAAACAGCACAGGAGCTCCTTGGCTATACGTGGACATGAATGATGTAAAAGGTGAATTGCAGATCAGAGGCACACTATCTGAGCAATGGCAAACAGTATCAGGCCTGTGGTATTCAGGAGACAGAACAATTACTGATATACGTATTGTTGCTGAAAACAACTGGGATCAACCCTTCAAGGATGGAGGATTCAACGGCACAGGATATGTTGATAATATCAGTTTAAAAAAAGTCACAGTAGGTGACGACCTTGTTACGGATGAAGGTTTTGAGAACAATGGCTGGCAACTAAACAAAGGAGCATCAATACAGTCAAAATCCTGGTTTCTGTATGGTAAGAAAAGTCTGAAACTGGAGAACAATGCATCTGCCATTGCAAACGGAGGAAAAGCAATCAAAGTAGAGCCAAACAGTTATTATTATTTCAGTGCCTGGGCAATACGTCCCGGAAGCAACAAAGTAACCGGCAAGATCACAATCAAGACCCCAGACGGAGCTAATGAATTAACCTCGATAACCGGATCCAGATATAACCAGACAATGTGGAATCCCAAAGAAGGAAGGAACGCTGCAGAGAAAGAAACAGCCACATGGGAACAAATCGGTGGATGGTGGTTCTCAGGAGATAATACAGAAGTAATCATATGCGCAGAGTCGACAGGTTCAGGTATTGTTTACTTTGATGATGTAACTTTTAATTCTTTCGAAGACAGAGCTATAGGTAGCAATATTTTCAAAGAAGGTAATATGGAATCATATATGAGCGAGACTTTTAATCCCTTCCCTGTAGACAGCGAATCAAAACGTGTAGAAGCTCAATATAATAGCTTCCTTGCTGATAATATGGCTTCTTTCCCTGCCAGCTTTACAATAGGAAATAAATCCTATTCCGGTTTTGGTACTGACTTTACTCTAAAGAATCAACAATCTTCAGATGTAACAGGAGGTGTGAAAACAATTTCAGAGTTAGAGCATACTTCAGGACTTGTTTTCACAGTTGAGTCAGTATTATACAAATCCTATAATGCTTATGATTGGACTATTTACATAAGCAATCCTACAGATAAGAATTCACCTGTTATCTGTAATTTCAACGCAGTTGATATTATTTTTGAAGGCCTGTCCCCTACTCTTCATGGATCTGTAGGAGACGCTGAAGCATATGCACCATATACAGTACACCTTGACGGTCAAGCAGTGACAAAGACTCCCAGTGGCGGCCGCAGCACTCAAGGGGATTCATCATACTTCGAATTCCAATACGGAGACAAGGGTGTGATGTACGCTATTGGTTGGCCCGGACAATGGTCCATGACATTAGATAACAGCATCAGCGATGACGCAACGCGACTGACAGCAGGACAACAATATTTTAATACATATTTGGCATCCGGAGAGGTAGTACGTTCTCCTTTGATGGCTTTCGTTCATTATGACAGCCGTAACATGGACAGGTCTACCAATTTATGGAGACGTTGGATGATTGACTGTAACATGAATAGAATCACAGAGAAAGGCAGCAATGAGCCAACTTTGCCAAAGCCTGCTATCTTTGCAGCTACATCTATACAATGGTATGAGATGACCAGGGCTACAGATGAGAATCAGATAAACGCTATTAAGTATTATTTAGAGCATAATATTGACATTACTTTCTGGTGGATGGACGCCGGTTGGTATTATATGGTTGACTCTAATGGAGATTTTAAAACAGTGCCTGACTGGGGTTGGACAAACACAGGTGCCTGGGTTGTAGACGATAGCAGATTCCCATCAAAATTAAAGGATATATCCAGCTTTGCAGCCAAACACGATATAAAAACCCTTTTGTGGTTTGAGCCGGAGCGCATTGCTAACTCAGATTCACTCAGAACCGACGGACTCACGGTACATCCTGATTGGGTACTTAGCGGATATCTTGTTGACTTTGGCAGGCCAGAAGCAGTTGAGTGGACCTTCTCACGAATCAAGAAGGTTATGGAAGAAGGCGATATATCAATGTATCGTGAAGACTTCAATTGTAATCCACTTCCTGCATGGCGGGCTGCAGACGCCGCAAAAGACACAAGCGGAAACAGAACAGGCATTACAGAGAATCTGCATATTCAAGGACATCTGAGACTTTGGGATTCAATTCTTGAATATTTTCCCAATGCTACAATTGACTCTTGTGCATCAGGTGGTAATCGTAACGATCTGGAGACAATGAGAAGAGCTGTTCCTTTACACAAAACAGATCATTCTTATGAAGATAGAACTTGGCAACAGGCAGTGGCAACTAATATGACTCGCTGGATACCATATATTGGTACGAAAGCTAATGGCGAGAAGGAAGCTGACAATAATACAACTACAGCAAACAGATATTCTCTCAGAACTGCTCTTGTAGCTGCCATGGTATTAGGATACGATACAGACAAAACTAAAGCACCTATCGATTGGGATATTGTAGAAGATATTACTGAAGAGCATAAAGCAATATCACATCTCATTTATTCTGATTACTATGTTCTGGAACAATGGACAAGATCAGAAAGAGAATGGGCTGCATGGGAATATTATGATACTGAAAGCTACGAAGGCTATGTGCTTGCGTTCAGAAGATCTGCAGCAGATGCCAGAAGAACATATAAGCTCAAGGGTTTGGATAGCAATACCTACTATAAAGTATGGTTTGAAGACGCAAACAGGCCCGCAATCAGAACAGGTAAAGATCTTATGGAAAATGGTGTAGTCTTTGCCCTGCCAGCATCAAACACATCCGACATACTTCATATCAAGAAATCTGATAATGCGCCTGCAGATCGTAGCCTCACAACTGCCATAACACAGGTAAGCTATAATGGTCAATATGCAGGAGCACTCCTTGATATGGCGGACATAACCACAGAATGGGTTGATTATGCGTTCTATTATAATAGAGATGAATATGTTCGTTTTGACATAAGATTCAATATGGCGCTCAGAGATACAGTTTTCACGGAATCTGTTATAAGACTGGATAAGAATGTTCAGAATGATTATGCAGCCTTAATTATGATAGATGGTAAGACTGTAGGCTCTATAAACAACGCTGATGCAAAAAATGTTGTTATGGATTACGATGTTGTAAATAATATTCTGAATGTATATGTAAAGAAAGATATTTTCTCTGCTTCGGAAAATCATAAAGTTGTTATTTCTGACAAATTGATAGCAGATGGCGGTGCGGAGATAGAAGGTGAAGTAACTTACTATTATAACGCTTTCGATGATATATGGTCCGATGGTATTATTCATGTATCATTTATGAGAAAACATCCTGTAATTTTCTGGAGTATAATAGCCGTGGCAATACTGGCTGTAATAGCAGTTGCTGCAATAGTTGTTATAAAGCTTAAAAAAAAGAAATAATCAATAATAAAGCGAGGCGATAGTTTTCTATACTATCGCCTCGTTTTTTATTCCTTTTTAAAATTCAATAACGCTGTATACAAGCTACCACTACTACCAATATGAGCAAAATCACACAATTTAATGCCTCCAATCTGCATTATAAGGCGTCCGTTTATATCCTGTACAGGCTTGCATTTACTAAAATCCATACCTTTAATCACAGGAAGTTTATCTATTGAAATGTACTCGTTAAGAGCTTGATCCACACCGTATAGGACAGGGCCAAAATACACACAGTGCTTCTTTGTAAATTCTCCTTTTGCCTTTTCAATCCTTAATTTATTGTGAAAATCGATCTCAATCTGAAGATTGTGGCAATCCGCACCAATAATAAAATACTTTCCACCTTCTGCAACATATGATCTTAAATCCTCCCCGAACTTAACAGTAATATCAGCTTTACAAGTCCAAGCAGGAATACGCAATGCAATAAAACGTTTATTATTGTTATTAACACTAAGTGTAACAGTTCCGTTTTGCAGATAATCTCCTTCAGTAGTAATAATCAATTCTTCTTTTGTTTCACCTGTAAAGTTTTCGTAATAATTAACATACAATGTGTCTTCGCTTTCTGTTATCATCCATCTTACAGGCATGCCAAGGCCCCATCCACTGCCTACAGAGCAACTATTGAGTTCAGGAGAGCCGGGTCTACTCTGATATGCAAGAGAGCCACAACTCGAAATTTTCTGACCGGTTATCGGAGTATTGTAAGTAGACCATCTTCCTGATGATGAGAAGGAGCCCAAAACAGCATTGTAATGCGCCAATTCCAGAAAATCGGCAATATTCAAATCATGGTTTTCTAAAAAAATATCACAGGCAAGATCCAAAAATGCAACCACGCTACATAGCTCTATAATATCATCATTATAGAAGAAGCCTCCTGTGCTTTTTGTATTTTTCATCAATAAATTATAAAAAAGCTTTTCAATTATTTTCTTATAATCTGTCTTTTCACCATTATTTTTAATCTCATACAGACCTCTTAAAACAGGCATAAACTCCCAACGATTATTTGGCAATTCATTAAAATCTATTTCATTTTCCAAACACTCAATATAGTCACCTAGTAATCCATCTTTCATATCCTGTATCATTTTTTTTGCAAAAGATAAGTATTTTTCTTCTTTTGTGTCACAATATAGAATCATAAAAATATGAATCGGAGCCATATTCATCTCACAGCTGCCCATGTCAGTAATCTTTCTGCTTGTCTTGTAGAAATTATTTGTAAAGAAACTTACTATTTTATCCAGCGAAGCCTTAATCTCACGCGAAGCGATCTCTTTGTTCCATAAATACAACCCATACATAATATAATAATGAGACCAGGCATCCCAGGTAGATCCATACATTTCCGGGCTTTGGGAATATGCACCTGTCATACGACACTCCTTTTGAAAGCACCCTAGATACCCATCTTCATCAATAAGAGATATCAGTTTTTTAATGAAATCCTGAATATAATTATATAATTCTTCATGTCCGGTGAATTTATACAGATAGTAGCTGCTAAGAAGATATTTACCGGCAAATTCACCCGACCACGGAAGCAAGTCTCTATAAGGTTTAATGTCTCTTTCGTGAAAAATATCAAGTATAGCAGGATTACTTTCGTAAATATCTAAAAGAAAATTATCTATAACATTCGTAGATAATTTCCCGGTATATCCCGAAACTCTTATCTGTTTATCAAAATATACAGATTTCATTTTAATTACCTCTTTTCTTTTCACCTGATATTATATCATATAAATATAATAAAACCATGGTTTTCTGCTTCTATTTATGTTATACTCAATCCAGTGTAAATATACAAATCTTATCCGAAGGTGGCTTACATATGAACTCAGAACTTTTATACCGTTACAGCAAAGCTAAACAAAACAAGCCGGGCTTTATTCAACTCAAAGGAGCACCTTATAAAACAGAATTTGAGATCGTAGATACATACGACAAAGAAACTTTTGCTCTATACTGTGCGATAAGCTGCTTCGGCACATATATCTGCCCCGCTACATGTCACCTAAGCCGCAACCCAATCTCTACCTTTGATTTAGTATATGTATCCAAGGGTAACATCACTTTATCATATATTAAGGATACAAACACTATAAACGAATCAATACAACAAGGTGATGCTTTTCTTGTAAAGATGAACTGTTCATATAAAATCACAGCAAACAAGGATACAACATTAGTGTTACTGTCTCACTACGGTATTATCGGTGAAAAGTACTACGATTTTATCTGTCAGAAGTCACCATGTAAAGTAATTACTGTAAACCAGGACGATCCATTTAATGTGTATCTCAACAATCTGTATTTCTATACAAAATACTCTTTCCAGGTTAACCAAATTCTGGCTGTAAACACCATAACACAAATATTGACTAATCTTTACTTAAGCTCGCTGGATCCTAAGACATACAGTGTCCTGGGACAACCAAACTGGATTCACAGAGCCTTCCACTATATGGAGAACAATTACATGCGTAAGATAACCATTGCAGATATTGCACAAGCATCTGATTTAAGTTCTTCTCGTTTTCACAAGCTTTTTAACGAATATACAGGTCATTCTCCTTATGACTACCTTAAGAAGATCAGGCTTACTCATGCACGGACAAAGCTTTTAGAAAGCACAGATCTTATTAAGCAAATTGCCATATCTGTTGGCATGCCTTCTGTTAACCACTTTATCGAAGCATTTAAAGAAGAAACCGGTTTAAGCCCGGAAAACTACAGACTTAAATACAAAAAGAAATCAGATAAAGAAGGTCTGTAATAGACCTTCTTTATCTGACTAATTACTTGTTATTCCAGATAGGATTACCATTCTTGTTAAAAGAAATAGGTTCCAGTTCTTTGTTAGTGCCTATCCATGACACAAACTGAGTACCATCTTTTCCGGCAGAATAATAATCAGTAAGAATAATTTCTTTTCCTGTAGTAGTCACTGTTTTGAAGTTTACTATGCCATTTCCTTCTGTTTTAATCATCTGCTTCATATCGCTTATATTGATTTTTGCAGTTGCTCTTATGCTATCAGTCACTTTGAAAGAAAGAAGAAGCGGTCCATAATATACGGATGTTTTTGTTCCAATAGTATTATTCTCTGCCATCCAGAAGTGAATCTGCATATCAATATCAAGTTTTATTGTGTCTCCCGTTTTCCAAACACGTTTAATCTCACAATACTTTCCTGCCTGAGCTTGATAAGACTGTCCATTTACACTCACCTTAGTATTTTCGGACCAGGTAGGAATTCTAAGATAAAGAGTAAACTCTTCTTCCTTATCAACAGTCACATCTATTGTCACTTGTCCTTCTGCCGGATACTTCGTGGTTTGTTTCAGACCTACTTTATTTCCGGATATGGTTGTGGTCTGCATATCTGACTCACCATAATAATTAAGATACAATCCTTTTTTTCCGGTAAGCAAAGCCCATTCAGCCACTTGTGTTATACCTCTGTTACCATTTGCCTGGCAGCATGACATATCTCTACCGCCTGTGAAAGAGTGCCCTTCTAATATAATAAGTGCTGATTGGCGAGTACCACTTGATAAATTCATGTAGGTAAATTCTCTGTTATTTTCCAATAATGTTCCTAATTGAGCATTATAAAACGACAATTCCAATTCGTCTGCAACATATGAATTCTCACTCATTTTCAAATAATCAATAGAAAGAGAAGTCCAGGCAACAACATTACAAGTCTCACTTCCATCACCGTACGGATCGCCATTTGCACCTTCTCCGGTACCAAAGCTGCCTGTATTGTGTCTGTCATACTGTATCATTCCCCACCATAGTGAATCTAAAGCTTTTTGATATCTTTCATTTCCTGTAATGCGATACAATACGCATAAGGTCTCCAATGTATGCAAACTTTCCCATCGTGTCTGATTTGATTGACAAAAAGCTTTATTTTCCTCTGTAGCTGTAATCCAATCACAAGCAAGTATTCCTTTCGAATAAAAATCAAGATACTCTGTTTTCCACTCTGTATTGACAAT
This sequence comes from Oscillospiraceae bacterium, assembly GCA_015069185.1. Taxonomy (GTDB): domain Bacteria; phylum Bacillota; class Clostridia; order UBA1212; family UBA1255; genus SIG424. The sequence continues at coordinate 75,744 of SVJB01000006.1, forward strand.
ATATTCCGCCGCATCCAAATATTCTTGCTTTCCTGTTGCTTCATACATTAAAGCAAATGCATGCGATATCGCAAAGTTACACTCGCCCCAGTTTTGTGATGCAAATGTATTTTTCTGTACCATAAAGTAATCATATACACAATCTAATGCTTTTGTGGCTACATCAAGAGCATCTTTATTACCTGTTATCTGATACCATCTAAGAAGGCCGTACACACAATGATAATGTCCCCATGTGTCCCACTTTCCCCAAGTGCTTCCGGGAGGATTATTAAGTATATCTTTGTTGTATCTGGCATTCTCAGGCCATGGACCTAAATACCCATCGGGTTGTTGTACAGACTTAAACTTCTCAACTATAGTGTCTCCAAGTTGTTTAGTTGCAGGATCATTATTAATGAGATATGTCTGGGCTATTCCTGATAAGAGTTTGCCCGGAAATTCACCATGCCACATAGTTTTCATTATGTTAACATCATTAGGATTCTCAAAGCCGTCAAACAAAGCTGGATTTTTTTCCAATACAGTGTGTAGCCACTTCTGTTCATTAGCAGTAAGAATATCTCCTACTACTCCATGTAAATTTAAATTAATTGTATTGTTCTTAATCATACTGATTTTCCCCTCTTCAACTGGTTTTACTGTATTATTAGGGGTACTCGGTTGTGAATCACTACAACCGAGTACTATCATAAGCAAAACACAAAATAAAAGTATTACAAGTGATTTTTTCATTTGTCACCTTTTTTTCTTAATGACTAAACATGCTCCTAATATTAACATTATCTGAGCTATGGCACTGGATCCTCCACAACCGCTATTACTCTTGTCGCCACCATCAGGAACCTCTGTCGACGCCTGAGTATTTTCCGGTGCCTGTGTTGCTACAGGAGTCTCAACCGGCGTTTCGGTAGGACTCTGAGTAGGTTTTGCAGTAGGCTGAGTAGGTTCACTCTGTACAATAAAGCAATCAAAGAATGCATAATTGTCATAATAAGCGATGCCATCACCTCTTACGTTATCTTCGCCACTCTCAAATGCTGTTTCGTGTGTTATAGTGACTGTATGATATCCGGGAAGAAGATCATCTGCAGCATAAATAATAGTACTTTGTAAAGGAATAGAACCATCTGCATTTTTAATCAATGAATGTGGCGTTACCTCTGCAACAACTTCGCCATCGATGTCAATTATAATCTTGCAAGCATAATATAGTTCTCCATACGCAACTGCCAGAAATGTACCCTCAAAGTCATAGACAAGCGATCCGCTTACCTGACCCAGCTGAGATTGACCGCTACCACCGTAACATGCATTTGATTGAGTATTTGCAGCTTCATGATCGTATGGCCATACATAAATAATCTCCTCATTTGTATTATCAATGGCTTTAAGTCCCCAGGAGGCGAGCAGCTCATCATTATATTTCAAAATATCTGTACCTGTTTTAACAGAAGTAGGCGTTTCTTCCTCTTCTTTATCTACCTGTTTCTTAATAATAAGGCAGTCAAAGAATGCATCATTGTCATAATACGCATTTCCATCAGCCTTCACATTTTCATCACCACTTAGCTTTGATGTTCTGTGTGATATCTTAAGCACATGTTTACCTTCGCTTAAATCATTTTTCACAAATATTATTTTACTATCACCCGGAGCTTCCTTTGGTGCTTCCGGATTATATGGAGTGTATGAACCTAATTCTACTCCATCAACGCTTATCACAACCTCTGCAGCCCAATAATTTTCAGCAAAGGCAACAGCAAGATAAGAACCTTCAAACACATAACTAATAGTTGCTGATACCTGACCTAAATTATGAATGGCACTGCTACCATATACCTTATCTGATGTATGTCGGCTATTTAAATCATATGGCCATGCATATATTAAATCAGAATCTGTATCATCAACAATCTCATATCCCGCACTTTCTAATGCGGTTTTATCCAAAGAAGAAGCTAATGTACCTACAGATATTTCTGTATTATCTGCATTTACAAAACATATACAACTAAAACAAGTGCACAGTATTGCTATACTTATTAAAAACACAATAATTTTTTTCATTTTATTGCTCCTTTTTTTCATATCTTTTTATACTATACATTATAATTCCAACAATAACAATTATAAACATATAGGTGAAAATCATATCCGTATCTCCTGTATCTACATTAGGAACATCATCAGGGCTTTGAGTCGGAGCCGCTGTCGGTGCAGCTGTTGGTGCTGCTGTTGGTGCTGCTGTTGGTGCAGCTGTAGGCTCCTGCTCTACTACATCCTTAACTATCAAACAATCAAAGAATGCATCGTTATCATAATATGGATTACCATCTGCCTTAATGTTGTCTTCACCACTTGTATATGCAGTTTTATGAGACACTGTAAGTGTATGTTTTCCATTTGATAAGTTATCCTTTACAAATACAACAACACTGTTGCCCGGAGCTTCTCTTGGTGCTTCAGAATTAAAAGGCGTATATGAACCTAATTCTGTACCATCAACACTAACAATAATCTCTGCCGCCCAGAAATTTTCAGCAAAAACTACAGCAACATATGGTCCCTCAAACTCATAACTAATAGTAGCTACTACCTGTCCCAAATTCCACGCAACGCTACCACCATAGGCTTTATTAGATTCCGGTCTGGATCCTAAATCATAAGGGAATGTGTATACAATATTACTGTCGTTGCTGTCTATAACTTTCAATCCCCAATCTTTAAGTAATTGATCATCATACTGCTTGATATTTGATCCTACAGTCACTTCTGTAGGAGCTGCCGGTTGCTTAACGATTAAGCAATCAAAGAATGAATCATTATCATAATACGCATTTCCGTCTGCCTTAATATTATCATCGCCACTGGTATGAGCTACTCTATATGTAACAACAAGAGTGTGCTTTCCATCTGATAAATCATCTTTTATAAATATAACTTTACATTTACCGGGTGCTTCCTTGGGAGCATCAGGGTTGTGAGGAATATAAGAGCCTACTTCTACACCATCGATTGAGATAACAACTTCTGCTGCCCAATAGTTTTCTGCATATACAAGAGCAATATATGAGCCTTCAAATTCATAGCTAAATGTAGCTGATACCTGACCTAAACTGCTTGCCACAGTACCGCCATATGCATTATTGGAAGTAGGTTTATCCCAGCCAAGTGTATAAGGCCAACCATAATTAATAGATGAATCTGAATCATCGATTATTTTGAGACCCATAGAGTTGATAAGAGCATCATCATACTGCTTGATATTTGATCCTACAGTTAATTCTGTGGAGACAACTGCCTTCTTAACAATCAAGCAATCAAAGAAAGCATCATTATCATAATATGGATTTCCATCCGCCTTAATATTGTCCTCTCCGCTTAAATGTGCTGTTCTATGAGATATTTTCACAGTATGTGTTCCATCTGACAGATCATCTTTTGTGAAGATAATTTTACTATCTCCCGGAGCTTCTTTCGGCGCTTCCGGGTTGTGAGGAGTATACGAACCCACTTCTACATTATCTACAGTAATAACAACCTCTGCTGCCCAGAAGTTCTCAGCAAATACGACAGCAAGATATGAACCTTCAAACTCATAAGTTATTACTCCACTTACCTGGCCAAGATTCCAGGCTACGCTGCCACCATATGCTTTGTCTGAGGTGGGACGTGAACCCAGATCATATGGCCAGCCATATACTAATCCTGCATTTGTATCGTCAATAACTTCGTATCCACTATTAGATAAGGCTGTCAGATCAATATCTGACACTGATGTGCCCACTGTCAGATCTATATTCCCGGAACCGTAACTGTTTATTGCCGAGAAACATATTACCATCATTGCCAATGCAATCAAGCAAATAAATACTTTTTTCATATAAACCTCCTGATTATTTAAATATCTGTGAAAAGTTTACCAATCCCTACGGTTTATATCAATTATTAACAATATACTAAATTGCATAAGCGATATACAAATCCTATTCAATTATAAATAAAACGCCTGCTTACTTTTCGCGGGCGTTCATCACGATTATCAGGATTATTGTTGCTTATTTCCAAAAATTCACAACTGATCTTTTTATAATAATTATTAGACTTTAACAGTTTTAGCCCATTTTATAAAATCCGGCTTATATGTGTCATATTTATCTTCTTGACATGCAAACTGTACAATCCAAAAAGCATCTTTACCTTTGAAAGTTGTTGTGAAATATTTATATGTATCATTATCAATGTCTTCTTTATATTCAATAGTGGTTAATCCCTCAATCTTAACGATTCCGGTAAGAGCTTTTGAAGAGTTGGCTCTGTATACCAGAGCCGTATATTCATCCAAAGTCATAGACTCCAACTGCTCAAGCTTTGAGAATTCTTCTTTAATGGCAACAATCAAAATGTTATTTGATTCATAACACACTGTATATTGGCTGTATTCCTCATCATTGTTTTCCTTAAATGCTTTTGGTAGTGTTATTGTCAGTCCATCCTTTTTGAACTTTTTATTCTGAAATAATTCATTTACCGGCCCACAGCCTATGCTTGTTATAGTCAATATAGCGATTATACAAATCAATAATACTTTTTTCATATTTTCCTCCCTGAATATACCTGTACTCTGAGCATCATTATAACAAGTACATTATATAACATAGACATACACATATCAAATAAAAAAGTGTTCAGTATACTGAACACTTTTTTGCAATCTGATTATCTAATGATATTTAATACATTACATCATTTGTCTTTTTTTAGCCATTATCACAACGCCGGTTGCTACCATAGCAAGCATAATTCCTGCGAAGAAACCTGTGTCGCCTGTTTCAGGGTTAGTAGTATCATCAGGTGTGGGGACATAAGACGGATCTACATATGTTTTTGCATCATCAAGAGTATCGAAGAACGCTGCGCTTCTTAAGTATAAGAAACCGCAGTTATACGCATTGTCATTTGTAGGATCCGCAGATGTTTCAAGTGAGCTGGCACGCACATCAAAACGAAGAGTATCTACAACCGCATCTGCATTCCAACCAAGATCTATGATAATGTACTGGAACTCAAGTGCAGTGGCATTGTGTAGAGAGCTCAGACTATCAACAGAAGCACCTGTAGGAGCCCAATCTCCTCCTGCCGGCAAATACAATGATGCCAAATTATCAAAACAATTCTTTGCTGCTAATTCATCTACAGCTGCCTCAAAAACAACATACCTGTTCTTCTCTGCACCAACTTCAATATTCAAACCAGTAAATAAGAATGCAGTAGCACCATATCTGCCGGCCCATGCAATATTGTACATGTTGAACTTCGCGGCCTGTTTACTGCCAGAGTGAGCCATAACATCAATACCGGCATTTTCAGGCTTTAACTGTTCGCCAAGGCCGCCCTCAAACGACAGCTTATACCCAGGTTCTTGTGCATTAACCCAAATACTTCCAGCAAATAGTGAAAGCATCAAACAAGTAACAGTAAGTAAAATAAATAATTTTTTCATGATTTCCTCCTATATTTTTTATTTTCTTTTCTTAGGTTTTAAAATTATTACAGCAGCCACAATAGCAACAACTACAACAACACCTATTACAATGGCAACCATTGGAGACTTCTTTTCCTCTTTGTCATTATCTACAGGTTTATCTGTTGTAGATACTTCCGGAGCTTCGGTAGGCGATGTTGTAGGAACTTCTGTTACTCCGGGTGTCTTAGCAGGATCATCAGGAGTATCAGTAGGCTCTTCGGGCGCTGTAGTAGGTTTCTCTACCGGCACTTTGTAAATAAATGCTTCAGCCTGTTCCTTGGTGTCAAACAGAGCAATATACTCTATATAGAAATATCCGCAGTTGTGGCCATCGTCATCTCCGGCAGCAGTATCATATGAAGAGCTGAACATTTCCAATCTTAATGTATCTAATATAAATTCTTCTTCCCATCCTAAATCAATTATTACCTTCTTGAACTCATCCTCTTGAGCCGTATTCAAATCTGCCAATGAACTTTTAGGAGCATTAGAATATCCTACCTGTGCATCATCTTGCTTCCAATACAACGCTGAAAATTTATCATATTCATTATCTACTGCAATATAATCCTGCATAATATTAAGTACAAGATAGCGATTCTTCTGCGCTGATACTGTAATATTCAGTCCATTTGCGATCAACGCAATACCGCCGTATCGTCCTGCCCATGCTGCGCTGTATAATTTACATTCTGTTGCTTCATAATAATCATCATATTTGATAAAATCCAAGCTTGCATTCTCACCTATCCATACAAGCTGAGACTCATCCATAGGATAAAATGCCTCCGGAAGCTCACTTGCTTCCTCTGCCATAGCGCCAATCGGTGACATCATACAAAACAGCGATAAAGTCATTATCATGACTAACATTACGCTAATAAAACTAATGCTTTTTTTCATAATTATACCTCCATTTTATTTTGCATATATTTCAATTTCAGTTACATCTAACTTACTTGTATTCTTAGTTTCTATAAAACGAATCCTTATATAACTATATTCCGACTTCTTTGATATCTTCACTTCCAAAGGTGAGTCTCCTGATACGGTCACTTCCTTATCAGACCTCGCGATTTGAGTCCATGTATCAAAGCCAGGGTCGTTTGTCCCCTCTATTACATATTTAAAAGAAGATTTATTTCGTGAGAACAGTTTAAAAGTGCCTACATCATAACTACGTCCCAGAGCAACTCTAAGCCATTGTCCGTCCATTTCTCCATCCGGTCTCCAATAGCCGGTATATTCACCGTCTGTCAGGTTGCTGCTCCAGTAATAAGTATCATTATTTATATCATATGTAGAAGAAGCCGCAACAGGCTTGCCATCAGATATTTTACTGCCGACTGCTATTGCATTCTCAATCTCCGGATTTATCAACTTTACATTTGTTTTTCCTGCCAATATTTTCACAGATACAACACCGTATTCGTCTGCAACAAGGTTTTGAGTAATGCCATTTATACTGACCTGGTAAGTCTTACCTGGTACTTGATTAATAAAGCGTACTGTAACATCTGTAGGCAGCGCTGCAATATTCACCGTAAAATCATGCAAACCATTATAAGTCACAGTCATATTCTGACCTCTCCAACAGTAATTAACAACCGATCCAATCATGTTTTCAGATATGAACGGCTCAATATTTAGTCCATCAAGCGTAGGTGCAAAGCCATAACCATATCTATAGAGACCATATATCGGATAGGCCATTGTCTGCATCATATCCCACCAACCATAGTCGCCTTCGTCTACACCGTCTCTCTTATAGCAAGTAGCGTTAACGAAACCTGTTATATTATATTGCTTCACAAGGCCATTTATATATTTCTCGATTAGAGTTCTATCTCCATATTCCGGAAAAGCCACAAAGAACTCTCCATCAGGAGCGCCATACCAGCCACCGTTCATTCCGGCCATTGACTTTGTATGATCGTCGCTCTGGTCTGCCGGTATATCAGCATTTTGAATATCACGTATATTCATTACATGATATCCAAGATCAAATACTGCAGTATCCCTCTCTACAGCCTCTATTATTCTTTCATTCCTGCCTTCCCATGCAATGCCACTTGATAATACTGCTGCCTGAACAGGTAAATAAATTATATCCTCACTTTCAGAGCCATACAGAAATGTGCCTGTTTTTTCCGACCACATCATCTCATTATAGTCTTCTCTTATCTTTACAGCTAACGCTTCATATTCAACAGCTTTTTCTTCATCGCCAAATACACGGCGCTCTATCTCTGCCCAACGCACCAAAGCCTGGTAATACATAGGAGTTGTATATCCATTATATTTACCTGAATTATGTTCCCAATAGTCATTGGGGTTAAGCGTCTGTGTTGTTGTTAGATTTACACATACATATACATCATCTCTTATGTACATTTTCTTCTGAGCTGCCAGAGCCTTTTCAGCAGGAACTTTTAAGTCATCGAGGAATGCTCTGTCTCCTGTCAAAATATACATATCTACAATAGCAATAACAAATCCCGGCATCATATCACTATATTTAGATCCCCAGCCGTCGCCGCCTGACTGCGGATACGGACTCATAATATGGCCGTCATTGGCTTGTATTTGTGTGATATTCAGTAATCCGTTCTTCTGACTAAGTAAAGATCCTGCATCACCAAATATTCCTATCAGATTTGTATTCCAGTGCTGCTCCAGAGCCGGTAATTCATAAAATACCTGAGACCCTTCTACTGCAGTGCCCATATCCCAATCCATAATCATTGTACGGGTAAAATCATTAATAATCTCAGACAATACAGCTTCATCAAATCCATTCAAAGTACCAAGATCGTAATATTTATCTCTGTCTTCGAAAGAAATCTTAAACGATACTTCTGTAACATCACCAGCTGTAAAATTTATCTTTCTATAAACTTTCTCCCCTTGTAGTACAGTTCTGCCGTCATATTTTCCCCAACCGTCGGCATTTCCTAAGCACGTAAGATTTCTTCCGTTTGCCACGATAATATCAAGCTCCAAGGGTAAAGCATTTCCGTCAGGAACTCTTTGTATCTGAGTTGCGGTATCATATTCTGCACAATCACCTATCAGAGTACCCTCAAAAGCAACGGCAACCTCATCTCTGCCATCTGTCTCAGGCGCTAAGATTGTGAAGTCAATCTCACGCTTGGCACATCTGATATTTCCTGTGAAAATATCGTTTACTCTTGTCTCTCTATATCCTGATCCTGCAGCCAGATAATTTTTCTGAGCAGCAGCAGCGCCACCCACATGCAGATTTGAACCTGATTTTATAAAACGAATACTTTCCGGTACATCTTGTTCTAGATTTATTGACGGAAGGCTCTGGTCCAGGAGTCCAACATCCTGAGTAATTGTTCTTTTATAGTTTACTGTAAAATCTTTGTTGTCAAGATTAATAGTAACTATATTATCCGTATATGTATCACTATAATTCATAGTAATAATATTCTTTTCACTATCAATATGTACAACAGGATCCTGCGCTAAATTCAAACTGGAAAAGGTTTCTTCTTTCTCTCCTGTTCTCACAACATAACCTGTATGGATACCGCGTGACTCATCAAGGATATTAACTTTGCCATCTTTGATTACCTCAATGACCGCTTTCTTATCATAACCTATCTGTATGGTATATCCTTCACCTGACCATGTTATATTCTTAAGTTGTGTATCGTGTTCCAGAATATATCGCACCGTATCGTCATCTCCCTCTTTATTTGCAGATCTGTTATCGTCAAACATGCCGCTATAATACAAAACACCAATGATTACAGCAGATGCAATTATTAAAACAATAACAACCGATAAAACTTTGCGAAATCTCGTATCCACATAGATCACCTCTTTGTTAATAGACTACCACATTATATGCTTGCAAAAAATAGTCTTGTATAACTTGTTGTATTGACTTTTTTATTCTTTACTTAAGATTTAAACGGTTATATAATATATAAAAAGTCAATTAACGAGGCATATATATGAAAGATACAATAAATATAGAAGAGTGTTTTGCAAAACTATCTGATGCAGAGAAAATAATGAGAGATTATTATCTGGCTACTAACGATCCTGAGAAAATGTCTTTATTCTTGCAGAGAGCAGATTTGTTAGATTATGGATGTTTTATTCCGGGAATCTGTGATGCCGGTTGGGAAATATATACCGAGAATAATATGTTTCCTTGTGGCGGTAATATTCAAGTATTTCAACATTTAAGATACACACCTGAATTCACTCATATTCACACTATGTTTGAGATTGTATATGTCCTGACTGGCAGTTGTGAAAATGTAGTGAGAAGTACTCGTCAAACATTAACTGCCGGCGACTTTTGTATTGTTGCACCAAATGTACCGCACGCAATCGGTGTTTTTGATGACAGTCTTGTTTTTAATATTCTTGTAAAAAAAACAACATTTAACGATACTTTTTTTAAAATTCTTACAGGAAATCACATGTTATCTGAATTTTTCACAAATATATTATACACCAAGAAATTTACTGATTACTTACTTTTCCACACAGTAAATGATGATAGAATGCTACATATGGCAAAAGATCTTATTGGTGAAAGTATGAAAAAAGATGATTATACAGATATTTGTATGGAAAATCTCCTGATGCTTATATTTAGCAGACTACTTCGTCACCATCAGCAGTCTGCCGAAATACCATCATTCACACAGGGTGCACATGACAAGGTAATAACATCTATTCTTCAATACATAGATCGTAACTATAAAACTGTTACTTTGTCCGGTCTGGCCCAAGCTTTTAATTACACATCACCATATATGAGTCGCATTATCACAGAGGCCACCGGTAATTCTTTTTCTGAAATTTTATCGGGTATCAAAATGAATAAAGCTCTTAATCTTTTAATATCATCCGATATGACAGTCAATGAGATTTCAGATACATTGGGATATGAAAGCAGTGCGTATTTTCACCGTAAATTCAAGAAGGCTATGAAAATGACACCAATAGAATATCGTATGCGCAATACTAAATAATTGTGGTGTGTTGTTCTCCATTTGACATTAGAACACCGATAACCCTATCTTTTCCAAAAAGCTTCTACGCAAAGAGCATCCACTACTAAACTGTCTTTGTCGTATTTATAGTCCCATTTCATGACTATTTAGTGATCATTCATAGGCTCTGCGTTAACCTCTGCTGCTTCCGCTGCTGTCAGCCAACGGATGGTTGCTGTAAAGTTCTCATAGCCACTGCCGTCGGCGATCAGACCGGGGAGCTCATAGTGCATGGTAAGTGTTTCGCCCGGGCGAAGCGTTCCTATTTCTTTGTCTAATCGCAAAACGATTTTATTTTTGGACACGGAGAGCACGTCCAGCGGATCAAATCCACCGCAGCTTTCAAAAATCCTCCCAGGAGTTGCCAACAAATACTTTTCAAAGTTAGGCTCAAGCGGAGGGTTCCATAATTTATAGTCATCGTTCGTATAGTGGACATGAATGATAGGTTTTGTGTTCATAATTTTTCTCCTATTTGGCATAAGTATAGCCGTCAATGTTAAAATCATATACAGCGTTTGAGTAGTTGTAGGTAAACTTATAAACATCCCACTCGTTGCTGTCTCCAATCCTGCATCGTGCTTCAAATCCATGATCCATCAGTACGTTAGGATTGTTACGCACAAGCCTTGCGGTGATTGCCGCCTTTTCCGTAAAAATAGCCTCCGTCGGTGGATTGGTATCTATGAGCCCGTGCTCACCGCCTTCGGTCTGCTCAAGCATTTTGCCGATCAGCGCATCGTGTGCGTATTTTTGAAGTATCGGTGCATTTGTTTTATAAAACTCACTGTCCTCTTTATAAATGAGCTTGTTATTCTTGTCGATCAGCACATCTACACCCTTAATTTTCGTCAAGACGTATGTACCGTCCGGCAGCTTTGTGCCGAGATTTTCGCCCTCAAAAATAAAGGTGATATAGGAAGCATTTGTTCCTCTATTGTACCGAATCGTGCAGGAAGCCTTATCCCAAAATGCCAAACGGCTAAACATGCCGGCATTCTTTATCTCATACTGAACTTCCCAGGTATCCTTGTTGTTGTCCATATCCAAGAGAAAGGATGCAAATCCATCCACAGTACGTGTGGACTCGTCGACGACACTATAATCGATCTTATACACGTCATAAACGAAGAAGAGTATCACCCATATGACAGCACT
>SVJB01000032.1 GCA_015069185.1 Oscillospiraceae bacterium
CCGTATAGTTGCCTTTTTCGTTTCAACTTCTTTATGTTGTTTTACAAAATCAGCAACAATACTATATTTCCCTTGATATCCTTTTGTTAAAAGGAGCTTGTATATTGCCATTGCAGTACAACCATATGCATCAACTTTATGAGTAATGAGCCCCTTGTAGTCATCAAGTTTTGACTTATATTTGCGTGAGTTTTCTTTTGGCACAAGTTCTCCAGATTGGATCTTGATATACCTATCAATAGTTCTGGGATCGCAACCATATCTTCTGGCTAATTCGGCTTTATTAAACAATGTTACATCCTCCTTTGCAAGAAATGAAATAGCTTCTCTTATGTCATCTCGCATGTTAGACACCTCCGTATTAAGATGACATTATTGTAATCAAAAAGCTACAACAAAAATGTTTAAATTCCTACATTTTCATCTCGGAACTTTTATGCATTTTCATTGTAGCATTTACACTTTGCAAGATTTTATATAAAAAACAACCCTGCAAAATTTTCTTTGCAAGGTTGTAATTTTATAATTTATTTTGCCTTTTATGTTATAAAGCAGTTTGCCTTTTCACATTATAAACCTAATTACTTAGATTCTTTGATAGCGCCTGTGGTGCAGTATGCAAAAGGAGGAAAATACAATTCGTTAATTCAAACTTGTCTTTGATATAATTTCTTCATAGCACTTGGGAGCGGTATCACCTTTTATGTAGTATGTAATTCCATCAACGGTTGTCGTATCTAAACCTTTTTTTACAATTGTTCCATCAAAATACTCGATTTCTACCTTGATAGTGTTTGTACCAGGAGGAACCAAATCGGGAAACTCCCTATCGGTATCAATCTTAAACGAATTGAGCCAAGTTGTAATTTCGCCTAAGTGTTCGGCTGGAACATCGCTACCTTTACCGCTACCATAGTAGGCGTAAAAGGTAATGCGTTTAATGTTTTTCGTGTTGAAAATGGCGGTTGCTTGGTTGTTGGTATCGGTTTGGCCTGTACTTTCGGTTGGTTGTGTGTTGCTTACAATACTCTTATCGCAAGCTACGAAACATAATAACATTATTCCGCACAGAAAAACAGATAAGACTTTTTTCATAATTTACTATACCACCTTTTCAATTATATTGTAACATTGATTTTTACGAAGTGCAACAGATACAAAAAGACAGCGTAAAGATTTTGTAGGTCAATATAGATAGTAAATGCTATTAATAAATAAAATAAATTTTCGCATACAGAATACCATGTATTTAATTTGTTTTCAATCGCATTTTTACTTTGTTCTCTTCTGCCAGAAGCAAGCCACCTTGTCAAGGATAAATGCATGGCCTAGGCCACCCTTGACTAGGTGACTTGCTTCCGGCTTCTGATACATAACGCGAATAAGCCCTTTTGTTGGCTTATTCGCCTGTTGCTTTATTTATGAACACAGTGATCTTGCAATGTCTTTTAGCCATGTGTGAGCACTTCTTTTTGGCACATAATCTCTTATATGAAATTCATGTTCTGCTTCTACTATTTTCTTTGCTGTTATTTCCTTGATCCTACTTTGGTGTTCCATTAATACTTCATCATGATGTATCAAATTTTCTTCTCTTAATTTACCTCCGTTTTTTATGAACACTCTTATGCTCGCAAGATTAGCAGCTCCTTCTTCTGACCAGGCACAGGGCCTGCTTGATAACCTTTCCGATAACGTATGACTAACCAATCCTTCTGTGCAGCTTCTCCCATCCAACCCCAAGGTTAACGCATTTGTTATTCCTTTACGGTTGTTAAACAGATATCTGTATACTTCCTGCGCGTCTTGCTCTGTTATTTCATCATTTGCAACCAAGGTATCAAGAAAAGTTTTTAGTAAATTGTATCTATTGGTTTGTAAACAGTTCATTATATAGGTTCGATATTCATATTTATTTTGATATATCCTTTTTATATATTTCTCCATATGAAACTTATCAAGGATGGGTTTGCTGCCGGGTATTTCTTCAAGTCCGGTCTTTATCCAATTTGCTCCGTCTCCGTGTATATATACTGTTAAATCTTCTCGTAAACCATATCTCTTTTCTATATTAAAACAGATGCGTTCCCAAAATTCTCGGTTACTTTCATTCGGATAAGGAGTAAAATCTATTTTATTCACTAATTTATTCTTTGTTCTGTTTTCCTTTATTGTATCTTCATGCATTGTGACAAGCTTTACGATATTACTTCCTTCTCCCTGCAGCGATATATGGTCTTCATCTGCCTGGAGATGTATCTTTTTAATATTTGTATCTCTTGGCACCGGTTCTAACTCGTAATCTTCTATTTGTTTTATTTTATTCTTCACAGTTTGTTTTGAGACTAATCCTCCTGTGACTATATCACTACTCTTCTGATATGAAATATCTGTTGCTCGCTCTACAAGTCTCAATGCTGTACCAGAACTGATTTTACTGTATTTCTCAATTCCGCAAGCTATATCTGTTAAATACGCATATTCTCTTGTTTCTTGATGTCTGTAATACCGTCTTTTATATTCGATGAGTCCGCATTGACATGTCACTTGTCGGGGAACATCTTTTTTAATTGCTTCCCATTCTTCTCGTATTTCTTTGCAGTCAAACAGATATGTGTCAATATCCTCAAAAAGACACTGTATTGTTTGTCTTAAACATTCATTGAAATTTGCTTGCTGTTTCTCGACATATTCATCAAGATTTCCTTCAAATGAAATTTCAAAATATTTTTCTACCATTTTTGTTGCGATTTGTGTTAAACTGTTGACCATAGATAAGTAATCACTCCTTGTTAGTTTTTTTGGTCAAATTTATTTTACTACAAAATGATTACTTATCTATTTTTTATTTTCTAGACCTACAACAATTTTACGCCATGATACAAAAATCCCCCTGCCGATTGCTCAGCAGAGGGATTAAATTGCTTTATAAATCTAATTACTTAGATTCTTTGATTGCAGCCTGTGCAGCAGCAAGTCTTGCGATCGGCACACGGAAAGGTGAACATGATACATAATCAAGACCAATCTTGTGGCAGAACTCAACTGATACAGGGTCGCCACCGTGCTCACCGCAGATACCGCAGTGAATTGAAGGACGAGCCTTTCTACCAAGTGTAGCAGCCATTTCCATAAGCTTACCAACACCATTCTGGTCGAGTTTTGCAAATGGATCGTTTTCATAAATCTTGCTGTCATAGTAAGCTGTAAGGAACTTACCGGCATCATCACGGCTGAAGCCGAATGTCATCTGAGTAAGGTCATTTGTACCGAAGCAGAAGAACTCAGCCTCTTTTGCGATCTCATCAGCTGTAAGAGCAGCACGAGGAATCTCGATCATTGTACCAACTTCATACTTAAGATCAATGCCTGCAGCAGCAATCTCGCCGTCAGCTGTAGCAACAACGATATCTTTTACGAACTTAAGCTCTTTAACTTCACCTACGAGAGGAATCATGATTTCAGGAACGATGTTCCAATCAGGATGAGCTTTCTTTACATTGATAGCAGCACGGATAACAGCTGTTGTCTGCATCTTAGCAATCTCAGGATATGTTACTGAGAGACGGCATCCACGGTGACCCATCATCGGGTTGAACTCATGGAGAGATGAGATAACGTTCTTGATCTCTGCAACTGTCTTGCCCTGAGCCTTAGCCAGGAGAGCAATGTCTTCTTCCTCAGTAGGAACGAATTCGTGAAGCGGTGGATCTAAGAAACGTATACATACAGGATTGCCTTCAAGAGCCTCGTAGAGTTTCTCAAAGTCGCCCTGCTGATAAGGAAGAATCTTAGCAAGAGCAGCTTCTCTACCCTCAACTGTATCAGCACAGATCATTTCACGGAACGCAGCAATTCTCTCTGCTTCAAAGAACATATGTTCTGTACGGCAAAGACCGATACCTTCAGCACCAAGCTCGCGAGCTTTCTTAGCATCAGCAGGAGTATCAGCGTTAGTACGTACTTTGAGTACTCTGAACTCATCAGCCCAATCCATGATTGTCTTAAACTCGCCTACGATCTCAGCATCAACTGTAGGAATAATGCCATCATAGATGTTACCTGTAGAACCATCAATTGAGATATAGTCACCTTCAACATATGTCTTGCCTGCTAATGTAAATTTCTTATTTTCTTCATCCATAATAATGTCGCCACAACCAGATACACAGCATGTACCCATACCACGAGCAACAACAGCTGCGTGTGATGTCATACCACCACGTACTGTGAGTACGCCTTGAGCAGCTTTCATACCTGTAATATCTTCAGGTGATGTTTCGAGACGAACGAGAACAACCTTTTCACCTTTTTCTTTCCATGCAACTGCGTCTTCTGCTGTGAAAACAACTTTGCCGCAAGCAGCACCGGGAGATGCGCCAAGACCTTTACCTGCAGGTGTTGCAGCCTTAAGAGCTTTTGCATCAAACTGAGGATGGAGAAGTGTATCCAAGTTACGAGGATCGATCATAGCAACAGCCTGCTTCTTGTCGATCATGCCTTCTGCTACTAAATCACAAGCAATCTTGAGAGCAGCCTTAGCTGTACGCTTACCATTACGAGTCTGGAGCATGTAAAGTTTACCAGCCTGAATTGTAAATTCCATATCCTGCATATCTCTGTAGTGATTTTCAAGAGTTGCGCATACTTTCTGGAAGTGTTCAAATGCTTCTGGGAACTTGTCAGCCATCTCAGCGATCGGCATAGGAGTACGAACACCGGCAACAACGTCTTCACCTTGTGCATTTACGAGGAACTCACCCATGAGACCTCTCTCACCTGTAGCAGGATCACGTGTGAAAGCAACACCTGTACCACAATCGTCACCCATGTTACCGAAAGCCATCATCTGTACGTTAACAGCTGTACCCCATGAATAAGGAATATCGTTATCACGACGGTAAACATTGGCACGTGGGTTGTCCCATGAACGGAATACAGCCTCAACAGCGCCCATAAGCTGCTCTTTTGGATCTGACGGGAAGTCTTTACCAATCTTAGCCTTGTATTCAGCCTTGAACTGACCTGCCAAAGTCTTTAAATCTTCAGCTGTAAGCTCGATATCTTGCTTAACACCTTTCTCTTCCTTCATAGCATCGATAAGCTGTTCGAAATACTTCTTACCAACTTCCATAACTACGTCAGAATACATCTGAATAAATCTTCTATAACAGTCCCAAGCCCAACGAGGATTGTTTGACTTAGCACCCATAACCTCAACAACGTCTTCATTAAGACCAAGGTTGAGGATTGTATCCATCATACCCGGCATAGAAGCACGTGCGCCTGAACGAACAGAAACGAGAAGCGGATTCTCTTTGCTGCCGAACTTCATGCCTGTTGTTTCTTCAAGTTTGTCGATGTATTCCATAATCTGTGCCTGGATCTCATCGTTAATCTTTCTACCATCTTCATAATACTTTGTACAAGCTTCTGTTGTTACTGTAAAACCTTGAGGAACAGGAAGACCAATACGTGTCATTTCTGCAAGGTTAGCACCTTTACCGCCAAGTAACTCACGCATTGTACCGTTACCTTCTTTGAAGCTGTAAACATACTTAATACTCATGTTTGTAAAACCTCCTAAATAAATCTAAAATATATGTCAAGCTATACAATTCTTTTCACTGTGAAAATTAAAATGTAAGCTGTTCATCAAGCCATTTTTCCAGTTCGTCAATAGGCATACGAATCTGTTCCATAGAATCACGGAATCTTACTGTAACAGCATTATCGCCGTCTACACCTTCTTCGCCACATGTCTGGAAGTCATATGTGATACAGAAAGGAGTACCTATCTCATCCTGTCTTCTATATCTCTTACCGATAGCACCTGTCTCATCAAACTCGCAAGTATATTTCTTCATAAGTCTCTCGTAAAGCTCATACGCTTTATCTGAAAGTTTCTTAACCAAAGGAAGTACTGCAACCTTAACAGGAGCCAACGCTGGATGGAATCTGAGAACTGTTCTCTTATCTTCCTTGCCACCTTCTGACAGATCTTCCTCATCATAAGCATCGCAGAGGAATGCAAGAGTAACACGATCAGCACCGAGAGACGGCTCTACGCAGTAAGGAATATATTTCTCATTCTTATATGGATCAAAGTATGACATATCCTCCTTTGAAGCCTCAATATGTTGCTTTAAGTCATAATCAGTTCTATCAGCAATACCCCACAGTTCACCCCAACCAAACGGGAATAAATATTCAAAGTCAGTTGTTGCCTTACTGTAGAAAGAAAGTTCCTCTTTCTCATGATCTCTGAGACGGAGATTTTCTTCTGTCATGCCAAGATCAAGAAGCCACTTGCGACAGAAAGAACGCCAATAATCAAACCACTCAAGATCTGTACCGGGTTCACAGAAGAACTCAAGCTCCATCTGCTCAAATTCTCTTGTTCTGAATGTAAAGTTACCGGGAGTAATTTCGTTTCTGAAAGATTTACCAATCTGACAAACACCAAAAGGTATCTTCTTACGTGTTGTACGCTGAATGTTCTTAAAGTTAACAAAAATACCCTGTGCTGTCTCAGGTCTTAAATAAAGCTGAGACTGTGAATCTTCTGTAACTCCCTGGAATGTTTTGAACATCATATTGAACTTTCTGATATCAGTCCAGTTGGATGTGCCGCACACAGGACATGCAATATTATGTTCACGCATGTATTCCATCAACTTATCATTATCCCAACCGTCAACTGACATCTCAATGCCGTTTTTAATATTCCAGTCATCAATAATCTTATCTGCTCTATGTCTTGATTTGCACTGTTTGCAGTCAATGAGAGGATCGTTAAAGCTTGTAACGTGACCTGAAGCAACCCAAACCTGTGGATTCATAAGAATTGCACAATCAACACCTACGTTGTAGGGACTCTCTTGTACAAATTTCTTCCACCATGCCTTCTTAACGTTATTCTTAAGCTCTACTCCCAGCGGGCCGTAATCCCAGCTGTTTGCAAGTCCACCATAGATCTGTGAACCAGCATAAATAAAACCTCTGTTTTGCGCAAGTGCTACTATTTTTTCCATAGTTTTCTCACACATTGTAAATCACCTCAAAATATATCATTACTTAAGACCGTCTGTTGTACGCTCATAAGTTACTTTGCCTTCTGCAATTTCGTTTACAGCGATTGTAACACTCTTATTTGACTTAAAGTCTGTTCTTGCCTCTGAGCCTGCAGTAACCTGTCTTGCTCTCTTTGCAATTTGCATAACCAGAGTGTATCTGTTGTCTACTGTGCTGAGTAAATCAGCAATTGCCGGATAAATCATTTTTTAAATGCTCCTTTCAATCTATTAGATGTAAATCATTAAGTATTGTCTTATTTCGTGAAAATTTACTTGACTCAGCCTTAATTATTGCCATAAGTGAATCAACTGTTTCAGAAAGATCGTCATTTACCAGAATGTAGTCAAACAAGACTGCCTTCGGTATCTCATTATCTATAGCCGCACGGAATCTGGACTCAGCCTCAGCCTCGCTCTCCCTGCCGCGATTAATGATTCTGTATTTCAGTGTATCAAGAGACGGTGGCAGATTAAAAATTAAAACACTTTCCTTAGGAAACAGCTCCTTAATCTTAAGAGCTCCCGGTACAGTAATAGCAAGCATAATGCATTTTCCTTGCTTCAACTGATTATCCAGTTCGCTTTTAAGGGTACCATACTTGTTTCCTTGGAAAGTATCCCACTCAAGCACATCTCCGGCCTCAATTAATGCATCAAACTCCTCATATGTCTTATAATAATAGTTAACACCCTCCGCTTCGCCTTTTCTCATTGGACGGGTCGTTGCTGATATCGAAGTACCGATGCTGTCATCCAGCGCTCTGATACTGTCAATAACCGTATCCTTGCCACTGCCTGACGGTCCGGAAATCACGAACAATATACCTTCTTTTGTCAGTCTCTTATTCATGCCTGCTCCTCTGTTGATACTCTACCTGCAACGGTCTCCGGCTGTAACGCCGATAAAATAACATGACCGCTGTTAGTTATAATTACAGCTCTGGTACGTCTGCCATATGTAGCATCCACACACATAAGCCTATCTTTACTTTCCTGAATAATTCTCTTAACAGGTGCAGAATCAGGACTAATAATAGCTACAATCTTATCTGCACTTACTAAATTACCAAAACCAATGTTAACTAATGTCATGATCCCAACCTCCTTCGCTGATTATTCAATATTCTGTACTTGTTCACGGATCTTCTCAATCTCACTCTTAATAGCAATCACACTATTCGTTATAGTCAGATCATTGGCCTTAGACCCCATTGTATTAATCTCACGATTCATTTCCTGAATAATAAAGTCCATCTTCTTGCCAACAGACTGCTTTGCATCCTGTTTGCTTTGAGACTCTTTCTCCGCCAGAAGCTTCTTAAATTGAGCAATATGGCTCTTGAATCTTACTATTTCTTCATCAATACAACAACGATCAGCAAACACCGCAACTTCTGCTGCAATTCTCTGCTCATCAATAATCTGCTTGTCCAGCAGTTCTGAAAGTCTGTCTGTAAGCTTCTTTCTGTACTCTTCCGGAACAGTCTCACTCTTTTCTTCTATAACTGTGAAAAATTGTCCGATTCTATCAAAACAATCTTCAATTCCTGCAATTAACTTAATCGCTTCAATATGACGCATATTAGTAAGAGCAATCAAAGCCGCCTCAAAGGCAGGTGAAATATTTGACCACAGAACATCTGCATCTGTAGCTTCCTTTACCTGTGTAAATGCATCCGGAATCTTAAAGAAAATATCTGTACGAGGCTCAAAATTAAGACCGATCTCCGAGCTGGCCTGTGATATAGCATCTATATAAGCCTTTACCAAGCCTGAATCAACGATAACGCTGCTTACCTTTGTGTCTTCGTTTACGTATGTCACAAAAATATCTGCCTTGCCACGTGATATATATGCCTTCACCAAATCGCGGATACGGTCCTCAACTGAGAATAATTCCTTTGGACATCTTATAGAGTAGTCATAATTTTTATGGTTAACTGTTCTGATCTCAACAATGCAGCGTACGCTACCTGATTTGTATTCACCTCTGCCAAAACCAGTCATGCTATTTATCACAAAAATCACCATGTTCCAATCAAAGTTAATTAACAAAATACAAGGTTAAATCCAAAGGGCGGATTTAACCTTTATATTTTATCATATATTTGCCAATTTTCAACCATTAATTTGCCCTTAAGCTAGTTGTCAGGTCAATTAAACACTCCTGCTGATAAATATCGCTCCCCTGTATCAGGCAGTAATACAACAATTGTTTTTCCTTCGTTCTCAGGTAATTTACCAAGCTCTATAGCCGCCCATGCAGCGGCGCCTGAAGAGATACCTACCAGAAAACCTTCCAGTCTACCAATCAAACGAGCTGTTTCACAAGCATTCTCATCAGTACATGTGATTACTGAATCCAACACAGACACATCAAGTACATCAGGTATGAAACCCGCTCCTATTCCCTGCAAGCCATGCTTGCCGGGCTGCAATTGTGTGCCCTGTAAGGTCTGCGTGATAACAGGAGAAGTTTGGGGCTCCACAGCAATAATCTGTATATCAGGATTACGAGATTTAAGATACCTACCCGTGCCTGTTATAGTGCCACCTGTACCTGCTCCGGCTACAAAAATATCAATGTTACCATCTGTATCCTGATATATTTCAGGACCGGTTGTTTTAAAGTGTGCTTCTGCATTAGCCGGATTTGCAAACTGATCAGGAATAAAACTTCCCGGAATCTGCTGAGACAGTTCCTGTGCTTTGCCAATAGCACCTGCCATACCTTCTGCACCCGGAGTCAGAACAACCTGAGCGCCATACGCTGCCATAAGCTTGCGTCTCTCTATCGACATACTGTCCGGCATCACAATGATTGCTTTGTAGCCGCGACTAGCAGCTACAGCCGCAAGTCCGATACCAGTATTACCACTGGTAGGCTCAATGATAGTGCTCCCTTCTCTAATCAGCCCGCGTGCCTTGGCATCATCAAGCATATTAAGCGCTACCCTATCCTTTACAGATCCGGCAGGATTAAAGAATTCAAGCTTTGCCACTACGCGCGCTTTGAGGTTTAGCGCTTTTTCTATGTTAGTAAGCTCTAAAAGAGGTGTCTTTCCTATCAATTGATCTATAGATGTATATACTGACGACATTTTCACAGGTCCTTTCTTCAAGACATTATGTATTGCTACATTATTGCTGAAATTAATAAAAAATGCAATACTTATACAACGTATTATCACAAAAGTTAAATACAAAAAATCCCGCGTTCAATATACATTGACACGGGATTTTCCTTATTACGATATTTAATTATTGATTAACAGCATCCTTAAGAGCTTTACCTGCTTTGAAAGCCGGTACTTTGCAAGCTGCAATCTTAATAGCTTCGCCTGTCAAAGGATTCTTGCCGTCACGAGCTGCACGTTCACGTGTTTCGAAAGTACCAAAACCAGCAAGCTGAACTTTGTCACCTGCTGCAATTGCTTCTGTAATAGCGTCAAATGTTGCGTTTACAGCAGCTGTTGCACTTTTCTTTGAGATACCTGCATTTTCTGCTACTTTTGCGATTAATTCTGTTTTGTTCATAAATAATCCTCCATAAATCTGTCAATATATGACTTGTATTGTTGTCATTATATATCTTGATTACATATTTGTCAAAATATGCCTGTTATACTCATTCAAGCAGCAAGCGGACAGGGATTACTATAAATTGCCGACTTGTTAACTCATTATTTTGTGTATCCATATAAATAATTGTTATATCGTATTGAATACATATTTCTCCATCAAATTTATAAAATTTAGGTGTGTTATTTATATTAAAAGAGCTATATTTTGTATCCTTTGTATTACACATATCTTGCAATTTGAGAGATAATAATTTGTTTTCTTTTTCTTTGCTAATTAACAAATCATTTTCATTGACATTATTTTTGTTTATCCAAAGCGCAAAAACTTCTCCATTCCCCTTTACATGAACTCTTACGGAGTCGCTTTGGTAGCCATTAATTGTATTATAATAATAAAAAGTGTAATTATAATATTGACCTTCATTATTATAAGTGGCTACAGAGTCCTTTACATTTTGATAACCGGTCAAATCAATAAGTGGAAGCAGCGCGTTTTCTAAAGCTTTCTGCACAACATGACTTTCCGCATTCAGCGGTATGTTTAATTCTAAAAAAGTTCCGGTTATCCCCTCTATAGAATTTTCTTCTCCAAGATAAATGTATTCCCCTTTGTCTTTACTCCCCCAAACATATTGATCAGTTTTGTCAAATCCCGCTTGATAGAGTGTTTGAAAATATGTAACTGTTTGCTCAGTATCTAAAATCACTATCTTTTTTGTATTTTCAGCATTTTGATCCTGTACATAGTTAATTTCATTAGAAATTACATTTTTATGATTAAGTTTATCGGAAGCCACATCATATTCTTCAGAAGTGTCCATCTCATAAATATATTGCAAATTTTGATCCTCTATTTTTGCTTTTTCACAAGATATAGTAAGTGCTATAATAATGGAAATAAATATAAATAATATAAATTTTTTCATGTTTTCACTCAACTTTCTATAATTCTATCACACAAAACAATAGAGCCAGAACATAGCCAACAAAATTCCTAGTAAAAGAGTAACATAGCAAAATATATAGTGTCAATATTTCATTGTTACAGCACATCGAGTATTGCGCTGCAATCATCCAACACCAGATCAGGCTTTACATCAGATTCATTCAGTATTTCTACCGTGGTCTCACCACTGAGCACAAGCACGCTGATAGTACCGGCGTTTACACCACTCTTGACATCTGTATATATACGGTCTCCAATGACTGCTGTCTCGCGGCCACTACAACCTACCTGTTCCATAGCAAGAAGTGGCATCAACGGCTCAGGCTTGCCTATAACCACAGGACGTTTCCGTGTCGCATTGTAAATCATATCGCAGAAGCTGCCGCAGTCGGGTACACTGCCGTATTCTGTAGGACAAACGTAATCAGGATTTGTAGCAATATACGGAAGATCACGGGCAAGCAGGAGCCTACACATATCCTCAAGCTTCTTAAATGTAAGTTCAGTATCATTACCGATAACCAAGCAGTCCACCTCATCCAGATTATCAGTAACAGTAAAGCCCTCATATTCCAGTTCTTTTTTGAGAGATGCTGTACCACACACATACAGTCGAGCCATTTTATGATATTTCTTAAGATAGTACGCCGTGGCTTGTGAAGAAGTAATAAAATCCTCTCTCTCAGCCGGTATGCCAAGGTCACCCAATTTTTTAATATAATCAGCAACACTCTTTGATGAATTATTCGTCATAAACATATATCGCTTGCCGGCTTTCTTTATCTTAGCAAGTAGTTCCTTTGTAAAAGTGAAAAGGCGGTCACCCAGATAAAGAGTGCCGTCCATATCAAAAAGAAAAAGCTTAGTGTCATCTAAAATTTTAATATCCTTCATTATATCAACCCCGTGTTTCTCTCAGTTATAGTTACTGTGATCACTACATTATACACATAATAAATGTAGCATTGCAACGGAGATTTATAAATATCTTACATAGACCATAACTCTGCCTTACCTGTTGACACAGCGACAGCGCCACTTCTAATCGCGTTGGTTATTTCTTGTTTTGTTTCAATAAGACCACCGGCAATAACCGGTATATTCCCCTTTGCAAATTTTGAAATTATTTTATCGATGACACCTGGCATTATCTCTATATAATCCGGGGAAACAGCCTGCGTTATCTCACAAATAGCAACAACACCTTGTGAATCCAAAGCAAAGAATCTCTGTACGGTAATCATTCCTGCATCTCTGGCAATTTTTATCATATTTCCTTTGGTAGTTATAATACCATCTACTCCACAGCCGGCAAGAAATTCTATCCCTACCTTATCTTTACCTATACCTTCAGATAAATCTATATGTACAAATACTTTCTTATCTGCAAGATGTGCTTCTTTGACATGGTTTCTGATAGTACGTAGATTAGCTTTAAGGCAGAAAATTGTTTTCACAGGAGCGTTAATTGCTGCTTCCCAATCCTCTGAATGTACTGTAGCAATGATAGGTGCCTGCTCTAGCCAATCGTTCATCTCACTTATTTGCATATAGACTTCCTCCTATTTAAAAAAGCGCAAAGGACACTGAGCTTGTGTCCCCTGCGCATCTAACAGCTCTCGCGAGTTGTATAATATTACTTTGAAAAATATATGTCAAGTATTAATTTGTAAAAATATTATTTTTTCATAAATATTCCCATAAGAGATAGAGTTGTCTCACTATATTTGTTACTGACAAATCCATAAATTACTATAACAGCGATAATCGCTACTACTGCAAGCGAACATAACAAAATAGTCTTTACGTTCTTCTCGCCTTTCTTAGTAACTGCATTCAGCAATATTGTAGTGATAATTATTATACCTAGGATTATAAATACTCCTAAGAAGCCTTTGCCAACAATAGGAAGTGAATTCAAAAAACTATCAACATTAATCATTCTCGCAGCCTCCTTATCCTACAAGCGGCATTACTATATTAAGTATCATACCGCCGGCAATAACAGATGCAACCTGCCCCGAAACATTTACACCAATTGAATGCATCAAGAGGAAATTCTGAGGATCTTCTTTAAGACCCATCTTGTGTACTACTCTTGCTGACATCGGGAAAGCTGAGATACCTGCTGCACCAATCATCGGATTGATTTTCTTCTTTAAGAACAGGTTAAGAAGCTTTGCGAACATAACGCCGCCTACTGTATCAAAGATAAATGCAACAAGACCGATACCGAGAATAAGCAATGTCTGCGGTCTGATGAACTTGTCTGCTGTCATCTGAGATGCAATCGTAATACCAAGGAAAATTGTAATGAGGTTTGCGAGCACTTTCTGAGCTGTCTCAGACAAACTATCAAGTACACCGCACTCACGTATTAAGTTACCAAACATGAGGAATCCGATGAGGACAACACTTGTAGGTGCGAAAATACCTGTAATAACTGTAATTACAATTGGGAACAGTATGCGGGTGAGCTTTGATACTTCCTTCTGTTCATAAGGCATACGAATCATACGTTCTTTCTTAGTAGTAATAAGTTTGATAACAGGTGGTTGAATAATTGGTACCAATGCCATATAAGAATATGCAGCTACCATTATAGCGCTTAAATAATCAGAACCAAGCATATTAGCAACAAATATTGATGTAGGACCGTCTGCAGCGCCAATTACAGCAATCGATGCTGCGTCTTTAAGTTCAAATCCAAACAAAGACGCCAGTCCCAAGGTGAAAAAGATACCAAACTGTGCAGCTGCACCAAATAGCATCAACTTAGGATTGGATAGCAGCGGACCGAAATCGATCATTGCACCAATACCGATAAACAAAATCAAAGGGAACAGTTCATTTGCAATACCTGCACCAAAGAGTACATCAAGAGCACCTTCCTGCTCCACACCGTTCTCAAGTACCTGTGTTATCGCACTTGAGAATGGCAAGTTAACTAAAATAGCACCAAATCCCATCGGCAGCAACAGTGACGGCTCCATCTCCTTCTTGATAGCAAGAAATATAAGAATGCCACCGATAACCCACATAACAACTTGTTGCCACTGGATTTTTAATGCATTTTCAAAAAGAAAGCCTAAAAATTCTTCCATAAAAACCTACCTTTCATCAGGTTAAAAATAAGCCAAAAACGCATAGATACTACTATATTTCGAGCTATTTTTCAATATACAAAAGCGAACATGTTGGTGTAAAATAAATCTTGGGATTTGAAAAGAAAAAAATAATGACGGGAGCCCCGATTAGTGATAAATTTAAATTGACAGAAAAACACTAAAGGATGGTGGCTCCCGTGAGAAGTATTTTAACAC